>DRHF01000278.1 GCA_011049715.1 Desulfobacterales bacterium
ATGGAAACGGTTATTATGAAGGTCTGAATGGAACACAGATCCCGATTGTCGCCCGTATTTTTGCCATTGCCGATGTATTCGACGCGTTGACATCAAAGCGACCCTATAAAGAACCCTTTTCGTTCCAAAAAACCATGGAAATTCTAGAGGAAAGCAGCGGTACCCATTTTGATCCGGATCTGCTGGATGCCTTTAATAAGATTGCGAAGGGTCTGTATGACAATTTCTCCGGTCGCGAAGATGACACACTAAAAGATACGCTTAAAGAGATTACACGATCCTATTTTAGTTCTGATGCCGAAATCCGCCTAGGAGATGCAAATTGAATGTTACAGCTAAAAAAACCAACTATCTCAGATCCCTATTTTTTGCAGACACCTGGTACATATCTTCACAATCAGCTGTCTCCCAGAATCTGAGATTTCCAAAACATATCCCCATCATCTGTTCTCCTATAAAACACCGGATAATCGTATCCAGTTGGACGAATAAATAGAACATTTAATCTTGATACCAACGACAGGAATGGTGTCTAAGAAATGCATTATTCCGGGCCGCCAATTTCCGAGGAATAGCGAATCCAATGTGCATCAAACGATAAATTTTCAGTACTATTTCAGCACCCAGATATAGGGGTTTCCCCTTGTTTATTCATTTCCTGTTATCGCAGGAATGTGTCTATAAGTGCGTTGATTTTTGATTTTCGGGTTGCGAGCAATGCCAAAATCATTCCTCGGAAATCAAAGAAAAGCCTCTCTAATCCAGATATTTCATTTTTGGGGCTTCCTTTTATGATATTTTGACATTTGAATACAAATTCGATAGAATGCACATTGTAATTACAATTTTCCAGATTTCTTGATGCACCGCACTTGTGACGGTTTTAGCAAGCCTTCCTGCGATATCTGTCATTTCTATCCACAGGAATGTCAGGCTATAAACCCATCAAATTTTGGCCTGAATTTAGATGATATGCAATGTATACATCACAACCTCCAAGCAAAAGGAAAATCCCATGTTCAAAAAACCGAAAAACTCGAAAAAGGAGGGTGAATTCGTGCAGAGACCAGAAACAAGCGATTTTTCACCGATGGCGACAAGGGAGCCAGAACATGTTAAAACCGTTATAGGTGAACGAATAACCATAAACGGTGACATTCGGGGCAACGAAAATCTGGTGATTGAGGGATCCATGCAGGGAAAAATAGAGCTTGATAAAAATCAGATTACCGTCGGACCAAAAGGTCGGGTTGAGGCTGAAATCCAGGCCAACAACGTGACCATCAGTGGACGGTTGACTGGCAACATTCAAGCTTCGGGAACGGTTAAAATCAACAAAGATGCCAACTTCAGCGGAACAATAAAAGCAAAAAACATTTCTGTAGAGGATGGCGCTTACTTAAAAGCATCCATTGAACTTCATAGAGATCCAAAAAAAGCCGTCCCAACCATAGAAAAATCGACTTCCAAACCGATTCAGGACACCGTCGATTCATATACGGATCAGCCTTTAAAAAAGAGCCATCTCGGATCGAAAACTCAATAATAGAACGATCGGAGCGACCAACTTGCTGCAGCTGCCTGGCGCACCCTGGGAGATCACAGGTTTTCCTACCCTGGTGATTATCTCAATGCATCTCAACAAATGCCAAGCATGAGATACGGAAAGGGTATATGACAACCAAAGAGAAAAGAGAACGTGTCAGGCGCATTGTTGATATCCCCATACAGTTTATTGTCCAAGGTTGTCTTTACCAATATTTATTTGCCTGATGATGTCTCTTGTGATAGCGTTTGATTATCCATGATACTTGACCTCCTTGGTTTTAGGTTTCATGGTTAGGGCTGCCCAAGTGGACATGCCACAAGGGCAGCCTGTCTTCTTTTATCAGCTATGTTTATCACCTACAAACAAAACAGCGCCTGCCAACACAATTCCATAATGTGAATGTCAGGGGGAAGATTAAATAACGAATGTCAAAGCGATATCCGGAGTGCCCTTTATATCATAACGATAACTGTAGGGATAGGGATAACAAGAAAGTTTGCGCTCTTGTCCGAAAGGATAGGGCTTGTCTCCGGGAACATCAGAAGCGAAAGAAGAAAAGGGCCGTAAGTGCCTGATTGCACGTGAAGATGGAAATATGAGCACTAAAGACAAAAGAGGATGTGTAAGGATCTCTATTTCAAGGGGTGCAGACTTTGTTGTGAAAGGTCGTGCATATCGGAGTTCAATTGAAAACTATTGTAACAGTGGAGCTTTTATCAAAACAAAAGAGCGCTTCTCCGAAGGGCAAGATATTTCAATGACCATGGAAACCCCAGGCGAGAAGAGAACTGGCAGAATTACCAGAATCGCTCATCACGGTATCGGCGTGGAATTTAACTAAGTGCCTGATTCTCCGTCAAGGGTAAGGCATTCGGGCAAGGGAGCTGTCTCTTATACACATCT
>DRHF01000279.1 GCA_011049715.1 Desulfobacterales bacterium
CTCAGAAACAGTTTATCTCCCCGTTTGTCCGACAAATTTAGTTCGACTCTACTCGATAGGAGATCACTCTCATACGGGGACCATATTGTGTCAGCTTCAAAGTATAAAAATTTTGTGAGTTCAAAATCAAGATCAGCTTTTATGTCGGAGAAGGGTTTTTTTTCTGCTTTATCTTTATCATTTGCCTCATTGATGTCGTAACTCTGGCTCAGTTCGAGACGCAAAAATTCGTTGTATGAATAGTCGGTTGTCCCATCTTCTTTTTCAGTTGGTTCGGGTGTCCTTGAGGTAAATGTGTTGATAATCGAATAGGAGAGGATGTTTCTTTTCCCGATTCGATCCAATCCATCAAATCGGGGGAGATCATCCTGGTCCTTTTCAGGGATAAAACTGTAGCTGACTTGTGGTCTTATACTATGTTTAACCTTGTCGATACCTTTCCCTTTTATACTGAAAATATTATATATCTCGGTCGAAAGATTGACATTTGTGTCATAGATCTCTCTGTTCTGGATTTTATCCTTTTCTGTATTTCTATCCTCAAATTCGTCAATCTGATACACTGTCTCTCTCAAACCGACTGAGGGTTCGAGGGTGAAATAGGTTTTCACGCTGAACGGCAGGGAAAACCTTGGATGGAGATCGATCCGGTGGCCTCTCAAACCCTCTTCCCGATAGAAATGGTTGTATCCGGAATCCATTTCAAAATAAAAAGGGGTATCAAAAAGCTGGTTTTTCGAAACATCGAATCCAATAAATGGAAGACGTTGAAGTGTCTTATTCGGCTTTTCCGGCGTGAGTGTTCTGTGGATCACATCATCATACCAAAGAAAATCGGTATTGAGGCTGCTTTTTTCCCAACGTCTTTCAAAATTAAGCCTGTTGAGCCTTGTCGTGTCATCGTAATCGTCAATTCCCCTTCCAAAATTCTGTTCAAAATAATCCCTTGTTCGCTCAAATCCGGTGTATCCGATTCTGAACTCATGGAGGTAATCCTGATCACTGACAATGTCCAAATCAAGTTTTGCCGTAAAATCAAAAGGTAAAACCTGGTCATGTTTGGATCTGAACCAATAGCGATCATGGTTGGGTCGCAGGAACCTGTCATCTTCGAACCCCCATTTACTGCTCGAATCTCCGGTTCCATCATCCACTTTTTTATCATCTAAAAAATCAAACATCAATGTTCCTTTTGATCGATCACTGAGGATGTATCGGTATTCCAGACCCATTTTTTCACCCCGGAGTTCCATGTGATCTAGGTAGAAGGTTGCGTCTGAACTTTCATTTATGGCCCAGAAAAATGGCTGGGTATATTCAGCCCCTTTTCGATCTGATAATGTAAACTGGGGGGTTAATAATCCGGACTGCCGCTGGAGTTTTACGGGGAACACCATCAAAGGGCTGTAGAAAACAGGGATGTTTTTGGTCCACATAACAGCATTGGTAATGGTACCATAACCTTGTAACGTAACCTTAGCGTTTCTTCCTGTTAATTTCCAAACGGGATTATCGCCGTCACAGGTTGTGATGCTGGCTTTTTGGGCGGTGTAAGTTTTTTTACCGACTTTTTTAATCTTTTCGCCTTTGATATAATAATGGTTTTTTTTAAAAAATACGGATCCATCGTATATCGTTCCAGTTTCAGCCTCCAGGTCCATTTCCAGTCTGTTTCCGGTCAGCGTATCTTCTCCTGCCGTCATCGTCACATTTCCGATTGCAAATACCTTTCTGGTTTTTTGATCAAAACGAACAAAATCAGCCGTGAGTTTTGTGCCATTTCGGGTAATCGACACATTCCCTTTGCCTATGTATTGCTCAGTATCCTTATCGAAAGAGATATCATCCGCTTGGATATGCCAGGACGCAACCGGACTTTTTGGGTTGGAATCAATCGGTTGATCATCTTCTTTTCCAGACACCCAAGAAGGGTTTACAATAAAAACAAGTAAGACGAATACCAGCGCAGCGGACGTTGCCCGAACGTCAAAAAAAAATTTAGAAGATGAAATATCCGATGTCCTATCCCCGCCGGCCGGGCTTATATAGTTTTTTTGTGATCGATGATCGTACCTGAAAACAGACATGGCGAATGATTAAACCATGAAAAGGCTGTAAGGCAAAGGTTACAAGATAATTTCTTGAACACGAATGAAATCTCCTGTATAAAACCAACTCAAATGGAAAAGTCAAGATGTAGTTACCCGCTGTTATCCTTTAATGATAATGGTGTCTTGACCCATCGTTTTATCGTCAAGCTTTAAACACGAACCTATATTTGTTTCTTCCGTCGATCATTTAACCGAGGGAAAGTAATTAAGAGCAGGGATAAAAAAGTGAACATTTTATTAACCAATGATGACGGAATTTATGCTGTGGGATTGCAGGCACTTTATAAACGGCTTGCGAAAAGGCATTTTGTTACTGTTGTCGCTCCTGAAGGTGAACGGAGCGCAGTGAGCCATGCCATAACGCTTCATGAACCTCTTCGGGCAAAAATGATCGAGGTCAACGGGGGATTTACAGGTCATGCTGTCAATGGAACACCGGCCGATTGCATCAAACTGGGTATTAGAGAACTGCTCGATGCCAAACCGGATATGGTGATTTCGGGGATCAATCCGGGTGCAAATACCGGGATGAATATCAATTATTCGGGAACCGTGTCTGCAGCAAGGGAGGCGGGTTTATGGGGAATACCTGCAATCGCCGTCTCGAGGCAAAGGTGCGATTTACAGCAGTATGACGATGTGGCGATTTTTATAGAGGCGCTGGCCGATCACGTTTTTGAAAAGGGATTGCCAAATGGAACGATCTTAAACGTGAATTTCCCGGGTATCCCAGTTTCAAAGACATCAGGTGTCCGGATAAGCCGGCAGGAGACCGCACATTTTCCCGAATATTTTGAGAAAAGAGTCGATCCGCGAAACGGCGTATACTACTGGCAAGGTTGTGATTCGCTTACCGCTTTTGAGAATCCCGATAGTGATAGAGCCGCTATATGCCAAAATTTTATTTCCATCACCCCGATTAAATGCGATATGACCGATTACAATACCATTGAAAGTCTCAAAAAATGGCATATAGAAAAAGGGAAAAAAGTCCGGTCGGGACCATAGGGGATACTGAAGTGGAAAACCTGGGGATTTCATAGATGCTGATTACGTTTGAGGGAATAGAAGGGTCCGGTAAAACAACACAGATCAAACATGTTGCCCGTTTTTTAAATGAAAAAGGACATGACTGTGTTATAACAAGAGAACCTGGAGGGACGGAGATTGGAAAAAAGATCCGTTCGATTTTACTCGATCCCAAAAGCAAAGGGATCGACCCACTCGCCGAGTTTTTCTTGTATGCAGCTGATCGCGCCCAGCACCTCAAAGAGATTGTTAACCCTTGCCTGTCATTGAAAAAAACAGTTTTATGTGACCGTTTTTTTGATGCGACAGTTGTTTATCAAGGGTTTGCAAGGGGGCTCGATCTGGAACTCATACACCGGGTTCATCGTTTCATCCTCCAGGATTTGAGACCTGATATTACGATTTTGCTTGATCTTCCACCTGAGATAGGGCTTTCGAGGGCCTGGGGACAGATCAAAAACGGAACAAGGATCGGTTTTGAAACGCGGTTTGAGAATGAAAAACTGGTATTTCATGAAACGGTCAGGTCGGGTTACCTCAAGCTTGCCAGCCTTGAACCACAGCGGTTTAAAGTCGTTAATGCAGTTCCGGATGAAACCCGGGTTCGCGATGATGTCATCAAGGTGGTGAACAGGTGTCTAGGGGGATAATTTTTTTATATCATTTGATAGACCCGGGTTAAAAATATCATGAAACCGGTATATTTTCCATTTACCCATATTTCTGAGGATATATTAAAAAAAATATCTGTTTGTTTCAGGCCGCTTGTTGTGCTCCAGCCTTCAGGCTTCAACATTTCTGGTGATATGGAGAAATGGGTAGAAAGCGGACTGCTCGAAATGCGTCTTCCGGCAGGAGATGATGATGATCGACTGGAAGTGATGCTAGCGGATTACCGGGTCTGGGCAAACCTTCACCAAAGAGGTCAGAGGGCCTATCTAAACCCCTTAATGGATGAGGTTCCTTTTTTTAATGACACTTCGGTGTCGCAAATCGTGAAAGCTATCAAAGAGAACCTGCAGGACGGGGTCTTTCGAAATTGTCCGGATCCCCTTTTTTCCGCAAAAGCATTTCTTCTGATCGCTCAGGAATTTGATCGGCAGCAATGGGAGGTTAATCAGGGTGTTAAATCATTTGAAAAGAAGGAACATGACCTGATGAAAAATCTTAAAGGGGAAAATGGCGATGGGGACGTCAGACCTTTGTCTGATGCTACCCTGTGGGCAGACAATGCGATGAGTTACATGGTAGAAGAGCGTTTACGGGCATGGGCACGTTTATTTTTCAACAATATATCTTTGGATGACCAGGAAGTAACCGCTTTATTTATCACCGGCAGCCGTCTAACGAGCGAATATTTGTTAGAGAAATTTCCTGACGCAGAAAGGATCTTTGAATTCGATTCACTCCCGATCAGCAACCTCAAAAGTGACAAAATCGAAGGATGGCACAAGCATTTAATTGATACCTTGGACAACCTTGCAAAAAGCCGATGGTCCAGTTCAAACAACGTCGTCATCCAAGGACCTGATCAAAAAGGCTGTGGTGAAAAGATGGCCTTGAGCCTCGACATTATACCGGAGACATCCCCTATCGATTTTGTTTCCAGTCTTTTTCCATCCGACCCAACTGGAATGGCAGAAAACAGAATCGAACCAGAGTTTAATCATACCATCCTTGGACACCTGGCGCTTTGATTCATTAAATTGCTATCCTTTTCTCAGCCTTTGGCGCCATTTCGAAAAATTGCCGTTTTTATCTTTTCGATGATCAGTTTTGATGAACTCGTAAAAAGTCATTTGCGAACGACTTTGAGCATTTTGGGATAAAGCGTTTTGATAGGTGGTACGTTAAGAATTTCAAGCTGTTTGAGGAGTTTACGACGAGTTCTTGAAATTTAGTATCACCTATCTAAACGCCCCAAAATGGTCATTTAGAGAGCAATATGGCCTTTTTACGAGTTCATCAGTTTTGGCAAGCAAAATTGTTCAATATCGGTAACAAAATAAGATTTTATAAGATCATCAAAATTTCGAAATATGAAAATGAATAATCCTTGACTCGCCTTATCAATTGGTATATGCACTTTTCCCGTTATTGAGAAAGTCAATGATTGTATCTTTATGACACAATTTTATAATGAAAGGAGGCTTTTTAAATGGCTTTTGATGTTACAGTTGATCAAGAAAAATGTGAAGGCTGTGAAGAGTGTGTAGACGTTTGCCCCGTTGAAGTATTTGAAATGATAGATGGCAAATCGTCTCCGGTAAATGCTGACGAATGCCTGGGTTGCGAAAGCTGTATCGAAGTTTGTGAGCCGGGTGCAATTACAGTTGAAGAGACCTAACCGAACTACAACGTTTTATTCCCCTGGTCCCTCAACTTCGCACGGGACCAGGGGGATTTCAAATATAACCGACTTCTTAACCGGCTGGCAACCGCTCCATGAACGAAAAAACGATTTTTCCCGTCATTCGATTTTTTCTACTGTTTTAAAGTGATCCCATCCTGAGGGCTCTGTCTCCCTGATTTGGCCATTTGCCTGGACAAGTTCTATTTTGCCCGAGTCGGTAATTTCACCGATCGAATAGAGAGGCTGATTGAATCTTTTCCTATAATCCGTGGCAAGCCGGTTTGCCTTATCCGAAGGCACGGTACACAACAAGACATAATCTTCACCACCGGAGAAGGCGTAATTAAAGGGATCAAGACGGAAGTGGGTACAAAATTTTGCCAGATTTTTTGAAACAGGAATTTTTTCGTGATAGATACGGGCGCCGACATTGCTTTGTTCGATTATATGTCCAAGATCTGAACCCAGCCCATCACTGATGTCGATCGCGGCGTGCACGCATCTTTGACACGCAAGAAATTGACCCTCCCGCAGAAACGGTTTCGGGAGAATATGGGCGTTGATCAACTCCTCTAATCCCTCTGATATTTCCGGAATGTTTTCTGATAGAAGATGCAACCCCGCCTGACTGTCGCCTAGAAATCCAGTTAAAAAAATAGTATCACCGTGCTGGGCCCCATTTCGGCACAGCATTTCTTTTTCAGAAACCGATCCGATCACCGTGATGTTAATAACAAGATCGGCCTTGGAGCTGGTTGTATCACCACCAAGAATGTTCACGCCAAATTCACTGGCGAGGGTTTTCATCCCCCTATATACCATATCAAGGTACTCAATCTCACAGTCCTCGGGAATAGCAATACTGACAAATGCCTCTCTGGCAATGCCCCCCATTGCCGCAATATCGCTCAAATTTACCGACAGAGATTTATATCCCAGATTAAATCCGGTTGTTCTGTGCCTTAAGAAATGGACCCGGTCGATCAGCAGATCCGTGGTGACCAAGGTGACATCGCCGGGATTCATGAAAAATGCAGCAGCATCGTCGCCGATGGATTTCAAAATGTTTTGGGGGCGAATTAAACACCCGCGGCTGATTTTTTTGATAAATCCGAATTCACCGATCTCTTTTAGAAGCATAAACCCTTCGATTGTACAATGATTGCTATCAATTCGCTTAATTTAGTTAGTGTCCATCCATAAATGGCCCTTTTTGCCCTGTTCAGCGTTCTCCACCCCACGTGTGGGCATCTTTCCAATATTATGAGAAATCGTCTTCATCTGTCAATGCCGACTTTATTTAGATTCACAGGTGTTTAGATACTCAATTCTTTTAAGCATGGGGGGGTGGGAATAATTGAAAAAGATATAAAGGGGGTGTGGCCAAAGATTTGAAAGGTTTTCCCTGGCCATTTTTCTTAGTGCTGCTGAAAGCGGTGCAGGGCCGCCTGAGATCCGGACTGAATAACAATCTGCTTCATGTTCGAATTTTCTGGAGATCGCCATTTCAACAGGCGAAAGAAGAAAACCTACCGGTTCCCAGAGAATGCCGGCTAAAAAGAGGCCCACATAGGGTGGCATGAGCGAAAAGCCAAAGCTGTGGAAAATCAGATCCGATGTCAAGAGTTTTGAAGCCAGAAAAAAAAGAAACATGGTAATGAGACTGAGACTGATTAATTTCTTTTTTATATGGTTTTTCTTTATATGTCCAATTTCATGCCCGAGGATAGCCAAAACCTCCTCTTGAGTGTGGGCTTGAACCAAAGAATCGAACAGTACAATTCTCTTGGTATTTCCTATCCCTGAAACATAGGCGTTGGTATGGCGGGTTCGCCTCGTTGCATCCATCTGGTATATCCCCTGTAGTTTTAGCCCCTCGCTTTTTGCAAGTTGTTCTATTGCATTAACAAGTTTGCTGTCTTCGAGAGGAGTAAACCGATTAAATATGGGTGCGATGACCGAAGGATAAAAAATGGTCATGAGCAGTTGAAAACAGATAAAAAAGGACCATGCCCATATCCACCACGCCTTTCCCGCAAATTCGATCATCAAAAGAATCGAGACAATAAGAAAAGCCCCGATGATCGATATCACCAGGGCTGCTTTGATCAGATCCGAGATCCAGGTACGAATTGTTTTGGTGTTAAACCCATATCTTTCCTCAAGAATAAAGCTGTGATAAAAATCAAATGGCAAACCGGTGATGGCAGTTAAAAGAACCGGAACACTAAAAAAAACCAGGCCGCCGAGCACAACGCTCAGATTTTCTAGGGAAAGAGCCAACCAAGGCAGGATGCCGGAGAGGATAATGTACAAAAAAATCATCTTTGAAAAGCCGGTTCGAAGCATCGCAAAGCGTCTATTGTCTATGGAATAACGATGGATCTTTTTTAGTTCTTTCTCGTCGATGATTCCTTGAATGATGCTGGGAATCTGCGTTCCATGTTTTTTCATATGATCGGTATTCAGTTTGGCAATGACCAGATCAAACACCGTGATGACACAAACAGCACCGATATAAACCATCAGGAAAAGGTTAAGAGATATCATGGGTAAGACTATAGTATTATTTGTTCAGGTAATCAAGGTCTCTACATACATATTGCGCTGGAGCGCAAACTGTGATACTTCAGTTTTCATGAAGCAGTATGTTATTGATGAGTTAAGATTTGAAGATTTCAAAAAAATCAAGACCTATCTGGATGATAAATTCACCGCCTCCATTCTGGATGGGATATACTGGATACCGATCGAAAAAAGAGTGCTCACAGATGTCCAGTCCGGCCATTTAGAGTGCCGTCCATTTTTTTTTGCAATGCGTATAGAACAAAATTCTTTGTCCTGTGAACTCCTGGTCCGTACGAGGAACAGGATAAGTTGTGAATGCATGGATTACGCAAATGAAGACCAGCGTAACTGGTTTATACGGCGTGTCGACTCCATGTTCGACACACTTAATATCAAAACCTAAAGGACAGGATTGCTATACTTTTCATAGAAGATCAGCAATCGAAATTTATGATGATACAGACCGTTTGCATAATCGTATGGACCGTACTGGTGACTTTTTTTTGGGGCATTGTGATAATACTCGCATCTTTTATTATTCGTAACGAAAATTTTACCCATAACCTTGCGAAGGTATGGGCAAAAGCTATACTATTTGCCGGCCGAATCAGGGTGACGGTTACCGGTTATTCCAACATAGATCCTGGCAGATCCTATATCTATATGTCGAATCATCAGAGCAATTTTGATATTCCCGTACTTTTGGCCTACCTTGATACCCAGTTTAGATATCTTGCAAAAGCAGAGCTTTTCAAGATACCCATTTTTGGTTATGCAATGAAAAGAGCGGGTTACATCAGCATCGACCGCTCAAATCGCAAGTCCGCTTTTGAAAGTCTGAAAGAAGCAGCAAAAAAGATTCGAAACGGTGCGTCTGTTTTGATCTTTCCCGAAGGCACCCGAAGCCAGGATGGCAACATCAGACCTTTTAAAAAAGGAGGGTTTGCGCTGGCGGTAGATTCAGGGGTTCCGGTGGTTCCAATTGTCATTCATGGAACATGGTCAATCATGCCAAAGAAAGGGATTCGAATCAAACCTGGAAATGTGGTAATTGAAATTTTAAAGCCGATCGAAACTTCAGATTATACACGGAAAACCAGAGACGATCTTATGGAAAAAGTCGGTCAAGCCATTTGTCGGTCCTTTGAAAAGGGAAGAGGGAAACAGCGGTAATGCTCAAAATAATACCCCTTGGCGGCCTGGGTGAGATAGGGATGAATATGATGGTTGTTGAATACCGAGACACATTCTTTATCATAGACGCTGGCCTCATGTTCCCTGAAGACTACATGCTGGGTGTCGATTATGTCATTCCCAATATGGATTATATCCGACAGAACAGTTCCAAAATTTTAGGAATCGTATTAACCCATGCGCACGAAGATCATATCGGAGCGATCCCATATCTGCTGAAGGAGGCCAATGCACCAGTCTTCGGGACATCTTTTACACTGGGGGTTGTTAGACATAAACTTCAAGAGCACAACCTTCTTTCCTCAACCGTATTCCATGAAATCTCACCCAGGGAGAAACTGCAGATCGGTCCTTTCGAGCTTATGTTTATTCGTGTCGGCCACAGTGTAATTGATGGCATCGGTATCGCCATAAAGACACCGTATGGGCTCATAGTTCACACCGGAGATTTTAAAATTAACCATACATCCATAGGGGACATGATCACGGACGTAAATGGATTTGCGCGATATGGTGAGGAGGGTGTTCTGGCCCTTTTTTCGGATTCGACAAATGTGGAAAAAGAAGGATACACAATTTCTTCCAAACAGATTGGTGAAACAATTTCACGTATAGTATCAGGGAGTAAGGGGCGTATAATTGTTGCTCTTTTTGCCTCAAATATCAACCGGATCCAACAGATTGTGGACATTGCAATCAACAGGGAAAGGAAGGTTGCCTTCGATGGGAGGAGCATACAGACCAGCGTCAATATTGCAAGAGATCTCGGGTACATCAGCATCCCTGAAGAGATGGAAATTGGCATTGCCCAGGTGAGCGATTATTCAGACGATGAGATCGTAATGATAACGACCGGAAGCCAGGGAGAACCGATGTCATCTCTGGCCCGGATGGCAGCTGGCACACATAAGCAAATTAAGATCAAAAAAAACGATACGGTTATTCTCTCCTCAAAGTTCATTCCGGGAAACGAAAGAGCGATTGGAAATATTATAAACAAGCTATACAGACAAGGGGCGGAAGTCATATACGAAAAAATATCGGAAATTCACGTATCAGGACATGCTTTCCGCGAGGAATTGAAGTTGATGATCCATTTGACAAAGCCCAAGTATTTTATTCCGATTCATGGGGAATACCGGCACCTGGTGCTGCACGCCCATTTGGCTGAAGAGCTCGGGATTTCAAGGGAAAGGATTCTTCTTGCTGAAAACGGACAGGTTATTGAATTCGATGAAAACGGCGGCGGGATTAAAGATCGTGTTACAACCGGGCGACTCCTTGTTGATGGAAAAGGTATCGGAGATGTGGGAAGGAGTATCCTCAAAGAGAGACGTCTTCTCTCAAAAGATGGCCTTGTGGTGGTAAACATGGCATTGGATGAAGAAACGGGTGTAGTGGTGTACGGCCCTGAAATCGTTTCACGCGGTTTCGTGTTTGAAACCCAATCCGGACATCTTCTGGAAGACGCGAAAAGCGCCATATTGAAAATTGTGGAAGATATTAAACCGGATGTTCCGGATCGAATCGATAAAATTCGATTAAAAATCCGAACTGTTTTGAAAAAATATTTTGATTTTTCCATAAGGAGACACCCGGTTATACTCCCCTTCATATTGGAAGTGTAACCGATCCTCGAGGCGTTTGAGATAGTATGCGAAAAGAAATTCTCGGCATTTTTTTATTTTTCCTTGTCATTTTTACGCTGGTCAGTCTGCTATCATTCAGCTTTGATGACCCTTCCATTAATAACGCAAAACCCACCGGCGATATCCACAATTTGTTCGGTTTATTTGGCAGTCACGTATCCGGTATTCTTATCGGATTGTTTGGGCTTGGCGCATTTTGGATCCCCATTTTACTCCTTCTGATGAGCATCCATTTTTTTGGAGACCATCCGGGTAGAGCAGTAATTTTAACAATTACGGGTGGTCTTATCCTGATTATAACTACTGGAAGCCTTTTGACATTTCAGCAGAACCATTTCCTCATTTTTGGAGAACGTTTTTCTTCAGGAGGAATCATCGGCCTTCCCCTAAAAACAATTTTTGTTAAATATTCCAATACAACGGGCGGATTTATTTTTTTGGCACTTATTTGGGTTGTCGGTTTTATTCTGGCCACAGGGGTTTCTCTGATAACATTTTCAAAACGTATCTGGCAGATGATGGGTCGGGTTGCGTATTATCTAAAAACACGCCTTGTTAAGTGGAAAGAAAGGAGAGAAAAAGCCAAACGGATCCAGATAAAAAAAGAGAGCGTCTTCAAAAAGAAACAAGAGGTAAAAATAAAGGGACAAAAAAGAAAGCCAATCAAGATTGTTCCAGTGCCAAGACAGGAAGTGTTCGAATTCATGCGATCTGAAACAGGATTTCAGATACCATCCGCAAATTTATTGGATGATCCACCTGAAAGGCCTTCTTATGCTGATGACGAAAACTTGCGCGTGCAATCGAAGTTGCTTGAAAAGAAACTCGACGATTTTGGAGTAGAGGGAAAGGTGGTAGCCGTTACACCCGGACCGGTCATTACTACTTTTGAATACGAGCCGGCTCCGGGCGTAAAGATCAATAAAATTGTTAATCTTACGGACGATCTTGCGCTTGCACTTCGTTCAATCAGCATCCGGATCGTGGCTCCGATTCCAGGAAAGGCGGTGATTGGAATTGAGATTCCGAATGCGAACAGAGAGATTGTAAAATTCAAAGAAATTGTTGGTTCCGGTGTTTTCAAAAAGTCCAAATCGAAACTGACCATCTGTCTTGGCAAGAATATTGTGGGAGACCCTTTTGTAGCAAATTTGGACAGCATGCCACATTTACTGATCGCCGGCGCAACGGGGGCCGGCAAGAGCGTGGCCTTAAATGGAATGATTTGCAGTATGTTGTTCAAGTCGACACCTGATGACGTTAAGCTCATTTTGATCGATCCAAAACGTATAGAGCTCTCGACTTATGATGGGATACCTCACCTCATTACGCCGGTGGTGACAGATGCCAGAAAAGCAACCAATGCCCTTTTCTGGGCTGTACGTGAAATGGAAAAAAGATACGAGATCCTTTCTGAAAATAAGGCAAAAAACATTACCCAGTATAATCAAAAGATCGAAAAAGAAAAAAAGGAGACTGGCGGGGAGCCTCCCTCAACAAAATTGCCGTATATTGTCATCATCATCGATGAGCTGGCTGATCTGATGATGGTAGCCTCGCGAGATGTGGAGTTTGCCCTGACACGTCTTGCCCAAATGGCGAGAGCTGCCGGCATCCATTTAATCATTGCGACACAGAGGCCTTCAGTGGATGTACTCACCGGTGTTATCAAAGCGAATTTTCCTACCCGCCTAAGCTTTCAGGTCTCATCAAAGACCGATTCAAGGACAATCATTGATGCCAATGGAGCAGAAAACCTTCTGGGGAGCGGAGACATGCTTTTTCTTCCTCCAGGGACCGCTAAACTCCAGCGAATTCATGGTTCATACATATCAGAGGTGGAGCTGGCGAGAATATCGGAATTTTTAAAAAGCCAGAAACCACCGGAGTACGACAGGGAAATCACCAAGTTGCCCCCGGATGAAAAGATAAATTTGAAGGATGAAGAGCACGATGAGCGTTATGATGATGCGATTGCGTTGATCACCAAGACACGGCAAGCGTCCATATCGATGATCCAGCGTCATTTGCGTATCGGATACAATCGAGCGGCCCGTATTATCGAGATGATGGAGAAAGAAGGGGTTGTGGGACCTTCAGACGGGGTCAAACCGAGGGAAGTCTTGGTTAGAGGCTATGATAACATCCCTTGATTTTAAAGATTATGGTCATTTTTTGATCCCTTAAATCTTCACCAGATAGATATCGTTTCGGTTCCAGGAGAAATCTTCAATTGTTTATCTGACAGATTAAAATATGGTCAGATCCCTTGCGTAATGTTCAACTTTTCAATTATCAGTTCTCACATATAACCGCTTGACAACTCCAGCAATAATATCTAAGTGAAAAAAATTTGTTCAACCTGACTCGGATACGGATCTTCTTAAAATCAAAGGTGCGAAACTCGAGTAATAATAACACACTTTCTGGAATTTTATTCCCAACTAGAAAAGGGGAAAACTGATTCAGAGAAGAATGGAAGAGGTACGGGTATCGGAAGTTCAAATTACATCATTTTCATTAACATTTACGAAAGGAGATTAAAAAAATGCACAAAATTGTATGGTTAGTCCTATTGATCACCGCCATTTTCTTGCTTTCGCTTGCAGGCGCCGCCCAGGCCCAGGCGGGCGAGGTTAACATCCTGATTAACAAACTGGTGGAAAAAGGAATTTTAACTGAGGCTGAGGGGCGGGCACTTCTCAAAGAGATGCAGTCCGAAGCGGTAAAACTTAAAAGTAATCTGGAGCAGACAGAATCCGATACCACAAAAAAGAAGGACCAAAAAGAGGCAAAAACGGCATCCGTCGATATGCCCAAATGGGTGCGGAAAATCAAATTAAAGGGGGATTTCCGTCTTCGCTATGAAACTCTGGAACTAGATGATACAGCAGACCGTGATCGATTGAGAATTCGTTGGCGTCTGGGTGCGACTGCCAAGGTCACAGAGAGGTGGAGAGTCGGCTTTGGGCTTGCATCTGACGGTGAAAATCCTCGGAGCACCAATCAGACCCTTCATGACAGCTTCGATACGCCGGATGTCAGACTGGACTATGCATATGTCCAATATGATCCGTGGAAGTTTCTCAGTACGGTTGGTGGTAAGTTCAAGAACCCCATCTGGGGGTCGAAAGATCTCATATGGGACAGTGATATCAGACCTGAGGGAATCACTGCGACATTCACCCGCAAAACGGACTCAACAACGTTTTTTGTCCTGCCCGCATGGTTTACATTGGCCGAGTTCAAGGCCGATGAAAGTGATCCCTATATGTGGGTGCTCCAAGGTGGTGTCAAGGCCGATCTTTCCTCCGGCATGTACGCCAAAGGAGCGGTGGCATACTACGGGTATCAAAACATGACAGGTAATTCTTTTAAGTGGTCGTCCAAATCCAACAGCACCGACGCTGATGGCAACCTCACCCAAGACTATGATGCCTGGAACCTTGACGGCGAGTTTGGGATAAACTTAAACAATAGTTATGTTCCGATGGTGGCGGTCTTTGGTCAGTATATAGATTCCGAGGCCAATGGTGACAACGTCGGCTATCTCGCGGGTTTCAAGTTCGGGCATAGTAAAGTCAGGAAATTCGCCCAGTGGCAGATTAAATACAATTACCGCAGGCTGGAACGGGATGCAGTACCCGACTTTTTACCTGACGCCGATTTCTATTTCGGTCAAACAAACACAAAAGGACACGAGGCTGAATTCAAGTTCGGTTTGGCTAAGAATGTCGATCTTGGTCTTGACTATTATTGGGATGTAAGACCGATCAAAGGGCCTAATACAGATAAGAAAGAGACCCTGCTTCAGGTAGATCTCGGGATGAAATGGTAAGCAGCTTCCTGGATGCCCGTCCACCGCACTTTGTGGGACGGGTATCCGGTCTGTCCGGACATTTTACAGAGAAACCCATCCGCATGTACCGAGCCAACTTCAATTTGAGTCGGGGGGTGTGGGTGGGCGGTATTTAGGTTGTTTTTAGCATAGAGTGATCGATACCTCCACTGGGTCCGTAGCTCTATTTCGGGTACTGATATCATGTTTGACGGCTTCGTAATCCGCCGGAGGCGGACCAACTTCTGTGTTGCGCTGCATCCTTCGTCATTTCAGCCTACTGTAAGTACGCCTCATTCCTCAGGATTTGCGCGCCTTGAATTTGACCCGCCTTCGGCGGATTACTTTGCCGTCTAATTTCGACTTTTTACGAGGCTGTCATGTTTAGGAAAAAAAGAGATAAAATTTTGTTTTTTTATTTCATTTTGTCCCCATCTGACAATGGGGTGTGGTATGATATGGTAAATTCGGATTACTTAACGTAAATAGAGGGGGATTTATGAGAGGCGATCAATTATCCAGACAGTGGCGTATCCTCAAACAGATCGAGGCCAGCCGAAACGGCCTGACGGCAACCGAGATCGC
>DRHF01000280.1 GCA_011049715.1 Desulfobacterales bacterium
CTTCGGAGTTTATCCGCCTTTGGCGGGTTGCCAAGGGCTCGCGGTAAATGACTACAGCTTCACCCTTGGACGCCTTGAAGCTGGGGCACTCCTCCAGAGGCGGATCTTCGACCCTCCAACGGCGGATCTTCGACCCTCCAACGGCGGATCTTCGACCCTCCAACGGCGGATCTTCGACCTCGACTTTCGCTCAATTAGGGTAACAGCCTTCCATGTTGAAGATGGGCGTTTTGGCCGAAAATATTCTTTAAAACAAATGAAGAGGGTTTCGGCGCCGCGCACGGGATTTTTTCCTTGACTAAACCATACTGTGACCATAATGTGGAACGATTATAAACTCTATTGAGATGAAAGAGACATTCATAGTGAAACAACCAACCAAAAGGAGGAAGAGATGAAGACAAGAAAAATGGCAATCATCATAACGGTATGTCTGTTCGGCTTTGGATTACTGCTTAGTCCCACCTTGGCATTATCCGAGAGCTTAAAAGTAGGAGCTGTCTTTTCAGTAACAGGTCCCGCTTCATTTTTAGGGGATCCTGAGAAGAAAACAGCATTGATGTTACAGGAGCAAATTAATAAGGCTGGCGGAATTAATGGGGAAAAGCTGGAACTTATTATTTATGACACTGAGGGTGACGCTACGAAGGCCAATCTGGCTGTCAAAAAACTGATTACACAAAATAAGGTATGCGCTGTGATTGGACCCTCAAGAAGTGGCTCATCCATGGCGGTTGTGGCTCTAGCCGAACAATATAAGACACCTCTTATTTCTGCTGCGGCCAGTTATAAGATTGTCACTGATGAAGCCACTGGAAAACAACGTAAATGGGTATTTAAGGTGCCACAGTCAGACAGCATGGCTGTGGAAGCACTATACGACCACTTTAAAAAGCGTGGTATCAGCAAAGTCGCTATCATGAGTGGATCAACGGGGTTTGGAAAAAGTGGACGCGGGGAACTCATCAAATTTGCTCCAAAATACGGCATTACCATTGTGGCGGATGAAATGTTTGGATTTAAAGATACCGATATGACCGCCCAATTGGCCAAAATCAAGGGAATAGCGCCTCAGGCTATTGTCAGTTGGTCAATAGGCCCTACCCAGGTTATCGTCATCCGTAATTGGAAGGATTTGGGCATGACCAATATTCCCTTTTTCCAAAGTCATGGTTTTGGAAGCCGAAAGAATATCAAAATGGCGGCAGGAGCTGCAGAAGGTGTTTCTGCTCCACTGGGCGCTATGAATACTCCTGAGGCTCTGTCGGAAAACCACCCACAAAAGAAAGTGACCATGCAATACATGAAAGACTATATGGCCAAATATAATGAGCCTGTGGCCAGCTTCGGGGGTCATGCCTGGGATGCCTTAATGATAGTTGTAAACGCCCTTAAGGCCGTGGGCTGCGATAGGGCCGCTATCCGTGATTACATTGAAAATACAAAGGGTTTTGTTGGCCAACATGGGGTATTTAACTTTTCTCCGGAGGACCATAACGGCCTAAACTGGAAAGATGCATTCAACTTGATTGTTGTTAAAAATGGCGATTGGGCTTTGGTTAAATAAATACAATTAATTAATATTTTAACCCCTTTTGAGGGTGGTATATGCTTGCCACCCTCACTTTTTATAAAGAAAGCTTGATGGAAAAGTTCACACTCGCAAATCAGCTTATGCAGTTCCTAATTACCGGGCTTGCAGTCGGCAGCATATATGCGATGGTGGCTATCGGGTTTAACATTATCTATAATGTAACCGAGATCATTAATTTTGCCCAGGGTGAGTTTGTTATGTTGGGCGGACTTATAATGGTCTTTTTTCATGTTACACTTGGACTTCATATAACTTTGGCTTTTCCACTGACTATTATCCTTGTCACCCTAATAGGCGGGCTGCTGGACCGTTTGGCCATCCGGCCTATTCGCCAGCCTTCCGTTCTGACGCTGATCATTGCAACGATTGCAGCTTCCATCATTATCAAGGGCATTGCCATGTTTATCTGGGGTAAAGACCCCTTTGATCTGCCCGCCTTTTCCGGACGAAATCCCATCCATTTCCTTGGCGCCGTAATCCAGCCCCAGTATCTCTGGATCATTGGTTTTTTGATTGTTATCGTTATTTTTTTAACCCTTTTCTTTGAAAAGACCATCATCGGGAAGGCCATGAGCGCCTGTGCCGACAATCCTGATGCAGCCAGTTTAGTAGGGATTAATGTTAAGCGGATGATCCTGTTGTCTTTTGCCCTTTCAGCCGCTATCGGCGCTGTGGCAGGTATTACAATAACGCCTATTTCCCTTATGGAATATGACCGTGGGGCCATGCTGGCCATAAAAGGGTTCGGGGCCGTTGTCCTGGGTGGACTGGGCAGTTTTCCAGGAGCCATTCTGGGCGGATTGATTTTGGGAACCATTGAATCTTTGGGGGCCGGACTTATTCACTCAGGATACAAAGATGCGTTTGCCCTGATCGTTCTTTTGGGCGTGCTGTTTTTAAGACCAAGCGGTCTTTTGGGCAGCATCGAGGTCAGCAAGTTCAAAAGGTTCTAGGCATGCTACGAATCCGTAAGCTCCCGATTATCATTTTTGCGCTGTTCATTTTTGTTTTTCCCAGGGTTTCACGTCTGATTCCTGCGATCCAATATTATCCCGATCTCATGATTTTTGCCGGAATCTATAGTCTGATCACCATCGGCCTCAGCCTGTTGATGGGTTATGCCGGACAAATATCCCTCGGGCAGGCCGCCTTTTATGGTATTGGTGCTTATGTATCGGCTATTCTGACGGCCACTTATGGTTTGAATCCATGGTTTTGCATGGTAATTGGAATGATTGTCGCCGCGATTGTGGCTGTGCTAGTGGGCGTCCCATCCCTGAAACTCAAGGGCCATTACCTTGCCATGGCAACTTTGGCTTTTGGAATCATCGTATTTATCATCTTTAATGAAGAAGTAGAATGGACTGGCGGTCCGGACGGTATGAGCGGCATTCCAGGATTAAGCCTGTTCGGGTTTGCGTTCGATTCGGTTGAAAAGTATTATTACCTGGTTTGGTTTTTTGTTCTTTCTGTCTTTGTTTTTACCATTAATGTCATTCAGTCTCGCACGGGCCGTGCCTTACGGGCCATCCATGCAAGTGAGGCAGCTTCGAGTGCCATGGGTATAAATGTCTCCAGGTTCAAAGTGGTGGTCTTTGTCTATTCGGCCATTTTGGCATCACTGGCCGGTAGTTTGTATGCCTATCATTTAAATTTCATCAATCCATCCACTTTTGACCTTTTCTTTTCAATTAAGCTTTTGATCATGATTGCTTTAGGAGGGATGCATGACATCTGGGGCGCCATTATCGGGGCGTTTTTGATTACCTTTTTAAGCTTTGAATGGCTCCATTTTTTTGGGGAATTTGAGGTCATTGTCTATGGAGTCATTCTGCTGTTGGTCATCATCTTTTTACCCCAAGGCATGGCGGGAATTCCGAAAATTTTGAAAGACCTGTTTAACAGAAAAGTTTCCAATGGATAAGGAAAGTAGGAAAAAAATTCTTGAGGTGGAGGAGGTCGCCATGACCTTCGGTGGGCTGATGGCATTGATTAACATACAATTTAATGTCAAAGAGGGAATGGTCAAAGCCATCATAGGTCCGAATGGGGCGGGGAAAACCACCTTGTTCAATATAATTACCGGTACTTTCCCGCCAACCGAAGGTGTGGTTCGGTTCAGGGGAAAGCCAATCCAGAAGCTCAAGGCCCACGAGATTGCCGAACTCGGTATTTCTAGAACTTTTCAGACCATTGAACTCTTCGGTAACATGACGGTGCTTGAAAACGTCATGGTGGGCTGCCACACCCGCACTCGATCATCATTTATCGCATCCGGCCTGCGGTTGCCCCATGTCAAGCAGAAGGAGGAGCAAATTCGTGCCAAAGCGATGGAAATTCTGGAATTTGTCGGTCTGGCTGAAAAATTTAGCGAATCCGCTGACAGTTTGCCTTTGGGTGAAAGAAAAATGCTGGAAATCGGCCGGGCGTTGGCCACCGAACCGACACTCCTCTGTCTGGATGAACCCGCTGCCGGGCTCAATGAGACAGAGACCGAGAAGGCGTCTTCTCTGATCAATACCATCAAGGAGAAAGGGATAACCGTATTACTTGTCGAACACGACATGAA
Organism: Desulfobacterales bacterium; assembly: GCA_011049715.1. Lineage (GTDB taxonomy): Bacteria > Desulfobacterota > Desulfobacteria > Desulfobacterales > UBA2156 > UBA2156. The sequence goes on from DRHF01000280.1 coordinate 4,164, forward strand.
GGTGGTGATGAATATCTCTGATGAGATCATGGTACTCAATTATGGCGAAAAAATCGCCGAAGGATTGTCGGAGGAGATACAAAACAATCCAAAGGTGATTGAAGCTTACCTGGGGAGTAGCGAGGAAGATCGTGCTTAAAACCGAAGGTTTGACCGCCTATTATGATAATATTCCTGCTCTTAAGGGCATCTCAATAAATGTACCCAAAGGGAAAGTGGTTTCCATTATCGGGGCCAATGGGGCCGGAAAATCTACGCTTTTAAAGGCCATATCCGGCCTGATCAAGAGTCAGGAAGGTCGCATTATATACGAAGAAAAAAATATTGCCGGGCTGCTTAGCAACCAGATTGTGGGGTTGGGTATTTCTCAAGTTCCGGAAGGGAGGCAACTCTTTAGTCATCTGACCGTTCAGGATAATATCAATCTCGGGGCCTATCTTAAATTCAAGCGCCGATACCGTCATGAGATCGACGAGAGAATTAGAGAGGTGTTTGGAATGTTTCCCATTTTAGAAAAACGATCCAAACAGATTGCCGGCACCCTGTCAGGGGGTGAACAGCAGATGCTTGCCATTGCCCGGGCACTAATGGGACGACCAAAACTCCTACTCCTGGATGAACCTTCCATGGGACTTGCGCCGCTGATTGTAAAGGAGATATTTGAGGTCATCAAACGGCTAAATCAGTCAGGAACCACGATCCTGTTAGTAGAACAAAACGCAAGGGCGGCGCTGAAAACTGCCGATTACGCCTATGTGTTAGAGACAGGTGAGCTTGTTCTTGAAGGTTTGGCCAAAGATCTCTCCGATAACATCAAAGTCAAAGAGGCCTATCTGGGAGGATAACCTGGTTATATTTGTTTAAAAACCTATTTTGAACGTTTTTTGCTATTTTGAGAAAACAAAAACAAAACCCCGGGTTTTGAAATACTTCTAATTTTTATCTTTTTCCTTTTTCAGGGCCTGCTCGAATTCTTCGAAAAATTTGTTTCTTTCTTTCCAATCCGGACCAAAACGCTTATTAAAAAAGGATCCAAGTCGATCGAACAATTTTTCCCAAACCGGTTTGCCGCCTCCCAAAACAACATCCGCCAAGAAATCTTGAAGCTCGGTCATTTTTTCTTTTGGCAGAAAAGAGACCGCGCCCAGTTTTATCGATTTTTCCAATGCTTCGGGCGACAAGGCGTAGGCGGTGAGCATGACGGTGGGGAATCCTCTTTTTACTGATGTTTTCAGGAGATCAAAACCATTCACACCCATAATATCTAAAATGACAACATCATATGTGTAGCTCATTAAATATTGATGGGCGGTATCGTAATCGTTTGCCTTATAAATTAGGCACATATCCAATACTTCTTCGACTGTATCAAGCACATCCACTTCATCATCTACCACCAGAATTATCTTATCTTTCAAAAGGCTCGATGCTTCCATAATCTTTTTTCTCCTTTCTGCTTCAGCTTTATCCGTCGTTATGCCCCGGTACCCGGTGCATAATTTTTTAGAGCATCGGAAAATCAATTGGCAAGACCAGAGTAATCTATATAAGAAAGTGGCGTTGTAAAAACAATATTTTTTTTATAATTGATAAATTGTCCGCCCCTTGAGCATAAAAAAGAATGGTTCAACCAAAAGGTTTCAAATCCATGAATTTTCTTTCTCTCTTGACATAACCTACTCATTTTTCTACAAGATATCGTTGAAATGATTTCCAAATTTTGCATCCGTACATTGGGCTGTAAAGTGAATCAATACGAGTCTGATGCGATCGCTCAAACCCTGACAGAATCCGGATCTGTTCCCACGTATGCTGAAGGAGATTCTGACCTCTGTATTGTAAATACCTGTGCAGTCACCCAAAAAGCGGCCATGCAATCAAGGCAGGCTGTCCGGAAAGCCATTAGGGCCAACCCCACGGCCCGAATATTGGTGACCGGTTGTTACGCTCAGACGGAACCGGATGAATTCAAAAAAATCAAAGGCGTTCATGTCATCGTCGGCCATAAGGATAAGTACGAGATTCCCCAATTGGTCCATGCTTTGACCGAAGCGGAGAGCCGGATTCCGGTGTCGATTTGTCAGAATGTTACAAACGAAAGAGTTTTCAGACAAGCTCCCTCGGTCCCCAGACAGGACCGAACAAGGCCAATTTTAAAGATTCAAGACGGGTGTGATGCCTATTGCACGTATTGTATTGTACCACGCGCCAGGGGACCCAGTCGAAGCATGCCTGTAAAAAATGTATTGGATAGCATTCGGGAACTCAAACAAGTTGGATATCATGAAGTGGTCCTTTCCGGCGTTCATCTGGGTCGATATGGATTGGATCTGCACCCCAAATTTTCTCTCTCTGAGCTGCTGGATCGCATCTGCGCGGTGGGTGCTATAGATCGAGTGCGGCTTAGCTCAATTGATCCGTTAGAAGTTTCGCCTGATATCCTCAAGTTTACACGCAAATCAAGCCCTGAATATGGACGGTTATGCCGTCATTTTCATATCCCTCTTCAAAGCGGCGATGATTTAATTTTGAAAAGGATGAAGCGGTCGTATGGACGATCTTTTTTTAGAGCATTGGTTCGTAACATCCAAGAAACCATCCCTGATGTCGCCATAGGCGTTGATATTCTCATCGGCTTTCCAGGAGAAACCGAAGAGGCATTTAAAAACACATATAATTTAATTAATGAACTGCCGGTAGCCTACCTTCATGTGTTTCCTTTTTCGTCTCGGAAGGGAACGCCTGCGGATACTTATTCAGATAAGATCCCGACAAAAGTAATTAAAGCAAGATCTCGGAAAATGCGTGAATTGGGCGATCAAAAAAGGAAAGCTTTTTTAACCGGATTTATCGGAGAGAAGGTTGAAGTCCTGATTGAACGGAAAGCGACCGGTATTCAAGATTTTTTCAGGGGAATTACCTCAAACTATATACCGGTTCTGGTCAGAAGTAATCAGGATTTGAGAAATACTCTTATAGACGTGCGGATCGAGAAACTCCATGGGGGCACCTCGGCACTGGGCGCCCTTTGTAAAATGTATTGAACCGAGCTGCGAACGGTTAACCGAATCTTCTTTCCTTTTTGATGACTTCATACGCTTCCTGGATTTCCCGAAATTTATCATTGGCAAACTTCATAAACTCTTCCGGCAATCCTTTTGATGCGATTTTATCCGGGTGATATTCTAAAACGAGTTTTCGATAACGTTTTTTTATTTGATCATTTGAATCGCTGCTCTCGCTTTTGAGGATAGCAAAATATTTTTCAAAATCCCTAACATATCTTGATTTGAATTTTCTATATTCCTCCTCGGTAAATTTGAATGTCCTTACAGCCGAGAGAATCAGGTTCTCTTCATCTTCGCTCAGAAAACCATCAGCAACAGATACCCGTATCAGGATGTCTATCATCAGGTCAAGGAGCTGGGGTTGGGATTGAAATTCTTCATAGAATTGTTCGGCAAAATCACGAAAGGTCCCTTGAGAATCCATTGCTGTATGGAAGATGTTCATGGCAATCCTTCTGCTCTCAGGGTTCAAACCCAAATCGTGAAGCATAAATTTCTCAATAGAATCGATCTCCTCTTTCGAAATTGATTTATCGACTTTGACGAGCTTTGCCAGCATCGAGAATGTGGCTACAAAAAAGGTAAGTTGGGCTTGCTCGCCCGATGAGAGGAGGGTTCCTTTGTATCTGTTGTCTGTTTTGTTTTTCGAATCGAAAGCGTGTCCAAATGTGGTACCTAAAATTGCCCCTAAAGGTCCACCCAAAGCAAATCCAATGGTTCCTCCGATCAATTTTCCAAACCAAGCCATAAAAAACTCCTTTTGAATATCCCCGTCACCATTAAAATAGGGGAAGGTAAATTTATAAAAAATAGACTTATCAGAGGTGTCTTATCTTTTCAAGGCGGTTAAACCAAAACTGCGAGCGGGGGTTCCTGACCGCAGATGATGTTCGATCATGCATTATATTTGACGGCTTTGTAAAAAGTCCAACTTCTGTGTTGCACTTCATCCTTCGTCATTGCAGCGTACTGTATGTACGCCTCATTCCTCAGGATTTGCGCGCCTTGAATTTGATCCTCCGGAGGCGGATTACTTTGCCGTCTAATTTCGACTTTTTACGAGACTGTCATATTTGGGGTCGGATATTTTTATTTGAAGGCGATTGGCTAATATTTCTTTTACTTGGTTCACAACGCTTTGAACAGGCGGATAACATCTCATACATGTCCATCCGTCCTCTGGCGTCCAATAAAATTTTTTGCACCTACAGGTAACGCATTTTGCTGGTTTATCGTTGCTATCCATCAACCGTGTCACTATCATCGATAGATGTAAGAATCAATCCTGAAAAGTTTCCTACAAATTACGTAATAAAATTTAGCGCTTTCCTTAACGTTGCAAAAGTCGAGGTCGAAGATCCGCCTTTGGAGGGATGCCCCAGGTCCGAGGCGTCAAGGGTGAAGCCGTAGTCATTTACTGCGAACCCTTGACAATCCTCCGGAGGCGGATAAACTCCGGCGATGAGGTATAATCGGCTTTCCCGGAGGGTAAACAACACAGTGAAAAAAGCCGCTATCACTGGAGCTAATCGTAAGTTGGGTCTTGATCAAAGCCTATGAATTGCGACAAAGCCTTTGTTAAAACTGTTTTATAATAACCTCACGGTGTTGTTTATGCAACTATGAGGTTTTGTTTAGATGCCTTTGATAATTCATTACCGAAAATGAGAAAAAGCGCAACATTGAAATTATGCGCTTAATGGTTATGTTCCTGGTGCCGAAGGGGAGAATCAATATCAATTTATAACTTATTGGTATTATTTAATAAATAAAATTCTTAGGGTGAAAAAATGCTAATATTTTGCCTCATTTTGCACCCTATATGCACCCTTTTGCCGCGTTTTGCAAGGCTTAATTTAAAACCCTCATGGTAACATAATTTAGGGGGGGTTTTATTTGATGAAAGGTTGAGCGAAATTTAGGCAAAATCATTGCAAATTGATAAATTATCAATTACAAGGTTAAAGAATCATCCCCATCGATCGAATCCGAAATCATAAAGGAGGGGCTATGGCAGAAAAGAAGAAAAAATTTACTTTTAAATATGTCATCCCTGAGCATCTTCGGGATTGTTATGTCAACGGCGCGTGGGGTGGAGTAACCCCCAGGAAAGAAATACATCTGCATCTTTATTCAGAGCGCCGCCCAATTCCTAAAGAAATTATTTATGATATAAACAAAGATGGGGCTATAGGTAAAAAAGAGGCGCAAATTAAAGGCGGGGATATGGTAAGGCTTATTCAATCGTCTGTAATAATGGATGTGGGGGCTGCTATAGCAATTCGTAATTGGTTAAATAGAATGATCGAGGCGGTCGAAGGACCAAAAAAAGCCAAAAAGAAAGGTAAATAATATCATGCCAGCCAAAGCACAACTTTTAGGTTTCGCGGAGGACTCCCAAGGAGTCCCTATGGTAATAGGTAAAGCCACAAGAGTCGCACTCGATTCGTCCCTGTGGTCTATTGTCGGTTCTCCCGTCGAGCCCGAAATTCAGACAACCATTACAGCTCAAGAGATTTTTTATGATCAACAGCGTAACGAGTTGATTAACGAAATAAAGGAATTAAAAGAGATGATTGGGCAGTTATCTACAAAGATCGAATCTTTATGTTCAGAAAAAAATAATGGTTTAGAAATTAGAAATGTTTCTTATGGTCAGGCCAAGAAGGAAATTGTTCGATACTTTAAAGAGCATCACGGCGAACATTTAACGGCGGCTGATTTAGAAGAAAAGCTCGGTATTGATTTTTGGCTTTGTGATCAAGTTTGTGAGTATTTGACTAAAGAGGGAAAAATTAAATGACTGGCGAATACCGCTTTAAAAATTGTCGAAGAGCAGAAGAGGACTGCATCGCAGGGGATCAACTCTTAATTGTTTGCATGAAACCTAAAGATTGGCAACTCGATCGTATAACGAAATCCCACAGAGGGAAATATTGTATTGCCAGAAAGAACGCTAAAGCAAAGGTGCTCAGGAGTTATACAAATGTCAAATAGGCGTTATTGATCACCACAATATTCCCCCCTCCCACAGCCCGGCACCCGCCGGGTTTTTTGTTTCCTTTGTCCTCTTTTAACATTACTAAACCTCTCCCGATTAATTTATAGTTCCGGCAAAAAAATAAGTGTTTTATGCTTGCCAAACAAAAGTCCAAAATCTGTTTTTGTTAGTAGCAAGGCAAGTATTTTTAATTGTTCTGTAAAATTATTATTTTTCAAACTGATACAAATCTGCCCGTTCCCTTGCCCTTTATATATATTATACCCGGTTTAAGTCGATTTTTTAAATTTTTTTATTTTTTTATAAAAAGGCGACAAAATTGGGTTTCTTTTTGAAAACGAGTGAGTCGGAGTTCAATTCCAGAAAGGCAATAAGGGGTGATAAAGCTGACGCGGGTTCGACTAGGTATTCCATAGTTACCAGATAACTTTGCATGGCCCGAGCGAGCTGACTACTATTCTATTTCAGTTCGAGAAAAATGTTTCTTTTCTCTTATATCACACGTGATAAACAAATAAAAATATTGCAAGCCTTGAACTCTTTATGGTTCATTTTCCTCTTTCATTGCAGCTGCTACTATTATAAAAATGGCACCGATAATTAACAAAGCCCAGCCCCATTGAAGTTGAACTGATTGCATTGCCAAATCTGCTAATCCTCGAAACGGATTACCTGCTAGCTCATTTTCCATTTCTGATTTAATGCCTGAAAGTTTGATTTGGAAATAGATAAATGTGAATGCTAAAACAGCTAAACTTCCAATTCCGGTTATCCATAGCTTTTTAAATTTTTTTAAGAGTATAAATATGAAAGATAGCACGGATAGAAAAAGAATAATTATCCCATCTCCCTTTCCGTTTTGGAAGTAGTTAAAGTTTCCGATAACTGGAACACTGACAACCGGCATAAAGACACCAATGAAAAGAATGATTGACCCGATTATTCCCACAGCTTGCTTTAACTCTAAACCTCGGCTATTTGATTTTTCTGTCTCACTTTCTGTGTGTTTTTCGTTGTCTTTTTTCAAATCAATTCTATCTTTATCAGAATATTTTTCGTAAATGATTCCACATTTAGGACAGGATTCATCACCTTGTGTGCGTTCATAATCGCATTTAGGGCATGTTTCTGTTTTTTCCGTCTCCTGACGAGAATATTTCTCTTTTTGGGATTCTTTTGGATGTGGTTCATTCTTTCCTATAAAAAACCGAGACTTGCATTCACGGCATCTTCCATAAGCACCATTCTCAGGGAGTTTCGATTCATCTATCCGATGGACAGCTTTACAATTTGGGCATTCTACTTTCTTCATGTTTCTCCTCTTTATCTGATAAGATTTGAAACAACATAAATGATATTAACACAAAAGCGTCAATTCGGGATTTTCAAAATTTTGTCTATTTTTCAATACAATATTTTACCATCCTGTAATCAGTACCCCACTTCCTCTCACACCTCGATTTGATTATGGTGCTGGGATAATTTAATACTGCACTTTTTGCATTTGTCTGTTTTTCAATACAATATTTTACCATCCGGTAATCAGTACCCCACTTCCTCTCACACCTCGATTTGATTTCATTACCTGGCGAATATGAGACCGCACTTTTTGCATTTGTCTGTTTTTCAATACAATATTTTACCATCCTGTAATCAGTACCCCACTTCCGCTCACAGTTTGATTTGATTACATTACTCGGCGAATATGAAACTGCGCTTTTTGCGCTAGTCTGTTTTTCGATACAATACCTTACCATCCGATAATTAGTACCCCATTTTCTTTCACAATTTGATTCTATAGTTTCTCTTTCTCCTTTTCTTGAGAGTACCGTTTTTCTAGAAGAAGATTGAGTAGTGTATTTCTTTTTTTTATAGGACTTATATTCAATTTTATTTTGCGGCGTAAAGTTATCGTTATTTTCTTCCGTGTGAATCACACGTAAAACATCTTCTTTTGGAATGCCAACAACAGAACCATACATCACACACATTATTTTCCCATCTTTTTCCCATGTTCCTTCTACGTCCAATTTCTTTCCATTTTTCAAAACAATTGTATCGGCATAAGTTAAGGTAGCAATAAAATGTAGCATAACAATAAAAGCAAATTTCTTCATTTTAAATAGCCTCCTTAATTGTATTAAAGTAAACTCAAAGTTGGTCGATACAGAACCGTGTGGATTAGAGGCTATTTTAGCCGAGTAGCGGATTGGACCAGGTCAGTTTCCAGTTCAGATTGAGAAGGAGATTTTGGATTGTGGATATCACATTAGGCCAGTGAACGCAAATCTTTTCATGCACGTTTAGGAATGATCACAGGACTTTTGTTGGGATTGTTCGATTTGGCGGTTTCTTTTGGCGAATATACCGTAGGTGTCTTTGGGCGTTATGAGCTTTAAAGCTGCTCTGGTTTCCCTATGTGGAAATAACATTTGCCCCTACCAAATAAAAATTGAAGATTAGCGATTTTCCTTTAACAGGTCGTCTTCTTTTTCTTCTAACGGCAATTCCTGAAAAGTCTGTTTCTTTTCTTGTCCATCTCTCATATCACGGGTGTTATTTTCAATCACTCTGCCTTCGACATCAATCGGAATGTTTTCTTTACCTATGTAGCCAGTGAGAAAATCCACCATATCCTGCTTTGGGATAACGGGAATAGGGAATTTTAGTGATATATGGGTAACAAAATTACAAAAAACCCCCAAATGTTACTTGAAATGTTACTTTAGGGGTTCCCCAGCCAAGTACCCTTCCATCTGCTCAATGGCCTGCCTTGTATCGTCCTCATCAATTCGATTATACCTATCAAACATTTCCCGTGTGCTGTGACCGGTGATGTCCATTATGACAGATTCAGTAACACCGGCTTTTCGCATATTCGTGTTAAAGGTATGGCGTAAGTCGTGAAAGACGAAACCATCTTTTTCTTTTCGCCCATATGGAATCCCTGCATCCGAGCAGCCCTTTTTGAAACCGTCCCGAATGTCACGGATCGGTTTGCCATGGAATTGAAAGACATGATTGTCAGCGTCGCTTTCATGGATCCTGTTCGGCAATGAAGACAAGATGGCGCATAGCTCGTTACAGATGGGTATCTGCCTTGCCTCTTTGTCCTTAGTGTCCTCAGGTTCAAGGCTGATTATAAGTTTTATCAGATCCACCTTATCCCAGGTCAGAGGCAGTATTTCGCCCCGCCTCATGCCTGTAAAATAACCCATTGCAACAACCGCCTTTAAATGCTCGGGCAGAGCCGCCATTAACTGATTAAATTCATCTCTGGAAAACGTTTTATTCCGAGCATTAGCGTTTTTTTTGAGCAGCCTTTTGACTTTCTTAAAGGCTTTTACAACATCATAGCCGACAAGATCATTGTCGTGTGCTTTGTTGACCATTGCACGGGATGCCCCGACATGATGATCGATATAACAGTCCGATAGCCCTTCACCCTTCTGTAACGCCTGATAATTTTCGATGTGATAGGGCCTGATGTCTTTTATCAGCGTCTTGCCAAAACCATCAAACTTGCCGGGTATTTCAGAATTGAAGTGGTCCAGATGGATCTTTAAGATTTTGTAATACGACAGGGCCTTAACCCTTTCAAGGCTCATGTACCAATTAGCAAGTTTATCAAATGTCATTTTAGGGTCCGGAGCAATATCGTCTTTCTCGGCCAGGCAGTCAGATTCCTTTTTCCGGGCCTTGCTTAGCGAAAATCCGACAAGCTCTTTCCGTTGTCGGCCATTTGAATCCCGGTAGTGAACGAAGTATCTCACTCCGCCGAGAGCTCTTGGCCTTTACCAGGTCTTCACCGCAAGAGCATGTCAGGTTACTGTTCGATTGTATCTTGCGGCATATTGGACATTCCGCTAAAATTGCCATAATGCCTCCTTTCTTTTTGGTGACGCCCAGGAAACCGGTGATGCGGCACTGGTTTTAGGTTATTTCCCTGTAAGTTGTACGTTTTATTTGTCCCCTTGAACGCCTTCTCATATATCTTATTCGGTCACCTGTTCCTTATAAACTTTTTTAATCTCGAACCCCGATTCTTTACAAAATTCATCAATGAAATCCATTTGACTTTCAAAACCATGACCATCGATTTGGTTTTTTCCCGAAACTCCACAGTAAACGTATATATATTTATTGGTTTTTTTGTTCATTTTGTTAATGATATTTGAATTATATATATAATAATATCGGCTATATATCAAGTATTTTTAATTGTTCTGTAAAATTATTAATTTTTCAAACTGATAAAAATATGCCCGTTCCCTTGCCCTTTATATATATTATACAAGGTTTAATCGGTTTTTTAAATTTTTTTATTTTTTTATAAAAAGGTGGCTAAATTGGGTTTCTCTCTTGAAAGTAGTGGGTCGGGGTTCAATTCCGGAAGAGCAAAAAGGGGTGATCAAGTTGACGCGGGTCCGACTCCCCATCCACTGGAAATTTTGCATTTAGTTACAACAATAGGAATTGCATAAGGCTATCAATTCTGTTATGCGGTATTATCCATCTACCAACAGGTTCCCCACCATAAACGAAGGGATTTATATGCACCTGGGCCAATCTGCTCCTTTCATTTACATCCTGCCACCCTTCAGGAACGCCCTTTAGCCATGCCAAAGACATTCACAAAAACAGACCTCATACAAACCATCCAACAGGAAAATGGGTTTCCTCGAAAACGCTCAAGTGAAGCCGTGGAATCAATTCTAAGCATTATAAAAGAGACCCTTGAATCAGGGGAGGATGTTCTGATTTCCGGTTTTGGAAAATTCTGCGTGAAAGAAAAATCGGAAAGGAGGGGGCGGAACCCCTACACTGGGGATGAAATGCTCTTACGGCCAAGGAAGGTCGTAACCTTCAGGTGTTCTGGGAAGCTGAGGGATAAAATAAACGGAAGCTAATTATTTCCAAATTTCGACAAGACGATTATTCATACAGTAGCTCTTCATTTGCAATTCCCAGGATTCAATCTTCCATTTTTCAAATTTAAGACCCAACTTGACCTGTCAACATGGTGAGTTACGATACTGTATGGATATGTCAGGTTTTCTGGAGGAGGAAAAAACTTAGATATGTATGGAATATCAACACAAAAAAAAGGGCTGAAATAGTTGGTTTTAGGCCATATTCTTCAGTAAAGATCCTACTCCTTCTCCAGAATCCCCTTCATTTTTTGTGATAGCTCTTTCACACTGAAAGGTTTCTGGATAAACCCATCACAACCCTTGGCC
>DRHF01000281.1 GCA_011049715.1 Desulfobacterales bacterium
GCCGGCTGTCTGAGGGGGATGCAGTGCGGACGGAGTGCTTCTGCAGTTGGAGACGCGACCACTTCAGCGGTGGTAACGGGCATTGTCAGCATCATCATAGCCACGGCCATCATTACCATCGTATGTAATGTGCTGGGGATTTAGGCGCCGGAAGTTAGGAGTCAAAAACAAAAAGGCGGGTGTTCTGGAATTGAGGCGATGGATCACAGGGAACCTCACATAACGGTCAAAGACCTGACCATGGCTTACGGCGATTTTGTTCTCATGCGGGATGTCGATTTTATTGTCAATCGCGGGGATATCTTTATCATCATGGGGGGGAGCGGGTGTGGAAAAAGCACACTTCTAAGGGCCATGGTCGGTCTGAAATCCCCTGCCCAGGGGCGGGTCCTCTACCAGGAAACCAGCTTCTGGGAGACTTCCCCTCGCGAGCGAAACCGGATCATGAGAAATATGGGCATCCTTTACCAGAGCGGCGCTTTGTGGAGCTCCATGACCTTGTCTGAGAATATTTCCCTTCCTCTTGAGGAGTATACGGATTTGAACCTTGAACAGATTGGGGAGGTAGTTTCTCTGAAATTGGCCCTGGTTGGTCTGGCCGGGTTTGAGAATTTTTACCCCTCGGAGATCAGCGGTGGGATGCGAAAAAGGGCCGCGCTGGCAAGGGCGATGGCGCTTGACCCTGAGATCCTTTTTTTTGATGAAGCCTCTGCCGGACTTGACCCCATCAGTGCCCACCGGCTGGATGAGCTCATTTTGGAAATCAGGGACAGCCTGGGGGCTACGGTGGTGATGGTCACCCACGAACTGGCAAGCATCTTTGCCATCGGGAATAACTCGGTATTTCTTGATGCAGACACGCGGACGATGATAGCAGCGGGAAATCCAAAAAAGCTGCGTGATGAATCTCCCGACCCCAAGGTCCGGGCGTTTCTCAGAAGGGGAAAAGGAGGCTAGGCGGGGATTGCCGGGTGTCTGGTATAGGGTTTCGGGTTTAAAGTTTCAAGTTCCAAATTCTTGAAAGAGATAGATAAAGAGAGAAGAAAATGAGCAAACAAGCCAGTAAGACCGTGATCGGTGGATTTGTCGTGGGGGCTTTGATATTGGTCATAGCCGGGGTTCTGGTCTTTGGTTCGGGCGAGTTCTTTAAAAAGACCAACACCTTTGTCCTCTATTTTGAGAGTTCTGTAAGTGGCCTCTATGTGGGTGCTCCCGTGGTCTTCCGGGGCGTCAAGATCGGGTCTGTAAAGAGTATCACCTTGCATGCCAACCTCAAGACCTTGAAGGCCGAGATCCCTGTCATTATTGAAATACAGCAGGATAAAATACAGATTTCAGAGGGACTTCGTGAGCCTAATAGGAATTTGTCAAAATTTATAGAAAAAGGGTTAAAAGCCCAGCTGACCGTGGAAAACCTGGTGACCGGGAATCTCATGATAGAGCTGGACTTCTATCCGGACAAACCGGTCAGGGTGGTGAAAAATATCACGGAATATCCTGAGATCCCGACGATCCCAACAGCCTTTGAGCAGATCACAAAAAAACTAAAGACGCTTCCCATAGAGGAGATCTTTAACAAATTGACCTCTGCCATTGACGGCATTCATAAGATCGTCAATTCCCCTCAGATAAAAGAAATCCTCAACACCATCCAAGTGGCCGTGGCAGATGCCCGCAGGCTTGTTCAAAATGCGGATAAACAGATTGATCCCTTGCTAACCAATGCTCAGGGTGTCTTGGGGGATGCCAGAAAGCTCCTCAAAGATGTAAACCGACAGATAAAGGCACTGTCATCTGACATCAGGGTTACTGTGAGAGACTATGGCAAGTTGGCAAAGGGCGTGGATCGTGAGATAGAGCCTCTCGCAATCCGGTTGGATAAAACCCAGAAAATGGCCCAGGGTGCCCTGGAACAGGCCAGAAAGACCCTTGCTACAGCAGAAGCCTCATTGGATTCGGAATCCCCGTTGGTTTATGACCTGGAAAGTACGCTCAAAGAAATTTCCGCTATGGCCCGGTCTTTTCGGTTGTTGGCCGATTACCTCAAACGCCACCCTAACGCCTTGATTATGGGAAGAAGCAGACCCGGAGGAAAATAATATGAAGGGGTTACTCTTAAAAGGAATCATATTTCTGTCACTGACCACAAGCCTGCTTTTGGCCGGGGGATGCGGAACCTCGCGATATGCCAAGTTTTATACGTTGAGCCCTTTGGAAGACAAAAATGCAGAAAGGAATGTGAAAACGGCCCAACACGACATTGGTATTGGGATAGGCCCCATCAAGCTTCCCGAACAGTTGGTCCGGCCCCAAATTGTCACCCGGGCCAGCCGAAACGAGCTCAAATTGTCCGAGTTTAATCAATGGGCGGGGTCACTGGTGGACGATTTTTCAAATGTGTTTGCAGAGAATCTTTCAATACTCTTGAACACGGATCGCATTTTCATTTTTCCCTGGCGTGGACCTGTGTCTGTCCAATACCGGGTGGAGGTGGGGGTGAGCCGTTTTGATGGGGCGCTCGGGGAGGGTGCCGTTCTGAACGCACGGTGGATGATTTATGGTGCCGGTAGCCATAAGATGCTTGTGATGAAACGGTCAACCATAAAAGAACCAATGAATGCAAACACGTATGAGGCAATGGTTGCTGCTCAGAGCAGGGCCGTAGGGGAACTCAGTCGTGAGATCGCCAAGGCCATAAGGGCGCTGTCAGAATGAGGTATGGATAATGATCCGTGTGCATTCTTTGGAGTTTTTTTATAGTTTGGACCAATTTCATTTGAATGTGCCGGATCACGGAGATTTTCTTATGGCCATAAGCCAGGAAGTTGACAACCTCAAACCGGCTTTTCGATGAGGATGATCTTTACCGTGATACTGATTATCCCAGCGCACGTCGACTCCCCCTCTTTTTGCAACCATTTGCAACCCTTTCTGCCAAAAACCCCATATATTGGGTCCTTTTTTTCTTGACATACAAGGCTGATAGTTTCGTAAAAAATCCAATTTTGTTCGCTCCGTGACCATTTTCGGGCTTCATAAAATACTTCGCTAAATTGTAAGAACTCTCCGCCTTAGGCGGATCAAACAACTTACAATTTTTAACGCTCAGTCTTTCATTCCGCTATTTCCGAAAATGCTCAATGTCGCTCACAAAAGACTTTTTACGAGATTGTCAAGGCTGATTCCGCTATATTTTTTCTTCGAAAAAGCAATGTCTTATCTCTTATCTCTGAACAAGAAAAAGCCCACAGAAAGTAGGTTAGTTTTGATTTTTTACAGTTCAACAGTGAAACATGCAAAGGAGAACAAGATGAAGAAGAAAGGAAAGGCAATCTTTGTTGTGTTGGGGCTGTTGTTGGCAGTTCAGCTGTTTCTTGTGAGTCAGCTTGCGGCTCAGGAGGGAACCGTTGACTCCAAAGATGTTGAAAGACTTGAACGGCTCATCAGGGAACAGCAGCAGCAGCTGGAATCGTTGCAACAACAAGTGAAGCAATTGAAGCAAACAGTCACGGACGCGCAAGCCCAGGCCAAAGAGACAAAGTCTGTGGCCGAAGAAGTGAAAACAACCGTGGTGGCGCCGGTTGAAAAGGGTGTTACTTCCGGTCAGGAGCGGGTCAAGCTCGCCATCTCAGGGCAGCTTAACCGAGCGGTGAACATTGCCGACGACGGCAAAAACACCAAGGCCTACTACGTGGACAACGATGCCAGCAACAGCCGGATCCGTTTTGTCGGCACCGCCAAGGCAACCGACGACTTGACCATCGGCTCGAGAATTGAAGTGGCATTCGCTCCGAATGAATCTGCAGACGTCACTCAGGGCAACGAAGAGAGCGGCAATTTTCTCGACGAGCGCTGGGCGGAGGTATCACTTGACAGCAAGCGCTTCGGCAAGCTTTCCCTCGGCAAGGGCGACACCGCTTCCAACAACAGCGCCGAGGTCGACTTGTCTAAAACCGACGTGGTCCAATACGCCGGCATCGCAGCCATTGCCGCGGGGCTCAGGTTCCGGCAAAAAAATGCTGATGACACCCTCACCAATGTCAGCGTCTCCGATGCTTTCAACAACCTGGACGGTTTGAGCGAGAAAAGCAGGGTGCGCTATGACACGCCCACATTCTATGGCTTCCAACTCGCCGGCTCGCTTGTCAGCGACCAGCGCTATGATGCCTCTTTGTGGTGGGGAGGGCAAGGCTTAGGCTTTAAGGCGGCCGGTGCCGTGGCTGTCGCTTTCCCCAACGAGGACGACACCGACTATCAATACGACGGCTCCTTTTCATTATTGCACGAGGCCACCGGCTTGAATCTCACCCTCTCCGCCGCTTTGCAGGAGCGTGACAACCAGGGCGACGCCAACAACCTGTGGGCCAAGGTTGGCTGGCTGACGAGGTTCTTTTCCTTTGGCGAGACCGCTTTTGCCGTCGACTACGACCGATCGGTCAATCTTCCCACGGACAGGGACGACGGGTATTCGATGGGTGCGGCGGTGGTCCAGCAATTCGAGGACTACGGCACTGAGCTTTACTTACAGTATCGCCTTTTCTCCCTCGATCGGGATGTTGAGCCAAACGTCCGGGACATCAACGTGGGAACAATCGGGGCGAGGGTGAAGTTCTGATGGTTCTTAATCACACAATGAGACGAAAAGTATTATGGCTCGCGGCATTGCTGCTAGCATTGCTGGTCATTTTTGGGTGCGCCGAAATCAAGCCTTACGAGCCCCGTAACAACCGGGAGGAGGGACCAGCGAAGGGCCTCTTCACCGGATCAGAGGGTGAGTTCGTCATCATGAGAAAGGCAGAGGAGCCAAAGAAGGAAAGCGAAGATAAGAAAAGCCCGGACGAACCCGAGAGTGCTGCGCAACCGGAACCGTCCAGAGATGAAAGCGGAAGCGTTGACAAGCCCCCCGGGGACAACCCATGACATCGTGCCCTCCGCGACCATGAAACCTTATCTCTGCATCGAAATATATTCACTTTGCTGATTGTTGCATTCATTTATCCGTCCATCGCAGCCATATCGCCGCCACCAGGCCCCATATAACATTATAAAGAAACACAAAAGCAGGGGTAAGGGTTCCGAGTGTCAGCCCCATCACCCCTTTGTGGGCTTTCATCGGAAAAACAATAAAAAGCTGAACCAGAGTGGGACCGAGGCTGAAAAGCAACCCCCTTGATAAAAAACGATTTTTCATCACTGGAAGGAGAAAGAGCAGCCCCCAAAGCCCCCCCCAGACAATACGAGGATAAAGCCAGGCAAGCGAAAAAGATGGGGCGATCGTCACACCAAACAATGACGGGATGCCTTTTGATCCGAAGTACCAAACTGACCAGCTGTTCGCCAGAGCGCCCAGACAGCCGGCTGCAAAACACAAGCTTGCTCTCTTCGCCGGGTTTCCCATATACAGTTCCTCCCTCTGTTTCCCCAATAATGAGGCCTTTGCAAAAAGTCCTCTTTTGAGCGCACTCTTTTTCTTATAAAAGATCAAAAAAAGTTCATAAAATCATAAACCTGATTCAGGCGACATTCAAGTCATAATTTTGTCGGAATTTAAGAATTGAGCCAACGCTCCCGCCACATTTCCCACATCAAAAGAGACCATAGGCGGTACTGGTGGTTGACCTTGCCGGACAGGTGCTCCTTTATCCTTTTCTCCACAAAGGATAAATTAAATAAGCCTTCTTTCCTCAGCCTGTCGGAAGAAAGATAATCCAAAAGCAGTTCTTTTAGCCCGTGGCGTAACCATAGGTCAATCGGGGCGCCAAAACCCATTTTTGGACGTTCAAAGAGATCTTTTGGTAAATATTTTTGAAGAAGTCTTTTGAGTAAATACTTAGCGACGCCATTTTTATATTTCAGATCGAGAGGCAACCCCGCAGTGTACTCCAGGACACGATGATCCAATAACGGAACCCTGATCTCCAGTCCGTTGGCCATGCTGACCCGGTCGATTTTGGTCAACAGCGCATCCGGGAGATAAGTCGCTTGGTCGACTTCCAATAGCCGGGGTAGAACCGAACCGTTTCCGGTTTCTTTGAAAATATCTTCATAACGGCTCACTGGAAGCGCTCTTTCCATGATAAGGAATATCTCCTCCTTGGACCACAGAGAGATTGTCATCCGGTATAGCTCGGATATCTCTGTTTCATTTAAAAGAGAAATTAATTTTTGCCATTTATCCGGAAAATTGGCGACATGAAACCGTTGCGGCAAAAGCGATTGAATCAGTCGATACGTTTTTTCAGCCATTGGCAAGGGGATTTTTCTCAACACCTTTTCGGTAACGCCTGTCAGAAATTCTGGAAAATGTTGAAACACCGCTGCCATTGTCGCGGTTGTCCAGTAACGGACGTAGCCGCAAAACTGCTCGTCCCCGCCGTCTCCGGAAAGCGCAACGGTGACGTGCCGTCGTGCAAGACGAGATACCAGATAGCTAGGAATCGCGGAGGAATCCGCAAACGGTTCATCGTAAAATTCCGGTAGCCCGTATATCACATCAAAGGCATCTTTGGATGTAACATAAAACTCGG
Organism: Desulfobacterales bacterium; assembly: GCA_011049715.1. Classification (GTDB taxonomy): domain Bacteria; phylum Desulfobacterota; class Desulfobacteria; order Desulfobacterales; family UBA2156; genus UBA2156. The sequence goes on from DRHF01000281.1 coordinate 6,528, forward strand.
TATGATCTGTTCTCAAGTGTTTGGCGACCCTGGCTGCCCATGGTGCTTCATCATAACCTTTTTCTTGAAAACCAATGCTAAAGGTTCGAACCGGACGGTTGCTCACCTTTTGCATCAGCGCCACGACGATCGAAGAATCTATTCCGCCGCTGAGAAGAGCGCCCAACGGAACGTCGCTGATCAGTCGATCCGATACAGCCGTTGTTAAAAGGGCGTCCAATTGTGATATTTGTTCGGCCTCACTTTGGCCACTGGAATCAATTGTCGAAGATTGCCGTGGCAGCGACCAATACGGAAGTATTTTAATGTCTTGTTCAGTCGCTAAAATAAAGTGCCCGGGGAGGAGTTTGTAAGTATCTTTGAAGATCGTTCCAGGAGCCGGTATATACTGATAATGGAGAAATAGCGGTATGGCATCTGAGTGAACCTCTCTGTTGAAACTTTTAAAAGCCATAATCGCTTTTAGCTCTGAAGCAAAAATGAAAGTTTGCCCGCCTTCGCTTATGTGAAAATATAGCGGTTTAATGCCCAATCGATCACGGGCCAGAAAAAGGGATCGATTCCTCCCATCCCATATGGCAAACGCAAACATCCCGACAAACCGCTGCAGACATTCAGCGCCCCATTGAAGATATGCTTTCAGCACGACTTCCGTATCCGTAGCGCTTTGAAACCGGAATCCATAGCCTTCAAGGATCGTTCTGATTTCCATGAAGTTGTAAATCTCACCGTTGTATACAATATATATCTCCTCATCATCGCATTTCATCGGCTGATGCCCGGCATCCGAAAGATCGATGATCGACAACCGTCGATGCGCCAGACCGATGCCGCTATGCTCATCCAAAAAAAGACCCGAGTCATCCGGCCCCCGGTGGGCTAAGGCTTTCGCCGCAGGGGAAAGAGAGGCTTTCAAGAGGTTAAAATTATTTTTTGTTCTAAAGCCGACGATACCACACATAAGCGCTACTCCTGTAAACGTCGAAACTATACCGTCCATATTAGCCTCAAATCAAGACTTTAGTCTCATTTTGTTTTTCCACTTTTACTTTTAAATCTTGACTTGAATCTATATTGAAATTAAAAAGAAAACTCCCTACAAATGGTTGTTCTCAACGACAAACTTCATATTGAAAACAACGAAGCGGAATCAAACATACGGAATTTTACACGCCAGAGTGATGGGTCATCGATCGATCACGAAAACATAAAAAAAGGGAGGTGATGACAGAAAAAAATTGACGACACAGTACCGGTTTGGTGGCAAACGGTGGAAACTCTTGTAGTCGGAGGTGATCGGGGATAGAAATTTTCATATAAAATGTGACAATGTAACCAAAAAGGAGGGCAAAATGAGAAATAAAAATTTGACCACAACAATTGTTACCGTCCTTTCAATGGCGCTGCTCTTCCTGCCGATTCTTGTGGCGGAAACTCAGGCAAAAGAAAAGATCGGCTGGGTCGGACCCGTTTACAAGTCCCTGTCCGCCAGTCTGACCAAGAATTTCAAGGCATACTATAAGGAGACCTATGGTAAGGATATTGACATCACGTTCGTGCGGCCGGGCGGATGGCCGGTTGTCGTAGATAAAGTCAGAATATGGGCCGGCAAACCCGATGCCGACATCTTCCTGGGCGCCGGAGCGCCGGCGCATGAACTCTTAATGCAGGAGGGATTGCTCGTACCTTACAAACCAAAAGGCTGGGATAAGGTTCCTGCCGAATGGCACGGTATGAAGGTAAAAGATAAGGATTATTATTGGACCTGCTTCGCGCCCTGGATCGTCACCAATCTTTACAACGAGAAGGTTTTAAAAAAGCTGAGGCTGCCGCCGCCAAAAACGTGGAACGATCTGCTCAACCCCATTTACAGGGGTAACATCGTACATACGCTGCCATATGCTTCCGGCACCATGCATGAAACCATTGAAATTCTCATCCAGGGCTTTGGAGAAAAGGAAGCCTGGAGATATCTCAGATTGCTGGCAGCGCAGTTGGCCCGTTTTTCCACCGGCAGCACAGATACGACCAACCTGGTGAAGCGCGGCGAAGTTCCCATCGGGGTCGCGCAGCCGCAGATGAACGCGATGGCTGCCCGTAAAGATGGCTATCCCGTGCGGGACCTGCTCCCGGAAAAAACGATCCTGGTTCCGGAGGCCGTGGCTTTGCTCAAAGGCGCGCCCAACGAAGCGAACGGGAAGATCTTTCTGGACTGGCTGTTCAGTACGGACGGACAAAAATCCGTGCTTGAGGGCCGTTATTTCGCGGCAAGTACAGATGTCAAATTTTCCGAGTGGGAAAAACAGGGCGTCGAAATGGCCAAACATGCTAAAAAGGCCTTAGGAGTTGATTCGTTCTGGGATCTGAAAGCCGGGTTCATTGAGTACGATCTGGATCTTGCCACAAAGAGATGGGACGAAGTCAACAAGAAATACGAGTACGAGATCTACCGAAAGTGGGGAAAACTAAAAAGAAGCCTGTTCCTGATAGAGGAAGTTGAGGAGGAAATTAAAGAGGCCAAAGCCGCAAATGCGGACGTGACCAAAGCTGTAGCAAAAATAAAAGAAGCCAGAAAGCTCTTCGAGTATGATGGCAAGTTTGCAGCTGCTCGTTTGGCTGCAGTAAAGGCTCGCGCGCTGCTGGTCACGCCATAACAACAACATTACACACACAACAGAATACGCTCTTTATTTGATGCACGGGTGAGCCACCTCTCGCCCGTGTATCATATCATAGACAGGAAAGGTGGGACATGTCTCGCGGCAGTATCTCTCTGGCAGCACTCCTGTGGTTGGTCATTGCCTTTCTCGTGCTTTATCCGCTATCGATCCTGGTGCTGGAAAGCTTCAAAATAGCCGGAACCGACACTTGGGGTATAAACAATTACCTGGAATTCTTCCAGGACGCCTATTATCTTAGAACCTTTGGAAATACACTGCTTCTGAGCGTCCTGTTACTCCTGACGACCACCGTGTTCGGGATTCCGCTGGCGTATATTCTGGCAAGATACAGGCACTGGGGGAAGACCGTTTTCACAGCCCTGATCCTTTTGCCGATTGTTTTGCCCGCTTTCGCCGGTGTCTTTGCATTCATCATCTTTTTCGGTAAATATGGTACGTTCAATCTACTCCTTATGGATATAGGGTTGATCGAGAAACCGATCAATTTTATCTACGGGATCCACGGGCTGGTATTTATTCAATCCCTGCACATGCTCCCGTTTATCGTCCTCGGTCTTTCCGCCGGTTTCACCAATATAGATCCTTCCTTTGAAGAAGCCGCCGAAGTAGAGGGGGCGAGCGGTTTCAGGAGATTTTTCACCATCACCTTGCCGCTCTGCACGCCAAGTTATCTGGCCGGCGCCGTCATCGTATTTCTGTGGCCTTTTACAGACTGGCTCACGCCTTTGATTTTAGGGCAGATCGACTTTCTACCCTCGGTTGCCTACATCAACATCGCTTACCACTTTACCGATATGCACCGCAAATATATGGGGATCGTGTCGGTGGCTGTTGCTGCTATCGTATGCATTACCCTCTTTTTGCTTGCCAGGTGGTGGGTCGAAAAGAGAAAGTATACCGGCCTTTCGAAAGGGACAACGTCTGAAGGGAGAGTTATCGAGCCAGGCGCATGGGTGAAAGCGGGTGCGTACGTGTATATGGTTTTTATCGCTATCCTGGTTCTGCTTATTCCGGTTGTGTTGGGGTTAGCCGCTTTTTCCAGAACATGGGTCTTTGAGCCGTTTCCGACGAATTGGACGCTTGAAAATTTCAGGCTCATCCTTCAGGAAAGCCCGGGCCTGATCAAAAACTCTTTCCTCTTCAGCGGAATCGCCCTGATTTTCGGGATTGCCTTTGGGCTTCCGGCCGCCTATCTCATCGTCCGCACCCGGGTCCCGGGAAGGGATGCCCTCGATTTTGTGATCACACTGATGCTGGCGTTTCCGGGTATCGCGATCGGTGTGAGTTATCTTTTGGCATTTTGGAAAGACATACCCTTAGCCCAGTATTGGATCATCATGCCCCTGGCCCTGTTTGCAAGGCGGCTCCCGTATTTCTTGCGGATGGCGCATGCCTCCTACTTGCAACTGGATGTTTCGCTCGAGGAGGCCTCCGAAGTATCGGGGGCAGGCAGGCTCAGAACTTTTTTTTATATATCCCTACCTTTGCTCCTCAAAGGGGTGCTCGTCGGCGTGGTGATGTTTTTTATCATGGCGTTCCAGGAGATATCGACCGCGGTATTTCTATATAGAGGCGGATGGGAAACCTTGCCCATTGGAATATATCTGAACTGGCACCGCGGCATGGAGTTCGGCATCGCTGCCGCCATGGCATTTTTGATGATTGTGATCACCTTTATTCTTCTGCTGATCATTTCAAGAATCGGCGGAGGCATCCTCAAAGCTGCCTGGGGGACCGGTGAAAAATAAAGGTGTCAGATTTCAGGTGTCAGGATTGAGGGGTTAACTGAAAAAAA
>DRHF01000282.1 GCA_011049715.1 Desulfobacterales bacterium
CCACTTTCAGGAGACCATCTGTTTTTTAAAGGGCCAAACTAAAATATCCAAATCGCTTGCCAAAAAGGTGATGATCCGGCTCATTTCCGAGCGTCCTTCGACCAAAACGAGATCGCCTTTTCGAATGACTTGATATAGCTTGTCCATGTTGTTGTAAATTCTTTGGACATACCTCGCCCGCGGCGTTTCGAGCCGGATCATCACCTTTTTGGCAAGCGATTTGGATATTTTAGTTTGGCCCTTTAAAAAACAGATGGTCTCCTGAAAGTGGCACGGTGTTAATACCCAATGGCCTATAGCGATGCCTGTAGTGCCTTGAGTGCGGCCAAGGTTTCTTCTGGGTCAGGTCGTACCGTGTAATCCTCATTTATCGCCGTGTGCTGCACAATGCCGTTTTGGTCAATAATTATACGGGCCGGCATCGGCAAGGTCCATGAATCCTCACCGTTATACTTATCCAGGTTGATCCCGAATTTCTGATATACCTGCTTCAGATCATCCGGCAGTGAAAAGCGGATCCCGTAGCGCGCGGCCACTTCGTTCCCGGGGTCGCTCAGAACCGGGACGCAAAGCTTCTTATCCTTTGCAATAGTGAGGTTGTGTTCCACCAGCTGTGGAGAGATGAGAACCACTTGGGCCCCGATACTTTCAAAATCGTCATTTGACTTTGTCAGAGCTTCCAGCTCTATGTTGCAATACGGTCACCATCGTCCACGATAAAACCCGAGTACAACCGTGCCTTTTTTCAGCAGTTCACTCAGTACAACATCTTTTCCATCCACATCTTTAAGTTCAAAATCAGGCGCCTTCTGGCCGACTTTGACCGTCTGATCCATGATGCCCGAGTTTCTCAGATCTTCTGTGGCCCGTTTCATGACTGAAAGCGCATCCTCGGGAACCTTTTTCAAAAACCCTTTTTTGTAAGCATCCAGTTTTTCCTGTAGTTTCATCTTTTACTCCTTTCATTTGAATGGTCTGTGACATCGATTCATCCGGAGAGCCGTTCACTCGATTTCCGGACCCTTTTTACAAGGGATATGGCTCATCTTTCCATTGATTTAAAGTAAACATATTATCAAAAGATGCAATGAAACCAGTTTGAAAAGAGGTGGCAGACCCATTTGACAATTCGATCGGCTCCACAACAATTAGTGGAAAATATATTCAAGTTTCACACCTGATATTTTAAGGAAAGTCGCATCAGGCATAGGGCCCACACCAAATGCGGCACCGTGCCCATTGGGGGTGCGAAACTTGAGAATAGAACATTTAAAACTCAATGCCACGACAGGAATGTGTCAATTTTCCCACAATATTCCTGATTGACCAAACGCGTGGAATATAATAACAATGCTGCAGATTTTTTGATGCATCGGCTGTGGGGGCTGAATCCCCACCTGCACAACCGAAACCATAAGCCGTGTTCAGCGTGAACAAGTTACACCACCACCGGATTTGAACGAATTTATAACCAAAAGCTGGAAGCAGGAGGCAACCGGCTAATTTTTTTCGGTGATATCAACAGATTTACAAAACTTTTAATCAGGAGGATATTCAAGATGAGTCAAGACGTTTACAAACAGATGTTAGAGGTCATGAAAAGCCGCCGAGGCGCATATCCGGGCATGGATATTCCGGAATTTTATGCCATGGTGGAGGAACTCTTTACCCTGCAGGAGGCCGAAGTGAACAATGCCCTGCCGCGTAAACCGGTAACTGCGGCCGACATTGCCAAAGAGATGGGTCGGGATGAAACGGAAATCGAGCAAATCCTGGAGCAGATGGCCGATAAGGGACTCTGTACCACAGTCGTGGACCAAGGCACGCGCTTCTATCAGGGGGCAGCCTTTATGATCGGGATATTCGAATATCAATTCATGCCGGGCAGGGTAACTGAAAGAGACAAAAAAATAGCCCGCCTTATCCATGATTATAAAGAAGCTTATAAGGCTAAAAAAGACGAACGCCCGATGACATATCCCACCACGCGGGTCATCACCGTTGACAAAACCATTAACGCCGGTAATACGATCCATACCTATGACCAGGTGGCGACCTTTATCGACAAATACGATACCATCGGTGTGGGGACCTGTTTCTGCCGACATGAGGCGCGGTTGCTGGATGAGGACACGCACGATATGCCGATGGAGGTGTGTATGTTATTTGGACAGAGTGCGGAGTATCTTATCGAAAGACTGGGGGGGCGAAAACTTACCAAACAGGAGGCCAGAAAAGTACTGGATCTGACCGAGGAGGCGGGGCTGGTTCATATGACCCGTAACACCACCGAAAATATCGCCTTTATGTGCAATTGCGACCGCTGGCATTGCGAGGTCATTACGGGTATTCTCAAGCAGTCCAAACCGGCGCTGTTCTTCAGCTCAGGCTACCTGCCCCGGTTTGATCCGGATCTTTGCCAAGCCTGCGAGACTTGCATCGGTCGCTGTCCGGCGGATGCGCTGGTAATGGGAATGGCGGACGTCCCTGAGGTCGATTTGGACCGGTGTTTCGGATGTGCGGTTTGCGCCACCGGATGTCCGGAAGAGGCGATCGGGATGGATGCGAAACCCGATTTTCCGGTCCCGCCGAAGGATCCCAAGGAACTGGTTACGGCTCTTAAGGCGAGCATTGCTAGTTAACCGAAACAATTTATTAAAGGTGAATTTAATGTCAAAATTATTTGAAGCAACGGAAATTAATGGAATGAAGCTGGCCAATCGGTTCGTACGATCAGCCACCTGGGAGGGAATGGCGGCTGATGATGGCGCCGTCACGTCCAACCTGAATGATTGCATGGCCAAACTGGCCGAAGGCGGTGTAGGCCTGATAATCTCCAGCCACGCCTATGTTCATCCCCGCGGACAGGCAGGTCCCTGGCAGCTGGGGGTGTATAAAGATGAATTGATCCCCGGCCTAAAAACAATGACCGAGGCGGTACACGAAAAGAGCGGTAAAATTGTCCTGCAGTTGGCCCACGCCGGATTTTTTGCCAACGCCAAATTGACCGGGGAGACATCTCTTGCACCTTCAAATGTTGAGGGAATTGCAAAAGGACCACGCCAGGAGCTGACTGTAGTCGAGATAAAAGAAATTGTAGCAGCACTCGCCAGAAGCGCTGAAAGGGCAAAAGAGGCCGGTTTTGACGGGGTGCAGATTCATTCAGCACACGCGTATCTTTTGAGTCAGTTCCTTTCACCGGCTTTTAATAAGCGCACAGATGAATATGGGGGTGATATCTGCAGCCGGGCTAAAATCCATATGGAGGTCCTTCAGGCGATCAGGGATGCGGTAGGCGCCGATTACCCGGTTTTGATAAAGATGAATTCACAGGATTTCATAGATGGCGGATTAAGCCTTGAAGATTCGGTTCAGGTGGGGAAGATGATGGCAGAAGGCGGAATCGACGCTATAGAAATCAGCGGCGGTATGCTCAACAACCCTAAACTGAGTCCCAGCCGGGTGGGAATCAATAAAAAAGAAAAAGAAGCCTATTTCCAGGAAGCCGCCAAAGCATTTCGAGCGAAAATCGATGTGCCCTTGATCCTTGTCGGCGGCAATCGATCTTTTGAAGTGGCCGAACGACTGGTGGACGAAGGAGTGACCGATTATATTTCCCTATCCCGGCCGTTTATTCGGGAGCCGGGATTGATCAACCGCTGGAAATCCGGGGATCTTCAAAAGGCCGCCTGTATTTCTGACAATCAATGTTTCGAACCGGCCATGAAAGGGAAAGGAATCTACTGCGTTACCGAAGAAATAGAGAAACAACACGCTAAAGAAAAATAGACCGTCTAAAAAGTTGTGATATCGACGTATCGGGCGGTGGCATAATCTGCCTGCAGATTATGCAAATTAATGGCAAGTTCAGATATTTTATGCAAGCATTTTCTATAAAAATGCTCTATTCCTGATTGGCAATCTGCGAGGAATACCAAAGAGACTGTCGAAAAACCCTAAATCTGTGAATTTGATACTTGTAAGTTATTGATTTCATTACATGTGAAATTGCTAAAACCGCCAATATTTGACTTTTTCGACAGTCTCAAATACATTCCTTGGAAATCAAAGAAAGACCTCCACAATCCTGATATTTCATTTTTGGGTCTTCCGTTTATATGATATTTTGACATTTGAACACAAATTCGATAAAATGCACAATACTATAAGCAATGTACAGATTTCTTGATGCGCCGCACTTGTGCATGTTTGGGCAATGCAGTGCTGCGATATCTGTCATTTCTATCCACAGGATTGTCAGGCTATAAATCCATCAAGTTTTAGCCTGAATTTAGAGGATATCACAGGTTTCTTACAATCTGAGATATTCTCATATAATCTAAGGTTCGGTGATATCTAGTTTTCTGACAAAAACCTTCAAGATACCGTAAAAAAACCATCCAGAAAAAACCCACAAGATCTTGTTTATCCATATAATTGACATTGAGCCATAATTAAGCTATTTCCTGTTTAACCATCCAAAGTTCTTTTGTTTTTCCTCTCAACATTTTCTACCAGAAAAATTTTCGGAGGAGACAAAATGAAATGCCTCAAGTGCCAGATTGATAATCCTGAAGAAGCTGATTTTTGCATCGAATGCGGAAACCCTATAGATTTTCATTGTCCCAAATGCGGAGTAAAAAAACACCGCGCAAGGGCAAATTTTGTATGAAATGCGGCCATGATCTCAGTAGGCCCGAAGAAGCCGCGCCCATCGATTTTAACCAACCCCAATCTTACACTCCCAAATTCCTGGCCGATAAGATCCTCAATAACCGCAGCTCTATCGAAGGCGAGCGCAAGCTGGTAACGGTCCTTTTTGCCGATGTGGCCGACTACACCTCAATGGCAGAAAAATTGGATCCCGAAGAAGTCCATCAGATCATGGATGGGTGCTTCAAGATCCTGATGGATGTAATCCACAGCTATGAAGGAACCATCAATCAGTTTACCGGTGATGGGGTTATGGCGCTTTTTGGTGCGCCCGTGGCCCACGAGGACCATGCTCAACGGGCCTGTCATGCAGCCTTGTCTATTCAGAAAGCCATTGGAGAATATGGTGTGGGTTTAAAGAATGACCGTGGAGTGGACTTTCGCATGCGTATCGGGCTTAACTCAGGGCCGGTGATTGTGGGCTCCATCGGTGATGACCTTCGGATGGATTATACGGCCGTGGGCGACACCACCAATCTGGCTTCCAGGATGGAGGGCATGGCAAATCCCGGCACCATCCTGGGAACCGGTAACACCCACAAGCTGACCAGGGATTTTTTTGAGTTCGTGCCCCTGGGCAAGGTGCAGGTAAAGGGAAAAGAAGAGCCCGTGGAGGCCTATGAGCTTAAAAAGGCCAGCGAAGTTGAAACCAGAATTGAAGCGGCCGCTGCCAAAGGTCTGACGAAATTTGCCGGTCGAAAAAACTCCATGGCGGCCCTTATGGAGGCCTATGGCAAAGCAAAGTCAGGATCCGGCCAGGTTGTAGGGGTCGTTGGTGAGGCCGGGGTGGGCAAATCCAGACTTCTTTTCGAGCTAAGGAATGTGCTTTCCAAAGAAGAATATACCTATCTGGAAGGTCGCTGCCTGCATTACGGCGGCTCCATGGCCTATTTACCCATACATGATATTTTAAAATCATACTTTGATATCAAAGAAGAAGATCAGGAGCCTGTCATCAAAAAAAAGATGGAGGAGAAGATTCTCCAGTTTGATGAAAGGCTCAAGAGTGCCCTGCCACCTTTCCAGGAATTGTTATCCGTTAAAGTCGATGATGACACATATCTACAGCTTGAGCCCGCGCCGAAAAAGATAAGAACTTTTGAGGCTGTTCGAGATCTGGTTGTTTGCGAAAGTCAAAACAAGCCCGTTGTTTTTGTTGTGGAGGACCTGCACTGGATCGACAGCTTATCAGAGGAGTTTTTAAACTATCTGATCGATTGGTTGGCCGGCACTCACCTCTTGCTGGTTCTGCTTTACCGCCCTGAATATACTCATCAATGGGGGAGCAAGTCCTATTACAGCAAAATCGGCGTGGATCAACTCACTACCAAAAGCAGTGCCCAGCTGGTGAAAAACATTTTAGAGGGTGGAGATGTGGTGCCCGAGCTCAGGGAACTGATCCTTAACCGCGCCGGCGGAAACCCTCTTTTTGTTGAAGAACTCACTCACAGCCTGCTGGAAAATGGCTCCATTCAAAAGCAGGCTCATCAATATGTTCTAACTAAACAGGCATCAGAAATTAAGGTGCCGGATACCATCCAGGGGATCATCGCGGCCCGTATGGATCGGATAGAAGAGAGTCTTAAACGCATTATGCAGATGGCATCGGTGATCGGTAGAGAATTTGCCTATCGCATCCTGCAGACCATTATGGGGATGAGAGAGGAGCTTAAATCCTCTTTAATCAACCTGCAGGGGCTGGAACTCATCTATGAAAAGAGCCTTTTTCCGGAGCTGGAATACATTTTTAAACACGCCCTCACCCAGGAGGTCGCTTATAACAGCTTACTTATCAAAAGGAGAAAGGAAATTCATGAAAAGATAGGCGGCGCCATAGAACAGCTTTACCCGGACCGTCTCGAAGAATACTATGAACTGCTGGCCTACCACTATATGAAAAGTGATAACAATGACAAAGCGGTGGAGTATCTGAATCTGTCCAACCAGAAAGCAGCCAAGCTTGACGCGATGGAGGAGGCAAAGGCTTATTTTGAAAAGGCTATGAAACTTCTTGATATCCTGCCTGAGACAAAGGAAAACCAGGAGCGGCGCATCTCCCTGTTGGTAAACCAGTGGATGGTGTTCGAGCTTTTATTCCAGCTTCCCGAGTATTACGACCATCTGACCCGCTACGAATCCATGGTGGTTGAATTAGGGAACCAGGAGCTGCTGGGCACTTTCTATGTTGGAGTGGGGCTCTGCCAATGGTGGCTTGGGAATTTTGATGAAGCCATTCAAACCGAGACCAAAGCGGCAGAAATCTGTGAGGCTTGTGGGAGGATCGAAGACGCCGGGTTTGCATATAATAACTTGCAATGGTGCTACCTGCCTAAAGGAGACTTCAACCTGGCCATCGCCTATAAAGAAGATGTCCTTCGCATGATGGAGCAACAGTTTAACCTTCGCTGGTATGTTTGGGCATTCATGGCTGCCTCATGGGCATATTCAAATTTAGGTCGCTGGCATGAAGCGCTGGAAAATGGCAAAGAGGCGTTGAGGAAGGCTGAGGAATTTTCAGACGACAGCCTGATCTGCTGTTCGGCCTGGGTCATTTCGTTCAGCTACACGTTCAAAGGTGATCTAAACCAGGCAGTCGAATATGCAGAGCTGGCGGTCGAGAAAGCCCCAACGCCTGCTGACAGGGTGTGGGCTAAAGGCTTCCTTGCAATGGCATGGAGCCGGGCCGGAGAACCCCATAGAGGGCTTGAGGCTTTGGCCAATGCAGTCTCGATTAACCGAGCAGGGCGCTTTATGTTTGGTGCGGTTGGCTTTGGGGTGATGCTTGGTGAGGGATATTTTCTGGCCGGGGATTATGAGAAAGCGATTCAAACACTAAAAGAGGCTCTGGAACTCGGTGAGCGTTCCGGCATGAAGTATTTTGTCGGACTTGCGCAGGCAATCCTGGGTCAAATGGCTCTAAAAACGAATCCAACCCAAGCATCTCACCACTTTGAGCAGAGCATCGCTAGCTTGCAAAAGACCAAGGCTGATCCGTTCTTCATCGAATTCATACGTAGTGTCATAATGCTTACCAGGGGCAATCTGAGGCAAGGGGTAAAAATCGCAGAAGATTTATCTGAAGAGTTTCTTGAAAATGGGAGTATCTGGGACTATGTCACAACGGAGTACATGCTCGGCAATATTTATCTACAAATAGTTCTGGGTGAAGGGCCGAAGACATTCACCTTCTTGGCTAAAAACCTTGCGTTTCTGATAAAAAGTTTCCCGCGTGCAAGTGAAAAAGCTGAATCTCATTTGAATAAAGTCATTGAGATTGCAAAAGAGATCGGTGCCAAACTTTTATTGGGCCAGGCCTATCGCGATCTAGGGCTTCTACACAAAGCTAAGAAGAGAAGCGAAAAAGCGAAGGAGTGCATCTCTGAGGCCATTCAAATTTTTAAACAATGCAAAGCAGAAGAGTATTTGAAACAAGCCAATGAGGCACTTGAGTCTTTACTTTAAATATTTTTGTCATTTTAGAAAACATCAATATATTGTGCTAGGCTATTATCTAAAAAATAAAAATTCCTGCTATAAAAACCAAATATCTTAGGCTCTTATTTTGTGCAGATATTCCATACCTGTACGACATAAAACGGTGATTGACTGAAAGATTGTTCTGAGTCATCATCTACCTGTTTTTTCTACAAAAAGTGAAAGGAGGTAGTGATGAATCTTGAACAATTGTTTTCGGAAAAAAGTGTA
>DRHF01000283.1 GCA_011049715.1 Desulfobacterales bacterium
ATTGGGTTTAAGGCGATCCTTTCTAATGCTGATGATTTGAAGCAACTCCCGGGACATAAATAAAAAATATCCCCTCCTTGGAAAAGAGACTATAAACATGGTAGGGTTCAACCGTACCGTCTTTCAGGATCAATTCGATTCGCGTGTCTTTAATACTATTTCGTGAAAAAACAGAAACCTTTTCATATATTTCCTCCAAGATACTGATTTCTCGTTTTGAGATACCTTCATACAGCTTCGCAATCCATGTTTTAGAAAATTTTGTTTTTGTAAATGACATGTGATAAGAAATCAGGTCCCGCCAATTGTTAACCATGCTGTGAAATTCCCAGTTGAAAAAGACTTTGAAAATATTTTTAGATTCCAGCGCAGAGACGAAATCAATAGCTTGTTTGAAAATTTTTTGTTCCGCTTCTGGATTCATCCACTCGATTTCAAAATTGTAGTTGATAAAGTAGGCTGGAAATGAGACGTCATCAAAAGTCAGCCTGAATTCTTTGTCAGAAAATTGAGGTGATCGACTTTTCACGGTTCTCTTTCGTTTTTTTGTTTGTGTTTCCTTTTTTGGCCCATCATTCTTTGTCCCGGCGATCGGCAACTTTTGAACCGGCGGCTTTTGAAATCGCCGTGCAATATCTGCCATGGAATTACCTTCCCGCTTTAAATGTCTGACCATTTCAATGTGCCCGACAACAGCTCTTGGAAAGTAACCGATCTTTTTGGTTGTTTTAAAACCGGTTTTCGGTTTTTGAATAACAGGTTTCGGAAGGATACCGATCTTGATGTAATTGTTGAGGGTTGCTCTGGAAATACCTGTTATTTTAAGAACATCCTTGCTTGTAATGAGGTCTATTTGTGATGAAATAGCCATGATCTTCAACGCCCCACTAAAAAATGTATTTATACTGTACAAATAACTCCACTAACTAACCACAACAAATTGAACTGTTTATTTATGCTGTCTAATTATATCTTTGTCAAGAACTTTATTTACTTATATATAATCACCTGTTTATATTATGGAAAAAAATAGATACCATTCATATGTACTGTATAAATACCAATTATACAATAGACACCGCTAAAGAGCATAACTACTTAAAATTAATGCTTAAAAATATATCCAATTAATTTATACAGTTTAAAATTACAGGTTTGTAACGAATCGATTAACAAAAGGTAGGAGAGATAAAATTCTTTGACGCAAACAGTGAGATGAATAAAAATTAGATTTATGTTTTCTTTTGCTTATATATCCAAACCGCAAATCAGCATGGCACGCTCATCTAACATTTGTGACAAGCCGCCGCGTTGGGAAGGAATAAAGCCAAAGGCTCTTTTCCACACTTCATCATCTTCCATACAGAAGTAAATGAGGAGATCCGGAGCGATTTCTCTGATCCAGGAGACGATTTTGCAGTAAAGGTCGATACGCAATGTTTTAAAATATCGCATTTTTCCATCAAGTCCCGGAATGAACTCGCCATAAATAATCTTTGATTTTGGAAAGCGCTTCTGGATGATTGTTTTCAAGGATGGGATAAAACGAAATGTACCCAGACTGATCCAGGCGATGCTGTCCGGAGAGATACGGGAAAATAACGCCTCGACCACCTGCCGGTAATCCGCTTCACAGCCGTCATAGATAACAATGGGGTCAAAATGAAATGCAAGCGGATAACCCCATGATTCGCATTTTGCAGCCGCGTTGAGTCGGGCGAAAAGGGGTGCGGTTCGAAGCTCCTCATCTCGAATAATTTGATCGGTGTTCAGGCTCCAGGCAACGATGGTTTTGCGATTGTGTCGAAGCCGGCCTAATCTTTCAACAGCGGTTGTCTTGGTTTTTAACTCTAAAACCGCATGGGATTGGGTAGAGAAACTTGTAACCAGAAAACGGGAAAGGTCTGAATAGCTCTCCCAGATTAGGCTGTCGGTAAATTCTCCGGTTCCTATTCGGGTCAGTTTTTTTTTGGAAAAAAGTATCTGCAGCTCCTGTGACATATCCTGGTAGTTGACAAAAAGCTGGAGAATGGGTGGATGAAAATATGTCTGCAAGATACAGTAGGAGCAATCCATCGTACAAAAGGTGCCGATGTTCAGAATAAAATATCCGCAACAGGTATAAAATCGAGTACCAGGGCATTTTCGAATAAAAGCCCCCCTATTGAGGGTTAGAAAAAGGCTTTCCTTTCCAGCTTTTACAGGATCATCAGCCCTCAAGACCGATTCAAACACCTTTTGTACATCATCAACGATAACAACAGGCGCATCGATTTGAGATTGAATAGATCGAACATGGGTATTGTGTACCACTTGCTGATCAATATATAGCGTTGAAATCGACAAAACTTTTAAAAACGATTTGAAGAACCCTGCAGTCCCCCCGGAGGCGGACAGGGAATCTTTGAACTATCAAGTAGAAGCATCGATCATCTTCTGGATTGCCTCAACAGTTTCAGGATTTGCCAGGGTCATCGTATCCCCCACATCCTGCTTATTGGAGATTGCCGCCAGCACCCGACGCATGATCTTCCCGGACCGTGTTTTCGGCATATCCGCGACGATCCATACCTTTCGTGGTTTTGCAATCGGTCCAATTTCTGAAACGATAATATTGCTGACCTTTGTCGCAATATCTTCGCCGTCCTCGTGTCCCGGTTTTAACGAGACATATATGTCCGGGACCCGGCCTTTGATGTCGTCTGCTACCGGTACAACAGCCGATTCAGCTACCTCTGGAACCACCAGGGCAGCGGACTCCAACTCTTTGGTTCCCAGCCGATGGCCTGACACATTGATGACATCGTCGATACGGCCTAAAATACGATAGTATCCGTCGGCCGATTGGGTGGCCGCATCACCGGTCAGATATGGCCAATCCCGCCAATCTTTGCTTTTTGGATCTTTGCAGTACTTTTCATAATACTCCTTGACATACCGATCCCGATCCCCCCATATGGTCTGGAAGGCACCCGGCCAAGGATTCTTGATGCATATATTTCCGGCTTTTCCGCTGCCGGATTCGAGTTCATTCCCATCGTCATCATAGATTACCGGGTGAATCCCGGGCAAAGCCGGACCCGTACTCCCCGGTTTCATTGGATCAATTGCCGGAAGCGTGCTGCACAAAAACCCGCCGGTCTCTGTTTGCCACCACGTATCGACGATGATAGCCTCCCCTTTTCCAACCACTTGATGATACCATTTCCACACCTCAGGTTCAATCGGCTCTCCAACCGTGGTCATATGTTTAAAATGATATTGATATTTGTTCGGTTCGTCGGAACCGACTTTTCGCAAAGCCCGTATGGCCGTGGGGGCCGTATGAAAAATATTTACATCAAGATCCTGTGCGATCCGCCAGCATCGACCGGCATCCGGATAGGTGGGTATCCCTTCGTAAACCACAGTCGATGCCCCAAGCGATAGGGGACCGTAAACAATGTATGAATGCCCTGTGATCCATCCGATGTCGGCCATACACCAGTATACATCCTCCAGATGGATGTCCTGAATATATTTTGAGGTACCTGTGACATACGCAAGAAAACCGCCGATACTATGCTGGCATCCCTTTGGCTTCCCGGTCGTTCCACTGGTATACATAAGGAAAAGGGGGGCTTCGGCCGGCAATGAAATTGGATCAATTCTTCTTCCATAATGATCCTTCAAAACGTCGTTGATGAAAAAGTCACGTCCATCTTGCATCGGTGTCGGTGAAGATGCCTTTCCCGGATAACGTTGCCACACCAACACCTGATCGACTTTCTGGCCGTCTTTTTCTGCCAGGCCCACAGCAATATCGGCCTTCTCTTTATGGTCAAGGAGCTTGCCCCCCCTGTAATAAGCATCCATCGTTATGAGCACCCTTGATCCGGAGTCGACAATTCTATTCGCACATGCTCTGCCGCTAAATCCGCCAAACACTTCAGAATGAATGACGCCCAGTCTGGCACAGGCAAGCATCGTTATGGGGAGCTCAGCCGTCATCGGTAAATGAAGTGTTACCCGGTCCCCTGATTTTAAACCGGCAAATTCCTGAAGCAGTGCGGCCAATTCGTTGACCCTAACGTATAGCTCCTGATAGGTAATATGTTCGGTTTTTTCATTCTCTGGCTCAGGAACAAAATGAATGGCGGTTTTGTTTTTGTTTTTTGCCAGATGTCGGTCAATGCAGTTGTGGCTTGCATTGATCCTCCCCCCAACAAACCATTTCCAACAGGGCGCATCACTGGTATCCAAGATGGTATGCCAATATTGATCCCAGTCTAAAAGATCCGCGTAATCTTTAAAACAATTGGGGAAATTTTCTAAGCTGAAACGATCATAGATCTTTTCGTCCGTCATATTCGCCTGGGCAATGAATTTTGCGGACGGATAATAATATCCTTCTTCCTGCCAGTGAACAGCAATTTGCGCTTCAGATGTTTCGACAACTTCTTTCTCAGACATAAATAAACCTCCTTTAAAATTTGCGATATTTATTTTTGAGGATCACCCGCCAACCGTTTCAACACTGAAATTTTGAATGACTTTCTCAAGCGTGGCCCTGTGTCGCTTTAATCCCTCAGAATCTTTAAAATGTAATTTTAAAGTAAAGGTGGGGTCCTCAAAATATTTTGAAGGGATTAGTTTTGTATCTTTTCCAAGTTTTAGGCTATTTACAAAGTTTTCGACCTTTTTTTTTCTTGCAACGACGGTTGGGAATCGACGCTGCTCCAAATAAGAACGGATTCTTTGTGTCTGCTCCCTTAGGTCAAGATCTTCACTGTTTAAAATTTTTTCAATGCCACCCTCTTCGAGCACTTTTAAAATGGAAATATCTTCACGTCGTGAAATTTCTTTAGCATGCATCACGATTTCTCTTTGTTTATTCAAGCTCAATTTGAGCCTGACAAACAGATTTGCAAATATGGCCCCGGTCTCTTCCGCCAGGGTGCGAAGCTCCAAAGCCATTGCAAAAGAAATGGCGTTTGATAATACACCACTTTGGATCGGCTGCGGCAAAAGGCAAATCTGCTTTATTTTTTTTGTAAAGGATGGACTGTCTGGCAGACCGAAATGAGCTGCTTTTTTTGCCAAAATATGATCGGAATCATAGAATGTAGAGAGCAAGCGAACAACCCGTGACTGTTCGATCAGATTCAGGGTTCGTTGAAAAACATTTTCAGATATAGCCAGGTTTGCAGCTTCAAGTAGAGGGCTCCGAGGGTCTACAATCCTGACATCAATGTTTGTCCAGTCGAGCGCTCTGCATGCGGCAATCCGGCGGAACCCGCTGATGATCGTAAACCCCTGATCTCTTCTGATCAAAATCGGAAAATTTATCAGACCGACCGTTTGAATCGAGTCGATTAAACGGTCAATTCCCGACTCGGTGGTAATGCGATAGGTATCATCGGATGGATCGATGCGGTCGATCTGCACTCTCTTTTCTTCAAAACGCATGGTTTATCCCTGTAAGCTGGGTTAATGCTTCCAAATACTTTTCCCGTGTGTTCCGAATGACATCTTCCGGAAAAGAGGGGGCAGGCGGACTTTTATCCCACTTGATGGAGATCAGGTAGTCCCTCACATACTGCTTGTCAAAGCTTTCCTGTGAAGTTCCGGGTCTGTAAGATACTTTCGGCCAGAACCGGGACGAATCAGGGGTCAATATCTCATCGATAATAATCAGTTCATTGTTGAGCAAGCCAAATTCGAACTTGGTATCCGCAATGATGATTCCTTTTTCAGCCGCCAGTTCAGAACCTTTCTTATATATTGAGAGGCTCATCGCTCTTATTTTTTCCGCCAACTCTTTGCCGATCATCTTTGCAGAAGTCTCAAAATCGATGTTGATGTCATGTTCACCACCCTCTTCTTTTGTCGCAGGCGTGAAAATAGGTTCCGGAAGTTTATCCGATTCCCTGAGACCCGCCGGAAGGCGGATTCCACACACTTCTCCGGATTCCTGGTAAGATTTCCATCCTGAACCGGATAGATATCCCCGAACCACACACTCGATCGGAATTGCATCTGCTTTTTTAACCCGTATGCTCCTGCCATCCAGTATGTCTGCATAGGGAATAAATAGTTTTGGATAGTCTTTCACATCGGCGGTAATCACATGATTGGGAATCAGTGGTTTCATGACATCAAACCAAAAGAGGGACATCTGGGTTAAAATTTTCCCTTTGTCAGGTATGGGATCAGGCATAATAACATCAAATGCGGATATCCGATCGGTTGCCACCATTAAAAACGAATCGCCAAGGTCATACATATCCCTCACTTTTCCTGTTTTTGCTAGTTTTGCTTCTGGGAAATGGGTCTTATAGACTGCCTTTTTCATCTATTTTTCTCCTTATCTGTTATTGGGCACCGCTATTATTTATTTTAAAGTCGTGGATGGGCGCTAGATATTGATTATCCGACCTGTTAGCCCATCATTTATACTGAGCACGCCAACCGAATGCTTCTTCCCGGAAATAAAAGATCCCGAGAAAGCACCTGGATTAAACAGCAATATGTTATCCTTCAAATGATTGGCAGGTCGATGAGTATGGCCATACACAATAGCATCCACGCCGGAGAATCTCCCCATCACCCTGCCTTCCACCCGGTCCCGGGAACCCCACCCATGTATAAGACCGATTCGATACTCACCGACCTTGATCACCGTCTCCGATGGCAGTGTATCGACCACATCATGTTGGTCCATATTGCCGGACACAGCATACACTTCTTTTTCCGAAAAAGCCTCAAGAATCGATATTCGCGTGAGATCCCCGGCGTGAAAGACAATTGAAACATCGGAAAAGACATCACCCATCAGGTCGAAAAGATCCGGTGATGGCTGAGATAGGTGGGTATCCGATATTACACCAATTTTTATTTTCACCCCATATCCTATCTTTTTTTGACCTTGCGTTTACATTCTTATTATTCAATTGTTTAACCAATTGTCAATCTTTAGCGAGTATATTAATTTGTTGACAATCCGTATATTTTTATGGCCAAGTTATCTTATTTTATATTTCATTTCAAGGGAGGGGGATGATTATGGATAAAAAAGTAACGGTGATCGGGGCCGGCAATGTCGGAGCAACCACGGCACAACGACTGGCTGAAAAAGAGCTCTGCGATGTGGTGCTAATTGACATTATTGAAGGCTTTCCCCAGGGAAAGGCACTTGACCTGGCCGAAGCCGCACCGATTGAAAAACACGACGCACATCTCATAGGGACAAACGAATATGAAGTATCAACCGGGTCGGATATCGTCATCATAACTGCAGGAATCACCAGAAAACCGGGTATGAGCCGTGATGAACTTATCAGTACAAATGCAAAAATTGTAAGAGATGTCACTCAACAGGTAACAGCCGCATCACCTGATTCGATTCTCATTATTGTGAGCAACCCCCTCGATGTGATGTGTCACTTGGCATATCAGACCAGCGGGTTTCCCAAAACCCGGGTTATCGGTATGGCCGGCGTTCTGGATTCTGCAAGATTTAGGGCTTTTATCTCCATGGAACTCAATGTTTCCGTAGAAAACACTCATGCGTTTGTCCTCGGGGGACATGGCGATACGATGGTTCCGCTCCCCCGTTATTCCACGGTGGCCGGCATCCCGATTACGGAACTCCTCTCAAAGGAGCGTATCGATGCGCTCGTTGAAAGAACTGCAAATGGCGGAGCAGAGATTGTCGGCCTGCTGAAGACCCAAAGTGCATATTATGCCCCGGCGTCAGCTGCGGTGGAAATGGCGGAATCGATACTGAAAGACAAAAAGAAAATTCTCCCCTGTGCAGCTTACCTTGAAGGGGAATATGGAATAAACGGCCTTTTTATAGGCGTTCCGGTCAAGCTAGGTGCCAAAGGGATTGAGGAGATTATTGAAATCAGTCTCCGAGACGAAGAGAAGGCGGCCCTTGATAAATCAGCCGATGCGGTAAAAGCACTGGTTGAGAATTTGAAAAAACTGGATTAGCCTCAAAGGGCTTATCGCCAAATCTATCACATTTGGCTTTCCGGAGGCTTCCCCCTCGATTGCTTCTTCAGAAAAGATGCTGACATAGACGTACCGATGATTCCAAGTGTCGTGATGGCAGCCGATAACACGGTGGATTGGTCAGCGTCAGCCGGTTTTTTAAAGCGTTGAAAAGGGCCTTTCCTTTGTTTTGTTATTTTACGGGCAATCTTTAGAATTGTACCTTCTACTTCATCGCGGTTTGGGATATTCTTTATCGCTGCAAGGGCCCGTATCAACTGAGCGATTTTGCGGTAATGTTTGCCGGCGGTTTCTTTATCTTCGGGAGATGCTTTTGTTATCATTCCGAGAAGCTTTTTAACAGAAGCTTCAGAAATCGAAGAAAGCTCGCTGAGCGCCTTCATCGCCCGCCAGCGAACTTTATCGTCAGTATCATCCAGAGCAGCGATAATCAGCTCTTCAGCCCCGCCGACCTTCAAGGTAATAACCACATTTAACGCTTCATCCCGTACTCTGGGATGCTCATGGCGCACAAATTTGCGGGCACGGCTGATTTCTTCCACTTCCTTACCCACATATCTGAGCAACATCAATGCGTTTCGTTTTAAATACCATTTTTGCTCAGGGTCATCCAGCACCTTGAAAACCCAGTTTTTCGTCAAATCACCTTTTTTCATCAACGCATCAACTGCGGATTTTCGGGCTCCCCGCTCCTCGCTGTCAGAAAGGACTTTGCTCAAAATCTCGATTCCATCGGCTCCCAAGCGGCTTGTGATGTCATCGATTATTTTACGTTGGGGCTCATCCACCTTTTCATAGGCCGCCACGATCTCATCGGTGCGGTCTTTGAAGACAAAGGTCAGCGGGTTGAATTCCGGATCGATGGCTGTTGAGAAAAAAACGGCCTCCTTTGTAGCCTTGTCCACCGCTTCGGCAAGCCGGAGCACGATCTGCCAGTCTCCCTGTTCGACGTAAACCGGTAAAACGCGACGGAAAAGCTTCAGTAGGGTAACGGCGTCGCCTGTCGTGTCGGTTTTTAGGATTCGATCGACATAACTATGAATGTGAGTATGGACATCCCTCGCCATTTTATCCGTATTGACGATATACTGTACGTCCGGCGGGAGTTCATCGAAGGAAAGAAACTTATTGAGATAGAGTCGTTCCAAAAAACGCTGAGCGCCGCGGATATTCTCCAACATCAATCGCCGTAAAACCCATTTTAGAATTCTTTTGACTCCGGCCAAACGGCGTTCCAACGTGAAGTTGTCAGGATGTTCTGCCTTCATTTCTCGTAAACGATTGAGTTCTTTAAAAATATGGTGAGAAGTCGGCAGCAACGAATCGAGCGGGAATGCCTCGATAATGACCTTTTCAATATCTTCGGTTTCGAGGTTATCAACGTGCTGGGCAATAATATAGCAATTGATAATGAGGTCTTTTAGAAATTCGGGATGCTTCAGCGGCCGGAGTATGTCCTGAATGATCTGCAGCTTCATTTCCCGGATGACTCGGTCGGATACGTTTTTAAACATCGGCAAAACTTTCAGGTCTTTGGCCAAACGTTGAATGGCCATTTCGACCCGCCAGGGAAGATTTATTTCAAGAACAATCAAATCATCCATAAAAACGGTGGAAATCTCGGTAATTCCCTGTTCGACAAGCGCTTTGGCTAAAAGCTCACCGATCCTTTTGTTTTCCCCCCCCCGATCGGCCTTGGGATCGCTCATGATGTCTACAAAGCTTTCAAAGTGCCTAGGGGTTATCGATTTTTTAACGGCATAGCTGACCAGGCCTTTACGTTTAAAATATTCCCGTAGTTTCGGTACAAACAGTTCGGCCATTCCCGAACCGACCAGGGTCTTCACATTTACAGGTTCGTCCAGAATACCGGTGATCAGA
>DRHF01000284.1 GCA_011049715.1 Desulfobacterales bacterium
AGGTTCCGGTCAATAATACCGCGGAAACAGCATAACAGATCGTTTTTTCAACTGAAAGATTCATTTCAATCAACTCGCTCAAAACAAAACCGAGGAGCAGTAGTTCACCAAAAAACAGGATGTCGATTGATGCCCGGCCAAGGATTAGAATCATTAATGTGATCGATGCAACCGGTATGATACTGCCGGTTGATCTACCCAGTTTTGAGCGATAGAAAAGAACCGGCAAAGGAAGCAGCAATGAACAAAAGAAACCGATGATCGGCATATAGATGGTCGCTCCAAATATGGCAATGGTTATGGCAATGCCACTGGCAATGTCTTTGGATATTTCCTTTTGCATTGTTTGAGGCGCCATGCTTTCATCCATTTTTGTCCATCAGTTATCCTTCTGACTAGCTGTAGTCCAGTCTCCCGACAAAAGGCAGTAGTGCTATTGTTCGAGCCCGCTTGATTGCTCGCGTAAGTGCACGCTGATGTTTCGCACAGGTTCCGGAAATTCTTCTCGGGATTATTTTTCCGCGTTCGGTAATAAAATATTGAAGTGACTTTGAGTCTTTGTAGTTTATAATCAGTTTGCTGTCTGCACAAAATCGACAGACTTTTCTTCGATGATATATTTTTTTCCTGACAGTGGGTCTTCTTCGATTGGATCGAAAATCTGCAACCATTTTACTCCTCCTCATCCTTTTTCTCAGTTTTTACTTTTTCAGTCTCCATAGCTTCTGATCCTGGAGCGTCGAAAAGCACGGGATCTGAATCGGATTTGTCATCTTGATTTTTCTCAGGTTCTTCAACTGGGTCGGTCTCAGATTTTTCAGTCGGATCGGTCTCAGGTTTTTCAGCCGGATCGGTCTCAGATTCTTCAGCCGGTCCCGGTCCGGTCTCAGATTCTTCAACCAGGGCGGCAACCTGCTCTGCCTTGGCAATTTCTTCTTTTATGCGATCAATATCGGCCTCTTTTTCTAGCAGAACCGTCATATATTTCATGACCCTGTCGTCTATCCGGGAAAATCGTTCTATCTCGTTGACAAGGGTACCTGTTCCGCAATAGTCGAGACGGACATAATGGCCGCGAATTTTTTTCTTAATTTCGTAGGCGAGCTTTTTTATTCCCCATTCGTCAAAGGCCACCATGAATCCGTTTTCTTTGGGGATGAGCTGGTTGATTCTTTCAAAGAGAGAAGCCCTTTTTTCATCGGAAATGTCGGGATCGGAAATAATGAATGTTTCGTATCTGTTCATTTAGCCTCCTTATGGATGTTAAAGCCCTGGAGTAATGCCAGAGCAAGGATAATGAGAAAATAGTGCCAAAAACCTTTATGTATAATTAGCTAAAAATAATTTGTCAAGAAGGATCTGACCTATAAAATATTTCAATTTTCTGAAAATCAATGCATAAAATTTGATACAAGTTGCTGAGTAAACTTACCAAGACGAAAAAGGAAAAGCAAAAAAATATTAAATTGTGGTATAAACAAAAAAAACGAGCTCATTTTCCGATGGCTAATCAAAACAGAGCGAAGATCCCGTGCGATCCGGTCCGTATGCTAAAACAATTGATTGGACAAATGAGTTAAAAAATATAGGGGGGTAGATTTATGGATACGAAAGATTTAAGGATAAATGGAGATCGTCTGAGAAATAAACTGGAAAAGATGGCGAAAATAGGTGTGACTTCAGCGGGAGGCGTAGAACGTCTGACTTTGACAGACACAGATAAGCAGGCCAGGGATCTTTTTGTCAAATGGCTAGAGCGACTCGATCTTGAAGTCTGGATTGATGAGATGGGAAATATCTTTGGAAAACGATTTGGAAAGAACGATGCTATGGCCCCTGTGATGAGTGGCTCCCATATTGATTCACAGCCAAAAGGGGGTCGATTTGATGGAATTTTAGGGGTAATGGGTTCGCTTGAAGTGTTGCAGACTATTGACGAAAACAACATTGAAACCATACGTCCCCTCGTCATCGTCAACTGGACCAATGAGGAGGGATCACGTTTCGCCCCTGCAATGGTCGGATCCGGTGTATGGGCCGGCGCTTTGGAAAGAGATTGGGTTTACAGTAGGGTCGATCGAAATGGGTATTTGTTTGTCGACGAGTTGGAGCGGATTGGGTATCGAGGGAGTGTCCCTGCACGGAAATGGCCGGTCCATGCCTATTATGAATATCACATCGAACAGGGGCCGGTTCTTGAGCGAGAGGGGATGGTCGTCGGTGCGCCAAAGGGGATTGTTTGTCTTCACTGGTATGACATCTATCTTCGAGGGGAAGCGAATCAGGTGGGGCCAACACCGATGGCCGGCCGGCACGATGCCCTTTGTGCCGCCGCTGAGATGATCCTCAAAGTCAATACTCTCCCTGAAAAAACAGACGGTGATCTGGTAGCAACCGTTGGAGAAATTCAGAATTATCCCAATTCCCGCAATATCATTCCCGACAAGGTCCATTTCACGGTGGATATTCGCTCTTGGGATGATCGGTTGGCACAACAGGCCTGGAATAGTCTTCACAACAGTTTTAAAGAAATTGCCGACAGGAGGGGGTGTCCGGTTCGTATTGAAGAGACTTGGCGTGTAGCGCATTCTCGGTTTGATGCCCAACTGGTACAAAGGGTGCTCGATGCTGCCCGTGACCTGGATTATCCTGCCCTCCGCATGGTCAGCGGGGCAGGACATGATGCAAGCTATATGAATCAGTTTGCATCCACGGCAATGATTTTTGTCCCGAGTATCGGTGGAAGAAGCCACGTAGAGGTAGAAAATACGCTGTGGGCGGATTGTGAGGCGGGGGCAAATGTACTGCTTCGATCTATTTTGCAATCTGCAGCAGAAGCGTAATCTGCTTTTACTCACATCCATGTTGTTCGCTGGTTGGGGATGTCGGTTCTGAAAAATTATTTAACTTGAGTTTACGACCGCGAAAGGGTATTAGTTAAGTTTTTGGTTGGAAACGGCGTATTTCCCATCCCATCGGATGCTCTGGATTTTTTCCGAATAAGGAGTTGAAAATGAAAACTGCATTAATACTCATTGATATTCAAAACGACTATTTTCCAGGCGGCCCTTTGGAACTAAAGAGGATAACTGAGGCCACCGAGAAGGCTGCAAATTTGCTCGGGCTGTTTCGTGCCAACCGATGGCCAACATTTCATATCCAGCATCTTGCCACAAAGGAGGATGCGTTCTGTTTTGCACCCAATACCACCGGTGTTGAGATTAATGACCGGGTTAAACCGCTTCCGAATGATATGGTGATACAAAAGCAATACGCGAACAGTTTCCGGGACACACCTCTCCTCGACAAGCTGAAAAGAGATGAAATCAAGCGTTTGGTAATTTGCGGTGCGATGAGCCATATGTGTGTGGATGCGACCACCCGGGCTGCTTTTGATTTGGGGTTTAATTGTATCGTCATCCACGATGCATGCGCCACCAGGGATCTCAAGTTCGCTGGTCAGGTGCTGCCGGCAGAGGCTGTCCACGGATCATTTATGGCTGCATTGTCCTCAGGGTATGCGAAGGTAATCGGTTTGAACGAATTTAAATCAGAGATGTCGCCTTCGGAAAACCGGTAAAACCCTAATTGATCGTAAACAAAATGGAGAACTGGATTAAGTATTTAAAATAATTACCTGTTTTGTCGTTTGTCCAAAATTTCATATATCTTCTATGAATGAAATATAATTTTAAAAACAAATACTCCATTTTGTTTACCCTTC
>DRHF01000285.1 GCA_011049715.1 Desulfobacterales bacterium
ACAACGATCGATGGCTTGCCCTTCACTGAAAACAATCTTGAAAAACTAGTTCATTCGACGAAAGGCGCAAAAGTCCGATTCATATCTTTTGAACCGCTATTGAGTGAGATCCATCCGAATTTATACGATATCGACTGGATTATTATAGGTGCCGACTCAAGCCGGGGTGCCCAAAAGCCGCCTAAAAAATGGGCTGATATTTTGATCGATTACGCGAGAAACACGAATACGGCGGTCTGGATGAAGGACAATTATGGATATCCGGAGATTATTAAAGAATGGCCGGAGAAAGGAGCTGTACAATGATTAATTGTAAAAATATTTTTGGTTCGGGTATTCTTATGGAAGAGCAAGATCTAATTGGCAAGCTTTATGTCACTTGCACTGCCTGTATGAGTATTTATTCGGAATTTTTATCATGGGCAAATTGCAATACGGACCGATTGACGAGAAGTCCAGATAAAGCGGATTCGATTGTTGTTCTTTCATGCCAAGTTACCGATCTTGCGATTTTGAATGATATTCAACACATAGAACGCCTTATGCATAACTATCCCGGCAAAAATTATTATGTCGGGGGGTGCCTTGCCAGGCGGTTTGATATAGATATTCCTGCACAAAGGTTGTCGAACATAAAATCCGATTATCATCTTATAAAAGACAAAACGCTCGTTAATTATGAAGCACCGTTCTGGATAAAAGATTTTTCCGAAGGCAAGGGGGATGGAAACCTGTTTAGGGATATGTACCCATTAAGGATAGGTGCCGGATGTAAGGGGAAGTGCAAATATTGTACTATTAGGGTGACGCGGGGCGATCCATACGAATTGCCTGCCCATAGGCTGCGAGATGAATTTTTGCAAAACCATGATGTTGTCTTAATTTCTGACAACCCATCACAAGACCAAATAGAACAATGGTGCGCTATGGCGATGGCACACAAAAAGCCGATTTCAATTCGAAACCTTGAACCAACTAACGCTATTAACAGCTTTTGGCACCTTTTGCGATTGGCACGAAATGGCTTGCTAAAAATACTGCACGTTCCAATCCAAAGCCCAAACAAAGATGTTTTGATGAGTATGGGTAGGGATGTTCAGGCGACGATAAGCTATTTGGATGCTTCTATATTGCTCCGATCTCATGGGGTTTGTTTGGCCACTAATATTATCGTGTCCTATAAAGATCACCCGGATACTGATATAGCAGAGTTAGAAAAAATATTCGACCATGTAGATTGGAATCCTTATTGGGATGGTTTGTGGGACAGGGGCGTGGCTGAAGATAAGTTTAAACATTATTTTGCATAAGGAATGGCGAAATGAGCAAGAAAGAATCAAATCCAAGACCGCCCGGTATTAAGAAACCACCGCCGCCGCCAAGCCCACCACTTAGTAGGCACATCAGAGAAGATTGGGCATGTGAAATTTGCCCAAAGTGCAAAAGTTCGATGGAGAAAACAAAATGGTTTTTCTTTGGGAAAAAGAGATGTATCCATCCGGAATGTGGGTATGAAATATAAGGAGATATTGAAATGAGTAGAGCCATTAACAAAGACTTAGAAAAATTGGCAAGGGCTTTTTTCGAGAATTTGACCGTAGATGATAGTTGTGAATTTGGCAGTATCGGGCTTGATTGCAAGAGACCATTCGGGAATAGTCAGGTTGAGCAAGATATGTTTGAAATTATCGGGCTCAATGCAGAATTCAAGTGTCCAAATTGTGGCGATGAGTGGAGCGAGGAACAATATGACTATGTACGGGATTTATATTATGAAAAATTAATTCCGTATTTAAAGGAAAAGCATGGAGGGAAAGACAATGAATACGATCTTGGCACTTGATTTAGCGACTAAAACTGGTTATGCTTGCAATTGTACAGGTTTGGGGTCTATTATCTCAGGCGTTCAAACCTTCGATGTCAAGAGGGGTGAAAGTCCGGGGATGCGTTTTCTGAGATGCCGGGGTTGGTTAAACGAAATGAACGATTTGGTCAAGCCGGACATAATTTCATACGAACAGGCCCATCATAGGGGCGGTGCTGCTACGGCTTGTGGGGTCGGTCTGGTTACGGTCGTTTTGGAATTTGCGGCACTGCACAAGATCGAAGTTA
>DRHF01000286.1 GCA_011049715.1 Desulfobacterales bacterium
GGCCGATGATTGAGTTGGCGCTTGAGAATGTGGGAGGGTGAAAACTATGTTATCATTTGAACAATTTAAGCCTGTAATATTTGGTTTGATTCAATATTACTATGATGAACTTGAAAACGGGGCAGGCGGTTGTTGTCATATCGCGCTGGACGATGGAAACCTTTCAGAGAAAAACTTTGCCTTTTGCCAAGACTATTGCCAAAAACATAACGATCAGTTCGGGTATTTCATAGCAACGATTTTGCGCCACTTCACGGAAGAGGAGCGTGACGAAATGTACGAAAATCATTGGTGGGGGGTGCAGACCCCCGGTATTAAGAAACCACCACCGCCACCAAAGCCGCCACTTGGTAGACATCTCCGAGAAGATGGGCACTGGGCCGTAATTTGTCCAAAGTGCAAAAGCTCAATGGAGAAAACAAAATAGTTTTTCTTTGGGAAAAAGAAATGTATCCATCCGGAATGTGGGTATGAAATATAAGGAAAGATATGGAAAGGAAGGCGATGAATAATACAATATTAGCACTTGACCTAGCGACAGCCCAGATACCTACCGTAAAAACATGCACTAAGTGCGGAATCGAGAAACCCTGTGTAGGGCCGAATATAGTAGGGCGTACCATAGGGATAATAAAGATAAAATAAGGGCTAAAAGTAAGATTTATCGAAACCTCAATAAGGAAAGAATAAAAAATCAAGACTTAATATACGGGAGGGCCAATAGGGATAAAAAAAATACCCAAGCGCAAAAATACCGCACGGCTAATAAGGAAGAAATAAAATTGCGGGGCAAGGCCTACTATGAGAAAAACAAGAAAAATATAAGCATTAAGAGCAAGGTATATTATGTAGCCAATAGGGAGAAAATCAAAAATAGGCATGGAAACAATAAGGGCAAGAGGAATACGTATCAGAAAATTTATCGCAAAAGGGATGAAATAAAATTAAAGGTTAACACATCAAACAGTATACGAAATCTTTATATAAAAACAAGGAGGGTAGAAAATGGGAAACTCTTGTCGGATATACTCTAAGCGAATTAAAAACCCACTTGGAAAAACTTTTTACTCAGGGCATGACTTGGCAGAATTATGGCGAATGGCACATAGATCATAAAATACCATTGTCGGTCTTCAATTTCACAAAACCAGAACACGAGGACTTTAAACGGTGTTGGGCTTTATCAAACCTCCAGCCAATGTGGGCGAGGGAAAATATTAGCAAGCACGCGACCTTATTTAAACACTTTCAACCGTCATTATTAATATAAAAGAGGGATATAAAAATGAATATTTTAGCCTTAGACTTAGCGACCAAGACGGGCTATGCCTGTCGATACGATTCACCTACTTTAGCGAACAGAATTATATCTGGTGTTCAAGTATTTGATGTAAAGCGGGGCGAGTCGCCTGGTGTAAGATTTCTTCGCTGTCGAGCCTGGTTAAACGAAATGAACGATTTGGTCAAGCCGGACATAATTTCATACGAACAGGCCCATCATAGGGGCGGTGCTGCTACGGCTTGTGGGGTCGGTCTGGTTACGGTCGTTTTGGAATTTGCGGCACTGCACAAGATCGAAGTTA
>DRHF01000287.1 GCA_011049715.1 Desulfobacterales bacterium
GCCATGACGTCCTGATGATCACCAAAAATCGATAGGGCATGTGCGGCAATCGCCCGGGCTGAAACATGAATAACGCCGGGCAGGAGTTCTCCTGACATTTTATACATATTGGGGATCATCAAAAGCAGCCCCTGGGAGGCGGTAAATGTTGTGGTCAGCGCTCCGGCAGCCAGGGATCCGTGCACGGAAGCCGCAGCACCGGCTTCGGATTGCAGCTGGCGGACGATCATATTTTGATCGAATATGTTTTTGCGGCCTTCAGCTGCCCATTCATCCGCAATCTCCCCCATGGATGAGGAGGGCGTAATCGGGTACAGGGTGGCAACATCGCTCATGGCGTAAGCCACGTGGGCGGCGGCCGTGTTTCCATCCATAGTTGCCATTTCATCATTTGGCATAAGACTATTCCTTTCAATTGTTGTCAGAAGGGTTAAAAGTTAATTCTCAAGTTTCGTACCCCCAATGAGGCACAGTGCCGCATCTGGTGTGGGCCCTATGCCTGATGCGACTTTCCTTAAAATATCAGGTGCGGAACTGGAGTTAGATTTTCCAAAGACACGCCTTCGCCCCAAGCCGAAGGTAATGCTCCTGCAGATTGAAGGTATAAGTTTTGAGATTACCATTTTAACTATATTCCGTCAAGGTAAAATGTAGCGGGAAATGCGCTCGGCGTTTCGGTTCATGATCTCTCTTCATGCTTGACATTTTTTTGTATTATCGCTAATGTAATATAAAAATATATAAATTCTCTTGGGGTGGCGCTATGGCCTGAGATTACACCCTTTGAACCTGATCTGGTTAATACCAGCGTAGGGAAGCGAC
Organism: Desulfobacterales bacterium; assembly: GCA_011049715.1. Lineage (GTDB taxonomy): Bacteria > Desulfobacterota > Desulfobacteria > Desulfobacterales > UBA2156 > UBA2156. The sequence goes on from DRHF01000287.1 coordinate 823, forward strand.
AGAGTTACTCATTTTTCGTTAAACTCAAAACCGTTTCCTGCTGGAAGCGGTTTTTTTTTGGCTCTAAACGGTTTTAACGTTATCATTTAAATTGTCTCTATCGGAAGTCTAATTTCAACATAATTATAGGAGGTTAATCAATGAACAATTTTTTCAAAACCCTTTCGCTTATTGCTTTGGTTCTGTGTTTGTTTTTTATCTTTGCAACCACCGCCCTGGCGGAGATCAAAGTGGGCGTCATCAGTTCCCAGACTTCAAGCTTGGCCATCCTGGGCCAACGGCAAATCAATGCGGCCATTTTAGCTGCTGAGGAATGGAACGAAAAAGGTGGAATAAACGGAACGAAGATAAGGCTGATCATCGAGGATTCGGCCGATAGAACCACAACAGCCGTAACCGCCCTGGACCGGGTTCTAGGAAAGAACGTGTGTGCCATTTTAGGTCCGATTTATAGCTTTCAACTGTTTGCGATGTTCCCTGAGGTGAAAAAAGAAAAGATCCCGATGTTGAGCACTTCCGGGACGCGTAAACTGACCCAAATGGATAATCGATGGTATTTTCGAACTTACCCCCACGACGGTATTACCAAGCGGGCCTATACGCTGTATGCCGTCGAAGAGCTGAAAAGCAAAAAGCCTGCACTGATGAGCGTAACCACAGAATACGGCAAGTCGGGCCATGAAATCATCATCAATATCCTCAAGGCCAAAGGTATTTCACCTGTAGCCGAAACCTGGCATGAAAAAGCCGACAAAGACATGACCGGTCAGCTCATGCGGATCAAACGTTCAGACCCGGACATAATCATTTCCCAGGCCCACCCTTCGGATACGGCCATTATTCTAAAACAACAACGTGACCTGGGAATTAACGTACCCCACATCGCGTCTTCGGCGGCATCGATGCCTTCTGTTCACAAGTTGGTGGGCGAAGCCATGGAAGGGGTCTACGTAGAAACCGTCACCCTTCCCAACTTTGACCCTGATCCAAATATTCGGGCCTGGACTGAAAAATATATAGAAAAATTCAAAA
>DRHF01000288.1 GCA_011049715.1 Desulfobacterales bacterium
GGTAATATTGACATTATAATATATTGATCTTATCTTTTTATTCAATAGGTTATATGCGATTAACGAATTGTATCTATATTTAAATTGTCATACAAGCCCCTTTAGCCTGTTATGTTATTTTTGCGTTACCCCTAAAGCGATTCATTACAGCAGCAGTGGTTCCTCGGGGCCTCTGGTTAATGTGAACTGTTTAGCGCTTTCAGAAAGCCTCTTGGAAAGGAGAGATTCATATCAGGGCAAGCACTGCCCTTGATTTTGCTGGGCCTATACTGAGAATAGCTCGACCTTATCTGACACATTTTTCAGACTAAATTTGCCAAGAGGGCTGATGGAGAATTGCCCCTTTACCCTATCGGCCGTGGACGTGGAAAGCAGCACCGCCCCGCCTGTGGCAAGGTCACCGATCCTCGCGGCCAAATTGGTGACCATTCCCCGGGCCGTATAGGTCCAGCGAGACCCTGTAAGACTATCGAACTTTGCCGCTCCTAAGAGGGCCTGGCCTGAATTAATTCCCATGTTGATAACCAGGGATTCGGAAGAAGCGTCGTTTTCCTGGTTAATCACGGCTGCCTTCTCCCGAATGTTAAGGGCCGCACGCACGGCGTTCAGGGCATTGGTGGTTTCGTCTTCGCTAGGGAAAAGCACCATCAGGCCGTCGCCGGCTGTCTCATTCACGTCGCCGTCGTTCAAATATATGGCCTCCATGAATACGGAAAAATACTTTTCAATGATCTCGTTGAGCTCGGCAACGCCGAGCCTTTCGCTCAATTTGGTATAGCCTTCAATATCGAGAAACAGGATAGATACATCCCGCTCCTTGGCATCGAGGATGTCACTTGTGGGGGATTTTTCAATCATTCTTGTGACGGCGGTTGGCACAAACTTGGAGAGGTTAGTTTTGATGCTTTCGAGGAGTTCCACTTTCTTCAGGGCGGCCTGAAGCTCATTAAGAGCCTTTTCAAGCTGCACGTTTTTCTCCTCCAAGTCCAGGTTAAGGCGCTTGATATCCTCGAAAGACCTGGCGTTTTTCAGGGCGACAACCAGGTTGTTAACAAGGGTGACCAGGAGATCTTTATCATCATTCCTGTATGGTTCGCCTACAAGCTTGGGGCCAAGTCCCAGGAGGCCCGAAAACGCATTATCCACGCTGAAGGGCAATATGCATACGACGGTCTGGGGTAAAGCCCCAAGTTTTTCAAGCTCCTGGCCGTTTAACACCGTCTCCTGCTTATCCCAGTCCAGTAAGAGTTCTCTGCCGCCCTCAGACAACGAAGTGTGTTCTTCGTCTTTAAATCCCACAGAAACGAAGTGAGTTATCTCTTTAGAGGGAACGTCCTGAGTCAAAATGAAACCTTCAATGACCCCGAAGTTGCCCGTCGTCATCAACAAGAAATTCTTCAGGATAGCCTCAGAATCCACCGTCCCAAAGATATCCTTGCTTACATCGTAAAGGGTCTTGAGGTGAAAGACTCGTAGGTCCAGCTCGGCCTCAGCCGATATGGAGACTGCCGACGATTCCTCGTAAGGTTTGGTGCCCTTTTCTGGATCCATTCTGACCTTTCGGAGCAGTCCTAATGTTAATGTGATTCGCAGTCTGGCAACTAACGGTAAGATCTCAAAAGCGTGTTGAAATGTATTTTTACTTCCCGTCTGCTTTCTTTCAATCTGTCAAGAAAATGCTCTGCCAGATTGCTCATGATGATGCAGCCGAGGTCCCGATCCTCCTTCATGAGTTCTTGGAGCGCAGATCCTTCGATCTTGAAAAGAATGCCCGTTTTCGCACAACGAGCCATTAGACTATACAGGTAGGGTGCAACGAGGACACCCCCACCAAAGATATCTCCGGGGTTCCGCAAGATGCCCACGGGGAGTTCAACCTCGTTTTCGACCTTTGTCACGAGTTCAACAGCTCCTGTCTTGAGGATGTAGAGCGCTTTAGCCGTTTCCCCCTCTACGCAGATCTCTTGCTCATTTTCCATGGAGACTTCTGTGGCGATATTGGCGATCCTTTTCAACCGATCGTCATTGAGACCCTTGAAAAGATAACCCAAAGGCAAATCCATAGGAACACCTCCTTTATAGGTAAGCGCTCATGGGATATTGAAACACTTACGATCCTGACAAACTCTCCAGGACTTCGTCTACTGAGGAGTAGATCTTTGCAAACTTGGTAATTCCCACCATGTTAAAGATTTTCTTAAAATGGTCTGAAAGGCCGGTGATACCAATTTGTTGGTTATTCGTTTTCGTCTGGGCGAGAAGTTGGATAATCACTGCAATGCCTCCACTATTAATGTAGGCATCCTGTTCAAATTTCAATACTATCTTGCTTGTTCCCTGGTCGTTTGCATTCTGGTAGGCCTCTTTAAGGTAGGGTTCAGAATTGGCGGTCACATCACCTTTAATGTCGAAGAGTGTCACGGCACCGTGTGTTTCAAGGGTGATTTCGTTTTCTTTCGCCATAACCAGCCTTCCTGGTCAGTCCGGTCTTAAAATTCTAGTCACTTTATCAGCCTGAGGCTGATTTAGCTCACTTTAGTCACTTGAACTCTGCTGACTCGTTAATTTGATCAGCATTCTCACCGCATGGCCTCCCTTGGTCATGTCATTGAATTCCACCTGATCCACAAGCTGTTTTATCAGGTATATGCCCAGACCTTTTGGGGGCTCCAGTTTTTCGACTACTTGTTCAATATTAGGCTCTTCAGGAAGCTCCGCAATGCCATTTCCTTCATCCATCACGGAGACGCTAAAAAAGTCATCGTTAAAATTCATGGTGACGAGCACCCTGGTATCAGGGCGGCCCCTGTTGCCATGCTCAATAGCGTTGAGGCAGGCCTCGGCCACAGCGGTCTTTAAATCCTCTACACGTTCCGAAGCAAAACCAACGATCCTCGCAAAGGAAGCCGAACAATCCATGGCAATGCGCTCGTAACCCATCCTATTGGGTAAGCTGACCTCAATGGTTCGCTCGTTCAGCATTCTGACTATTTCTCTATCTTCAACCTCTCTGTTCAAGCGATCCTCCGTTATCGCAAAGTGCATAGCGAAACGCATAACATTTAAGAACGTCCTTCCTTCATTCGACCTTTATTGGAACAACCTGACGAATTTTTTGCCATGAAATTAGCTCATGATCCTCAGGACATACTCTCGAGTGCTTCCTCTCTGGTATCATATATGTTAGCAAATTTTGTGATGCCTACCATGTTGAAAATCTTCTTAAAGTGGTCTGAAAGGCCTGTTATCTCGATTTGTTGGTTATTCTTTTTCGTTTTGGAAAGGAGCTGAATGAGAATAGAGATACCGCCGCTATTGATATAAGCGGTCTTCTCAAATTTCAGCAGAATCTTGCTTGTGCCTTGATTGTTTGCATTCTCATAGGCCTCATTAAGAAAGGGCTCAGAAAAGATCGTCACATCACCACGGATGTCAAAGAGGGTCACATCGCCGTGTGTTTCAAGTGTGATTTCGTTTTCTTTCGCCATACCCAACCTTCCTGGTCAGTTCGGTTTTAAAATTTTAGGCACTTTAGCTCACTTTAGTCACTTGAACTCTGCTGACTCGTGAGCTTGATCTCCATTGTCACCATATGCCCTTCTGGAGTCATCTGGTTGAATTTCACACGATCCACCAGTCGCTGGATCATGAAGACGCCGAGCCCCCTTGTGGGCTCCTCTTCTTCGATTATCCTCACGATACCCGGGAACTGAGGAACCGCAGGCATGCCATCTCCCTGGTCCATCACCGAGACAATAAAGGTGTCATCCCTGAAATTCATGTTGACGACCACCCTGGCTTCAGGGCGTCCCTTGTTCCCGTGCTGCATGGCGTTGACGCAGGCTTCACCAACCGCGCTCTTCAAGTCCTCTATGCGTTCTGGAACGAACCCAACCATCCTCGCTAAGGTTGCGGAACACGCCATGGCGATGCGCTCATGCCCTATCAAATTGGGCAGGCTGATTTGCACTTTTTGCTTGTCCAATAGTCTTAATTCAATTTTCTCGTCCATGCTGTTCAACAGCCTTTCTCACCCATCGGGCTCAGAAATGATTTTTCCATGGACCTTCTTCCCCGATTGATTTTATTTTTCAGATAGAATAATCCACAAACCAATTCAAAAGGTATCCTATTACCCTTGAAAAAAAAATGCAACTGTTATTTTAGGTCCCATTCAGGTCAACATCAAAATAGATTCTAAACGTCGAGGTGACCCCATCATCACTATTTATTGAGGGACGGGCTATATTCTTTGAAAGCGGACCTTCCTTTTGTCAAAGAAATTACCCTGATCCTTATTTTTTTCAAAATTTTTTTGACTATGATGGCCCATATGGACTATCTTATTTTTCAGAGCAGAGGGATTTCGCCCCAATTGGAGTACTGGAGCAATGGAGTATTGGATTTAAAATAATATTCAATATTTTGGTGGTGGGCGTTGTCAGTTGTCCATTTTATCCTGTAAATCCTGTCTAATAAAAAAAGCTTTCAATTGATCGGGAAAAAATGAACCTAAAAGATGAAGTGAAACAGCTCAGGGAATCTTTGAAGGAATCGGAGCATGTCCAGACGGAGTTGGATCGTAAGGTCTTTTATTTAAAGACGCTTTATGATGTGAGCAAGGATATATTCGGGAGCGTCGAGTTTGAGACAATCCTGAGAAACTTCTTGCTCATGACCTTGGGAAACTTCGGCGTCATGGAAGGTTTCATCTTGACCCTGGACAGGCCATCTAAGGGCATCGTTCACCTCGTGTCCCTGGGTTTTTCAGAAGGTGACCACCAGGCATTGCGAGATGGAGGCAGGGAGCTCCTTCTGAGGGAAATCGCCGAAGGACAGCTCGTGAGCGGCCGTGACCTTGCAAAACTCGGGATTTTGCCCGCAGAAGTGACCGGCGCACTTCCATTTACAATAGAGTCTGACTACGTTGGCCTTCTTGGATTGGGGAGCAAACTCGTCGGGGAACCGTACAGCGAGGACGACAAAGAGCTCCTAACTACCCTTGTAAACAATCTGGTCGTCGCCTTGAAAAACGCTATAAGCCGGGATTTATCGAACTTCTACCAGCGGGCTGCGGCCCTCAACGTGACCCTTGACGCCCTCGCGCACACGGGGCCGATCATTGCTCAATCGCGAAAGATGAGAAAAGTCGAGGAAGAGATTGCCATTCTCTCCAAACAGCAAGGTCCCATTCTTATCAGCGGGGGACAGGGGACCGGAAAGGCTTTTGTTGCTGCCAAGATTCACGATGCCGGAATGAATCCCGAAGGCCCCTTTATGGTAATAGACTGTCGGAGCCTGGCCGAAGGCGAAGTGGGGGGATTCCTGTTCGGCTCCTTAAGGTTCCGCAAAGCAGAGGAGGAGCATTCCTCTGGTCTTGAATCGCTTCAGCACTACGGCGCCATCCACTTGGCAAACCAGGGGATGCTGGTTCTCAAGCATATCGACGCTCTTCCGGCAGATTCGCAAGAAGATCTTGTCAGATACCTAGAAAACCTACGCGATGGATTTTTAGCCTACCCGAATGTGAGGGTGATTTGCACTGCCCGCGAGGACCTGAAAACGCTGAGTGGAGAACGTGGATTGGTCCCCGCACTGGCTGCGCAACTGTCGTCGTCGGCAATCAACTTGCCAAGTCTCCGCGACCGCCGCAAGGACATTCTCCCTCTGGCACAGCTTTTCCTCGAGGAAAGCGATGGGGACAAACAGCCTCGAATCAGCTCTGGCGCCGAGCACGTCATTGTTTCCCGGCGTTACAACCACAGTAACGTCGTCGAGCTCCGAGAGGCAGTCGAGATAGCCGCTGTTTTCGCTGAGGGGCAGGAAATCCTGGCCGAGCACATCTTTACCGGCCCAAAGCAGGAGGGCACCCCTCTCGAATACGACCTTGGACAAATACCGCTTATAAGGTGGTTGGTGAGTGATCGAGTCCTGAGTACATTCCGGTGGACAGTTTTTGGTGTCTTCTCGGCCATTGTCTTTTTGAGCCTGATAACAGCCGGCACCAAAGCCGGCAACATAGCCAATTCGCTGATATGGGGATTGTGGTGGCCAGTACTCATCTTTTCCTTTCTCTTCGTCGGGCGGCTTTGGTGCACGGTCTGTCCGATCTCTACTGCCGGCAGATGCGCCTTCCGGATCAAAAGCCTTGACCAACCACCGTCGGGTTGGCTTAAGAAATACTCGGGTTGGCTCATCCCTCTCGGATTCCTCTCTATCATATGGTTCGAGCATACCTTCCATATGACACAACACCCCGCAGCATCGGGAATTCTCTTGCTTTCGCTCATGACGGCGGCCGTACTGTTTTCGATGGTATACCAACGTGAGACCTGGTGTCGCTACCTTTGCCCAATCGGAAACCTGGGAGCCATATCTACTCGCTCCAGGCCACGGTCAGCGTGAGAGCCAATCCAGACGTCTGTGCGACCTTCTGCAACACCCACGAATGTCACAAGGGATCTGAGACTCATGCCGCCTGCCCTGTCTTTCATCACCCTCTTTACACCCGCGACGCACAGGCGTGCAAACTCTGCTTCAACTGTCTAAAGAGCTGTCCACACGGATCAGCCAAACTATATTTGAGGCCGCCCCTGATAAGGATTTGGAGTCAGGCCGACATGGGAGGGTCCCTGGGCTTCTTTGCTATGATCATGTTCTTCATCGCTCCCATCATGCTGGCCTCACAGAAAGTAATCTGGATCTCAGGAACGACTGGATTCACAGTGAGTGCTGCCTTGGCTGTCGCTCTCGCATTTGTCTTGCGGTTCTTTCTGCCCCGGCTTCTCTCCGCCGACCCTGACCCTGATCCCGCTGTGACTACACGGGTGGCTTTCGCCCTGCTGGTCTTGGCGTGGGGTCCGATCGCGGCATTCCATCTGGCAAACTCTTCGGTTTTGACCGGCTTAAACCTCAGCGCCGGGATAGGATCCTTTTGGGAAGACCTCTTTCCCCAGGGGGCAGATCCCGTTTCTGTTTTTGCTCCAGATGGGCGTCATCCTGGTCTCAGGGGGTCTCACGGCCGTGAGCTTCTGGGGCATTTGGTCCCGGTTCGTGCGTGAGGGTGTGCCATTTTCTCGGACGGGTTGGAGAGTTTTACTGGGCTTATGTGCGGTCTACTTCGGCGTGGTCGTGGCGCTAGTTGTGAACGGTAGTGTCCACCTATAGATCGGCCCAACCAGTTGCGACGGGTCCTCTGACAACGTCTGCCATCCCTCGGTTTGTTTTTTCAATGCATTGCGGTAGAAATTCTCTTCCGCTGTCATGCAGGCATTTTGTGATTGTTTTTTTATTGTTCACTCCAGATCAGCGGGGAAGAGCTGCTGCACACATATCCAACTCACCATGAGGCCAAAAAATATCCCAAATATTAGCCGCTTTCTTATCATGCTATTTTCCTCTTCGTGGTTACAAATTTGATTTACGCTGTGCGCCATGCTCTTTGCTCTATGCGTCATTCTTCGACACTCACCACGATAACGGTCAGGTCGTCATGCTGGGCCGCACCACCGGCGAATGCGTTGACCCTTTCCATGATCTCTTTCAGGAGGGAATCAGCGCTCATGGACCGTGCCCCTTTAACCACCTCCAGGAGCCGCTCGAATCCGAACAACTCCTCTTTTTCGTTCATGGCCTCCACAATGCCGTCCGTGTAAAAAACCACCCTGTCGCCAGGCGCCAACTGAAGCCGGGTCTCCTGATACTCGGCATCATCCAAGATGCCCAGGGGAAATGTATCCCCCTCCGTTTGAACAAGGGTGGCCTCACCTGTCTCGGCACAAAAGTGTATGGGCTGGGTCTGGCCAGCGCTGCAAAGGCTCAGGATTCTGTCATTCGCGTCGATGACCGCATAGAGCAGGGCCACGAACATGCCGCTCGTGATGTCCTTTTTGGTCCGGCGGTTGGCCCGGATCATGATCTCATCGACGCTCATTTCCACCTCTGACAGCATGCGGAACACACTTCGCGAAGCAGACATTACGAGTGCGCCGGACACGCTCTTTCCGGTCACGTCGCCGACGACCAGCCCCACTCTATCATCCCCCATCTCGATGAAATCGTAGAAATCTCCTCCCACTTCCCTGGCTGATGTGGATAGGGCGGCGATCTCAAAGCCTTCGATCTCCGGGCAGGTAGCCGGCAGCATGCTCGTCTGAAGGTCATGGGCAATGGCCAGCTCTTCTTCCATACGCTCTTTTTCGATGACCTCCTCCAACAGCATGGCGTTCTCGATGGCAACAGCCCCCTGGTTGGCCAATGTCTTGAGCAAATTGATGTCCTCTCGCCGGTAAAATTTCCCGGATTTCTTATCGCCAAGAGATATCAACCCGGTCAGGCGGTCCTCGTAGATCAAGGGGACGATGAGAGTTGCCTCCATCTGGTCGAATGTCTTCTTGCAAGACTCTCTCTCGGCTTCAAAGAAAGGATCTCCCTCTATATCATATATTGTCACCTCCTTTTTTCTCTCAGCTATCTTCTGAATGAGTGGTTCATCGACCGACAGTTTCAATTCCGATACCCGCAAGCCCTCTTCGATTTCCTCTTTTTGCCCAGAGATCTCTTCCTGTGGTTCTCCGGTTTCAACTTCCGCGGTCTCCCCTTCTTCTTCCGCTTTTTCTACCGGAAAAGTGCTTTCTGCTTCGGTTCTGTCCCGGCGTTCTTCCCTCTTCCCAGCTCTTGTCAGACATTGATAAGTCTGTTTTTCCCGGTTCAGAAGCATGACAGAACCCGAATCGATAAACATGGCGCCCAGAGCCGTGTCCATGATACTCTTTCCGATTTCATCTAAACCCAACAGGGTGCGCATGGTCTCGCTGATCCTCTGGATCGTCTCCTGGTAATCATACTCCAGGCGGTAAAAGACGCGGTCGATAAACCGCTGCACACGATTTCGAATGGGATTGAAAAGGAAAATCACCGCCAGGATAAAAACTACGGGGAATATTGGAGATTTAGTAACCTCAAATCTGCCAAAAATTAAATTAGAAACCAACACAAACAAAGCATATGAACCGGCGATTGTCCCGGTGGTTAGCAGATAACCATAGGTGCGCTTGATAACAGCATCGATGGCAAAAAGATCGTATTTTACAATGGTGAAACCGATGGACAGGGGAAATGCCGTCAAAAAAAGCATAAAGCCGATAACGGGGTCAGGAAACAGGTAGACATTCAAATAGGACCGCGCGAGCAGGTCGGCCACGGGTATAAAGAAACCAATGAAAATCCCCACTAAAATCGCCTGGGACTGGAGCCGGACCGCAGCAGAAGGATCCCTTAAGAAATTCCAGACCATTGATACCAAAAAGGTCAGAACGGACAGCATGATAGAAAGGTTGTAGATGTGATTCAGCGTGGACGGAATGTTCCAATAGGCGGTGGAATTCATTCTTATGATGACAAACAGGATGAGTGAGAGCATGAAGGGAAAGGCCACCAGCTTGGGCTGTTTTATAAGGAAGGTACGCGTTTTTGGAAACCTCAGGGCAAGGTACATCATGGGTGCCGGCAAGAAAATTTCGATAAAATTGCGAACATTGAAGAGCCACAGAGGGCGCATCAGATCACTGGGACTCTGATAGCTTATCATTGCCCCTAAGAAAGATGTCATAACAAGGAAGAGCCAACTTTCCCTGGCTCGTGGTTTCATCAGGAAGACCAGTACGCCGATCATGAAGTACACAAAACCAATTACAAAAAGAGGTCCGCTGCGGCGCAGGACCGGCAACAGGCCGAGACGGCCGGTGATGATGCTGATCTCCCTTTCTTTGCCATCTCGCATCACCGTATAGGCGTTAACTGAACCCGGCTCCTCATGCCGAATTTTGAAGAATAGCTCGTCGAAAGTGGAATAGGCCTGTCCGTTGATGGCCAGAATGGTGTCACCGACCCGAAGTCCTGCTTCCTCGCCTCTCTTGAAGGCCTCAGTCACCATATTAGGACCAGACTCATACATCGTTCGCCAGCCGAAGTCAGGGCTATTCCGCCACTTGACGATATTGATCCCATAGAGAATAAAAACTACCAAGGTTGGTATAAAGGCAAGCGCAAAGTATGCCCAAGGATTTCGTAGCGCCGAGGTAAATTTGTTTGTGTTCATATCAGGCCCTCAATCTAAATCGGAGTCTCCACCGGGAGTACAATGAAATCAGAAAAAACAAGCTGGACGCACCGGTGGCGGCAAATGCAAAGATGTCGCCGTGCATCGTATAGAATGTTTTAGCCTTAAACAGCGGAACGTCTCTGACCAGGGTACCGGAAACGAACAGGTCGTTCCCGTCACTGTCCCGAACCCTCTCAACGATTTTACCGCTGGGGTTAATATTACACGATACCCCGGTGGTTGCAACACGAACGATGGCCACATGGTTCTCCACAGCCCTGAAAACATTCATGGCCAGGGTTTGATAAGGAGCCGCTGTGCGGCCAAAAAAACCCTCGTTGGTTACGCTGACCATAAACTGAGCCCCATCTCTTACGAAACGGCGAAATAGATCCGGAAACATGTTTTCCCAGCAGATTGGGGTCCCGAATCGTACGCCCGAAACCTCAAACAGCGTGTAGGCCTTGCCCGGGACAAAGCTCTTTTTAAGGGTGGTGATCCACCGTGGCCAGGTGAGCTTTCCCTTGAGGGGCAGGTATTCGTTAAAGGGAACCAGCCGTATTTTATTATATCGTTTCTTAAGACGTCCAGTGCCCGCAATCAAAAATTCGCTGTTTGAATAGGAAACCTGCCCATCTTTTTTTGGCTTAAACTTTTCAACGCCGGCGCCGCCCACCAGTAAGTACGTTCCCGCCTCGCGAGCTATTTCCCGAACCGCTCGACGAACAACCCGGAATCTGAACTGCGCCGGGAGAGATGCGGCCGGCCAGACGATAAGGGCAGGCTTTTCGCTCGCGACCTCGCGGGTCAGCCGTTGATAGGCCATGAGATGCTCCTTCTGCTCGGCAATAGGCATGTTATCCCGGGCGAGGACATTTGCCTGGACCAGGGCTACACGAAGGTGCTCGCTGCTGTCCGGTGCGGCCAACTTGTGCCGCCCGTAAAAAAGAGTAAACCCCATGACGAGGACCAGTGGCAAAAAGCGGGCAGTCCAGTTTGTTCCTTTCGCCCGCCCATTGAAAGCAGCTGGCGCCAGTCGGCGCCTGGCGAAAAGGTCCGGCATCTGGCTCCAGAACTGGTTGGCCATCACAATGAGGAAAGAGATGCCGTACACGCCGGTAATGTCGGCGATCTGGATCACAGGCAGATAGCGGTACTGGGAGTGGGCAATGAGATTCCAGGGCATCGAGAGGAAGAACAGGTTGGAACGCGCATACTCCAGCGCCACCCAGAGAGCGGGAGCTCCGACAATTATCCAGGGTCCCGTAGTCGGCCTGATCAGCCTATAGAGCAATCCAAAGGAAAGGTAATACAGGCTGAAAGCGGGAAGGATGAGAAACAGAAACTGCGGAAAACTTACATCTTCTGTTAATGGGAGCCAATAAAAAGTACCAAGGCCGTAAAAGTAACCGAAAATAAAACCGAAAACAGCACCGGCGATTACACTGCCCTGACGCAACACAAACAGGAACGGCGCCAGGCCGAACCACGCGAGAATGCCATAATCGAAGTCCGGGAGCGAAAATGTCATGCAGAGCGCAGAAACCGCCGGCAATACAAAATGAATGCATTTTTTAATATTCGTTTGGCGAATAATCTATGTCTCTGCTGATCCGGAAAGTTAAACTCGGCCTTGCGGACACAGAGGAGCGGCCGCACAAAATTGCCGGGAACAGGGTCTTGATTTTGCGCAGAACGATCTCCTACGCCCCCAGCCAGATTTTATGGTGTAAATTCCTGCCCGATTATCCCCGGCATGGAGCGTACTGGTGAACCTGCGCGGCAACCTCTCCTTTGAGCGTCAAACCGCTAGTCTTGAACTGCGATCACGATATCCGCGATAAAGTAGTACAACCCTCCACTATCTCCCAGGACCGTCCAGTCCACGTCCCTGTTATAGGACTTTAAGACAACATCGTCGACGCCGGGGCAGGGGGCACACCCAGGGTATAACTCCGGGACCACAGTATTTACAAAAAAATCACCGATAATAACTGGAACGCAACCTGGATCGGTGCAAAGTAAATCCCCTAAAACTGAAACTTGTGCCGGTCCGCCGGCGAATGACCATAATTCGGAGCCATGCCTCAATCTTAGGAACCAATACATGTCAGCTTCAAATGCTGAACGGCCGGTTTCATTTACGTCATGGAAAAAAACCGTAAGTGGGCCCTCATATTTGGTACCTGGGGCATTACCGGTTGGAGGTGGTAGTCCAGACACTTCGCTTCCACCCAATGCAGACTGCGCGGTGAAAAGGATCATGCCTGTAAACACCACCAGAAAAGTTAGTGCCCATTTTTTTGTCTTCATGGTATTCTCCTTCCTTGTTTGAGATTAATTGCTCTTATAGGAAGCTATTGTCAATGACAATACTCCCTAGAATGTATGTTTTGCAACTATTTCAAGACTACTCCTTGTATACTCGGCTCCGCATATTCCGTCGAGATATAAAACGTTATAACCCCCTTTTTGTCGGTATATTTCACCGCTTGCTCCATGATGACTTCCGATCCTGCCTTATAATGGTACCCATTGAAACGCCTGTTGTAATCAACCGACAGTCTCGTCATATGTCCGATCTCGTGGGCGATCGTGTGCCTGATGTAGGTGTCAATAAGTCCAGCAGGGACTGCGGCAGGGTCGTATACGGACTCGACATAGCTTTTGATATGCTCGGTGAAGATTATAGCATCGTCCATGTCATTGGGTGTCCCCTGACTGGCATACCCCAGAATGATTCCTTCAGGATGCAGATCTTCAGTGATTCTCACCGCTTTTTGGGGAGAATCAAGGCTCACCGTCCGGTCGGGGCCCGCCTGGGCTGCGGTGATCTCGTGGGTGGTGACCCCGAGTCCACCCTCCGCTGGGGGCTTGGAGACAAACTCCAGCGGATTGGCCGGGAGGTTGCTGGGCGAGGCCGGGACCAGGATGACAAAGAGGTCCGGCGTGTTCGGGTCGGTGGAGATTAGTGTGCCGTCCATGAGTCTGATATCTGTTGATTCCTGATCGTCGGTAAACCCGTCGCCGTCCGTATCCGTATCCTGGGCCCACGCCCGAATCGGGACTATGGCCAAGGCCAGAGCGGCTACCAGCAGCAGGGCCAGGCCAACCTTTGTCTTTATTCTCTGTCTTTTTTTCATGATCTTACCTCCATTCTCATTCATACTTGTCATCTATTTTTTAACCCTTGGGTTAGTCTTCTTTGCTATACACACTCAGGCCTTTTTTCTTAGCCAGACCGGGAGCGAGCTTTATACCAACTGCGGTTTGCTTTTCTCCATTTCCTAAACATCTTGTCTTTCAGCAAGGCCTCATTACTCAATGATCTTGACCGAATCGCGGCCTATAATAGGGTTCTCATCATTATTGGTCGTGGCCGTTAAAATAAGCTCCGTGGTGTCCGTGTCGGCTCCTCCCTTTTTGGGGTCCCCGAGGCAATCGATATCGAAGTGAAGCACTAAATCCGGATCCTTGAACGTCGACTTCGTCTTCGGGCAGCCATCAAGCGAGGGATCAGAGGGATTAACACCTAACAGGACACTGCCGAGGTTCACGGTTGTAACATCAAACTCAGGAGAACCGTTGATCGCAACCGGCACTACGCCGCCAGCCCCAAGGTTGATGCTATTGGGGTCGCTGCCCGGTTTGATGTCTATCTCAATGCTCTCCACGGTGAAAATATCAGAACGGAACGCCCCCATCCAAAGATCCACACAGTCACTTTCCCCAACGGGGCATTCCCCAGTATCAGGATCGATATCAGGATCCACAATATAGTTCGTATATGTGGCGTCGCATGTGAGAGTTCCCGCAGATTTCAATACTTCAGGATGATACAGCTCCAAGAGGTCGCAGGTGATACATTTCTCCTCATCTGGTTGGACCACGATGACATCGTCCTGTGTCCCCCCAATCCCGTAAGCCGCCCGGATCCTATAGAGAGGGGGCAGGATGTTGCGCGGATCACCATCTATGTAACAAGTGATGCTCGTGTTAAAGCAATCAGGCTCGATCATGTAGATAGGAAGAGTGTCAGTATTCTCAAAGCAAAAAGTGGCCAGGGTCCCGTCTACCGTGACGGTCTGGGTAACATCTTCACAAGCGTCGCCCACTAAGTCACCGTCACCGTCCACTTGGTCAGGGTTGGATACTTGAGGGCAGTTATCGCAGGCATCTCCATGCCCATCATTATCAACATCCGCCTGATCAGGATTGTAAACATTCCGGCAGTTGTCGCAGGAATTGGGGATACCGTCAAGATCATCATCTGTCTGATCGACAATGATGTAGTCAGCATCCGCCTCCCATTCAGGCTCTGCTCTATCTCCGTCAACCGACGAGCCCCGGAACCCATCATAATTGTTAGACACATCATCTATGTCTTGACCGATCCCTTCATTAAACGGCCAGTAACCGAAAATGTCTGCGTTGTTTATGCTGGGTCCACATGAAATGTCCTGTTTAATCTGGTCCTCGGTGCGGGCAACATCATAGATGACAACTTCACCAATATCCCCATATATGGCTGCCACCCATCTGCCAAGCCAAAGTGATCGGACACCGAGAATTTCATTGCCGGAGATACTCCCGGAGCCCGCATCTTCGCCGTCCAAGTAGAGTTTAATATTTTCACTACCCCCTCCACTATCCCACGTAACGGCCACATGAGACCATTTGCCCGTGTCATCAGGCAAGGAGCTTGTGGCTGGGACATCTTCACATTCCGTCTCGGTACACATCTGGAAGCCCCAGTTGTGCCAGTCAAACTTGCTCTGATACAATACAAACGAGTTATCTTTGGTTTTTATGTAGCCCTTTGTCGGGGGTGGTTGGTCCACGGCTCGCACCCATGCCGCATACGTCTCCCGCTTGGCATTGAAGGACTCGGGCTTGACCCACACTTCTATTGTAAGTCCGGTGAAACCCACAGCAGGCTCTAGAGCGACGACCGCATAATCGTCCTTCCCATCAAAAGACAACGCAAAGGTGCTCGAGGCTTGAGCCGGTGCGAGTGAAATATGAGTTGAAAATGCCAGAAGAACGATAAGTATCCCCCCAAATATTTTAAATATTCTCTTCTTCATAAGTCATCCTCCTTTCATTTGGAAAAACTCGTCGACTACATTATACGAAACTGAGGGCACCATAGCGGGTTGCCCAGTTTTTAAGTTTCGTTCGTGACGGCTAAGAAGTTTCACATTTACCCGATAGGCGAATTTTTTTAATCCTGCCATGGCCGAGTGACAGAATAAAAATGTTATGCCACGTTGAGGATAGCGGGTCTTCAGACCCAACGGGTCGATCTCCCCTCCCAATGAGTTCGACAGTGCACCATCAGTCACTCCGAGTTCAAAAGTAAACGGCCAATCCAACGCTTATCCACTGTGAATACGCGCGGTTCATGCCGGCAAATCTGGTTCTGTATTTAACAAAGGTATCAAGGGGTAAAGGGAATTTCTTCTTCTGATACAGTGGGATGGTTGAATAGGCTAAGCCGATTATGCCAATATGCGATCTCAGGTCTGTCTCATCCTCGAGTGATTTGTAAGCAAATCCTTTATCCCCTGAAACATCGTCTTTGAATCCATATTCGAACAGGTAAAGTAACGACAAACTGAATCCTTCCAAAAACTGATAGGTCCCCGATACCTCCAAATTGATAACGTCACCGAGGTTCCTGTCTACCTTCTCCTTATTGGCGGTAATAGGCCGGTTTACATCATCCGGAACCCTTAGCGTTTCCTCGTCAGGAAGCTTAAGTTCATACCTGAAGGTGCCATTCAGTACGAAATTCTCCGTGGCGATATAGTCGTTCTGAAATTGGAAGAGAAGGGCATAGACCCCTTCGCCGAATTCGGTGTCGACCAGGTTATCAGGATCGTCCACCTCACCTATGGGAAATCTGAAAGCTCCTGTGAATGCAAGTCGCCAGTCTTCTGTTTTCAAATACTGGTATCTGGCCCCAAACTCTATGTCTGATAGCCCACTATCCGACCACGTTCCAAATCGTTTATATCCGAACCCTGGGATATCTATGACACCGTCGCCATCGACATCCAGACCATTGCCTAAAAGATCTTGCGTGTCCTCTGTGGTCAGAGGCACAGTATCAGGGAAGGGTCCCGCTAGAGGAGCTAGTGGAGCACCGAAACCGACTCCGATCGCACTCTTCCCCACGGTGGCATTGGAGGTGTCAAGTCTGGCCTCATCGACATTAGTTTTATTCCACCAGTAAGGGATATGTACTCCTACAGTCAACCGGTCTGTAACCCCATACTCATAGAAAAAGTCCAACTCTCGCCATTCAATGTCGAAAGAAACAACACTATCGCCGATATTTGCAGAGCCGGAAGGCATCCCAAAAGCTGTTTCCACCAGCGCTAAATCAGCGAACACACTGCTATCAAAGGTGGTATTGTAATCTGCGGCAACATCTTCTTTATTTCCATCCGGATCATATTTCTCATCCACAGGGAAATAGATTTGGCCATTCAACCTCACCCGTGATACGCCCTTGGGTAAAGCTTCTGCATTATCTGCATAGCATATGTTGTTTTTAACCTGAAAGAAGAGAAAAACAAATAGGCTTACAACGGCAATTTTCTTGATCATCCCTGCTGCCCCCTGCATCTATCCTCCAGTTTACCCTTTGTTAAAAAAATAATAGCAGTTTAATTTTAAAAGAATGGGAAAAGGAATGCAATTGGTCTCTGGTATGGTTTTTCTAAAAAAAAAGGCCCACGATCAGAGTTCCAATTCAATCCACCGGCTTAAAACCTTTGGCCTAAATTTCAGGATCGCATCTCATACTATGGGTTAGGCCGTTTGGGCTAGAAAGAACCGTTTCATCCGTGAAATCCGTGTGTTTGGCAAAGCCAAACCCGTGTCAAAGAATCTTTCATAATTTTTTGCTGCTAGCCTGAAACGTCATCCACTTAACATAACGAAGCACACCCCTTTTCGGTTCAAGGCAAAAGATTTTTTTAAAAAATCAAAAAGTATTAAAGACCTTAGAATTATGTAAAAAACGAAATTTGATACCAGAAGGAAAGTGAGTTCAGGCCAGCACAGGTATAGATGTCGAGATCTGAGTATCTCGATGTGAAGTCAACAGTAGGTTCCGATTCTGGTGTATGGAATTGTGTCTCCCAACCGATCGGTTAAGTTCAGTTAGGAGTTGGGTATGCAGTATTTGAAGTTTTTCTCCATTTAAGCCCTCCTTCGAACGGGTTTAATTATTTTTCATCCGGAAATGTTCCTCTTACACCAATATGATAATAAGAGTAACCGAATTTAAGGCCATATGAAAAAAGAGTAAAATCTTAATAATTTAAAACTGTTACATTATTTCTTCTTTCTGCCTATCACATCCCATTATCTTGTCAAGAAAAAAATAACAGTAGATCGGTGTCAAAGCTTGAATTGTGAATTAATGTTTGACAAATAGAGCCTGTTCAATATCTTAACTTATTGTAATTATTCATTATGTTACATTGTGGTATATAACTCCTTTAATAAACCACGATATACGACACAAAAAAGCAGGGCCGTTTGTGACCCTGCTTTTAATGTTAGTCACCAAGGGATGATTTTCCACAATAACTCATCAAAGGAATTATCTCAAGAAACTAAAAAATCAATACTCAAGTTTCGCACTCCCAATGAGGCACGGTGCTGCATCTGGTGTGGGGCAAATAAATTTTTTGGAAAAACAATGTGGCAGTTTGTGTTGCCCTTTGCCTGATGCGGCTTTCCTCAAAATATCAGGTGCGAAACTTGAGTTATTTTTTATTGTCTGAAGCCGGCTTTAAATTCGGCGCTTCGGAGGCCTTGGGAGAAAATGGGAATTTCACCGTAAAATCAATATCAATAGCGTTCCCTGAAGGATTAATCCAATTTAATTTTGTGAACCTGAAACAGACCGGGTCTAATTCCGACTGTAGCAAATTTATGGCTGAAATCAGTACATTCGCTAACAGATGTGAGGGTTATATCCGCCCCGGTTAAGATGGGTAGCGGTTCATTAAAAAAACTGAATAGGTATGAGCCTAAAATTGATTTTAAATGGCATGTCCCCTGAATTATAATTCTATAACCGTCACGTAATACACAACTATCCCCTCGAATCAGATAAGGCGTATGTAGTTTTGCTTCTTCATCAAATTTTGGATTTCTTTCATATTCCTCCTGGTCATAGAAAAATAAGAAGCTATCTAGACCCACTAAACAACTGTCATATATGGCAGGTTCGCAGAGATTCTCAGGAACTCTATTTAAAATTGCTCTATTGTAAAATCCGTCAAAGGCTTCGGGCAAATTGTTGAAATAAAATCCTCTGACATCTGTTAATTCAATCTGAGGAAATGTTGAATCTTTGATAAATCTAAGGTTAGGTGATTCTACCGGTTTATTATTAAGATGACCTTCAAATAATTCTCTTTCGCCACACAGAAAAATTTCGCTCATCCCTTTTCTCCTTTTATCTTCCAGAGGCAGGCTTTCCTTTATTTCATATGGCAGCCCTACCTAATTATTAGATTAAAGTTTATGGGAAACGATAATATATTCCGGTGTAGCAGAAATTCAGAAGCGAGGGCCGCTCAGCTAGTAGATCAAAAAAGGAAACCAAGTTTCACTTGAGAATGAAATGAGATTAAGAGGAATATATATTTTTTCTGAGAAATAGAATTATTTTTAGCTGATGTTAATTGTTTTTATTTTCAATATGTTACATTGTAGTATATAATTCCTTTAATTATGGAGAGCGCCAATTAATTAAACCTTTATCGGCAAAGACTTCTTTGGAAAGACTCTTAGAGTCATTCATATTATACTTTTTTTTGTAGATAGGTGATAAGTAATCTCTTTTATAACCCTGCCGTCTAAAGGATAAACAAGATTTTGCGGTTTGTTTCTGGATGATGTTTTTGCGATATCTTGAAGGTTTTTGTCAGAAAACCATATATCACGGAACCTTTGATCTATTGAGAATATGTAAGCTATCGATTTTTATGAAATTGTTGCATATACCAAACTGATACATGCAACCTATCGCATTTTTACGGTTGCTGTCAAATCGGAGTCCCGAAAAATGGGGATTTTAGCAAACTGTACAGTCCATTTGCCGTTTTCACAGGCCAGCCCGCCGCCATCCACGCGGCAGGAGGTGACACTTAAGATGTGCTGGAACCCATGCGAGTCCCACGGAGACTTTGTTGCCCAGAAGCGAAACTCGTCGGGCAAAAAGAGGTGTTTTGCAAAGGTCTCTTCCTGCTGATAAAACATGTTGCCTGAACAAAAAATGGTCCTTTCAAAACAGAACAGAAAGGTTTAATCCCAACACGAATCCCCCTAGATCGTCTATATCATCGGTAAGGACATCGGCCACCGGGGAAATATTGAAATACCGGTAAAGAAGATTGACGGACAAACTTGCTTCGGCTGTCCCCCTGATATTTTTCAATACGCTAAGTTCGGCGCCGATATCTGCGACAAGGCTACTGTCATGAAAATCTCCGCTTTCGATTTCTCCGTTTCCGGCTCCCAGAAATACCGAGGCGGATAGATTTTTGGACGTTGCCAATTCTTTGCTAACCCGAAGTTCATATATGGTGAGGTCTGAGCTGATGGTTTTCCCGTCCTGTTTTCCGGTTATATTTCCGCTTTCATGATAGACAGCGGCGGATAATCCGGCATCGATGGGGATGATTAAGGAAAAGTTGTTTGAGGACCCGTCAAAACGATCGTCGTTAAGTAATGCATAATATCCAATCCCAAATTTAAACCCAATAACTCTTTTTTCTTCTTTTTGTTCTTCCGCTAGACTATTTGGTGAGAATCCAATAAGGACAACTGCAATCATAGCTAATAAAAAAAATATTTTATAACTCTTCATTATTCTCCTCCCCATATCTAATTGTCGTCATTTCATTTCTCTAAATCATCGTCCTTTGGGCAGGGTCTTATCCCCTGCCCAAAGAATTCACCAGGCCGGTTTAGAGCCAACTCAACATCAGTTGTCCGCATCCGAAGTGCTGATCTGGGCCCAGGCGCTGCCATCGTATCGGTAGAGACCGTAGGTGCTGCCAATATAGTAATAAAGCCCTTTAGAACCAAAGTCGACCGCAAGACCGTTGTTAAAGGAATAGAATTTCCTTTTTGAGATCGAAGTAAGCGAAAATTTAACGTTATGTACTATAACCGGTTGAATACCGATATGTAGTGGAAATGGATATCAAACAGCAATTCTGGCACAGCAACAGACGGCTTGGATTTCTATGCCGGATACCGGTCGTATTGTCAAGAAAATGTTTTCCTGTAAACAGGATGAAAGGTATGCTTCAATCTTTTTAATTATCAAAAATGAGGCATGCTTGCCCAAGTGCTCGCTCAGAAAGACCGGATTTCAATGCACATTGCATTGAATGTAATTACCCGATAATGTGCCTGCCTCGCAATCTTATTAATGCTGGCAACCATTTTTTGCCAGGTGTTTTCTTCGGTTAGGAGGAAAGATATATCGATATCATCCTCCCAGGCCAAAAGATTACCGTTTTCGCGTACCGCACCCAATAGCGTTCCGCCATCGATCCAGTGTAAAACCCCTATTTCCGCCCGAAATGAATACGTTAATTAAAAATCTCGGGTAGGAAAAAATAAGGCGTTGAAAAACGGCTGTGATCAAATCCGCCCATTTTGTCAAAACAACAAAATATCGCGTAAAACGAGTTTTGAAAATTGATCACCATAATAACGAATCTGCGGTTAAGAAAGCAGTTTCTCGATGATGATCTTTCCGTGGTTATCATATCTTACATGAACCCTGCGGCGGAAAGACCGACCGGACGGTTTTGAAGGAAAAAAGTATAGATGGGATTGACAACGGCAGTCGGAGGACCCAAAACCCACAAGGGGGATAGATGACCCCTTTAAGCTGTCTATGATTTCAGTCCATTGGTGCTCACGATGCATAGGATCGTATGTGTACCACACCTCTTCCAAACTGTTCGATAATCCCAGATAGTCGATGTGCCAGCGCGGACAGCCGGATGATCGCCCATGATGAGCAACACGGGCAGCCAAGCCACCCGGCCCAAAAGCGCTCCCTACATAAACATAAAACCCCGGCTTGACTCGAAGTTGTCCAAGTTTTCCGACGGCAATCAACCGCTCAAGTGACGACCGAAAGACCAGTGAATATGTTCCGGAATGAGAAAGCATTAAAAATGAACTAAATTCCTGATTAAAAGCATCTAACCGAAATTGCCATATAATTTCAGGGTATTTTTCGATACCGCTTCAATGATCTCATCTTTGCGGATATTCTTTATCTCTGCAATGGCCTCGACTGAAATGACAAGGTTTGCGGGTTCGTTGCGTTCACCCGGAGAGGGCCCCAGGACCGGGCTGTCGGTTTCGATTAATAGACATGAAAGCGGTAGTCGTTTTACAAGCTTTTGTTTCTGGCGCGAACGGATGATTGATGGGGGAATCGAAAAAAAATAGCCGGCCTCCACAGCCGGTAGTGCCGCGTCCGCCCTACCATCAAATGCGTGCATTTGAACCCGGGTTGCGCCGCTTTCAAGCAACAACGAAACAGCATGTCGCCCGGCGGATCGGGAATGAATGTTTAATGGTAAATTCAGTTTTTTAGCCAGGTTGATAAAGCCCTTGAAAATTTCTTTTTGCACTTCCTTTTCTGTTTCATCCTTTACAGCCCAAAAATCGAGCCCAACCTCGCCGATAGCTATAAGCCTTTCACGTTCCTGGTAAATAAACCGGTGCATTTCCCTTGCCTGATCAAAGTCCAGATGAGTTGGATAAAGTCCTGCAGCCGACCTTAACATCGGGTATTTTTCAGCAAGTTCCAAATTTTTTCTGGCATCTGAAATATCTTCACCGACCGCAATAATAGTGTCAACCCCTGACATCCGGGCTCTCTCAAGGACCTCCAGCCGGTCATTATCGAAAGCCGGATCACACAGGTGAGCATGAGTATCCACCAGTTTTTTTTCGTCCGATTTCAAGATCCTTTATCCTCCTGTCTATCCCCTAAAAAATTCGGACTCGTCCCTAAGCGACATTGAATGAATCGAAGAACAATGTCTGTCCGTGGTTTATCTCCACGTAGCGATCCTGCAACCCCGCCTTTTGCATTTCTTGTTTTATTTCCATTGACGGAAAATGAACCGGTTCATCCCCCAGACGAAACGTTCCCCAGTGAACGATCATCAAGTGTTTCGCCTTCAATTCCTGAAAAGCCCGGACGGTTTCGGCCGGGTTTATGTGACTGTCCGCCATAAACCAGCGCGGTTCATAGGCGCCGAGGTTGAATATGGCCAGATCGATTTTAAATTCATTGCCGATTTCCGAAAAACGATCAAAATAGGCGGTATCTCCGGAGATATAGATGACCGGTCCGCTGACAGATTTGATTAAGTAGGAACCCCATAACGATCTATTTGGGCCGACAATTGGATTTCGCATTGTCCAATGATGGCACGGCAACAGGGTAATTTCCCGGTTACCCTGGGTCAAGGTATCAAACCAATCCAGTTGATCTCGGTTGGTCATCCCCAGCCCCTTGAAAATGGAATCATAGCCCAACGGGCTGATGATATGTGTCTTTTTATTGAAATGGGATAAAGATTTTTTATCCAAATGATCGTAATGTCCATGGGTAATCAGGAGATGTTTGGGGCTGGGTAACTCTTTGATATCAAAATGCAGTGGTGTAAAATCTTTGATAAAACGAAAAATATTAGAAAAGACCGGGTCAATATAGATATAATCGTCGCCGTCTTTGATGATCAACGTGGCATGTTTCAAAAAAGTAATCCCAAGTCCCTTATATTCTTTTAGAAAGCGCCAGTCCATCTTGACCGGGACAACCGGTTCATTTGGGTAGAATTGTCTGAACCGGTTTTCACCAAACAATTTCCAGCGCATCACCCGCCACAGATTTCCATGTTTTTGCCCGCCGAAAGGATTCAAATAGCGGTCCGATCCGTGATGAAGTTTTCTTTTCACGATTTCCCGTAACCGCATTTTATTCGCACGCCTCCAATTAACATCCGCAGCAACCTTTTGGTCCCTTGCCATAGAGAACCAGAGCATATGGACCGATACCGCTGTTTTAAACCCCTCAAAAAGCCTTTGTATAAAGAAGCGACGGGTCATCGTTCCAAGTTCTCCCAAACCCCATTAAGATGATGTTGACTAAAATCCGCAATCTTTTAACCGTGCGGCAGGCTTCTTTTCCCTAAAACCCGCTTGAAAGAATCAATCTATCAGTATACATTCATCCGTATCAAAATTCCACACCAATGGGAAATTATATGGCGCTTGCCTTATCATTTTCACTACCACACGGGAGCATAAGGATGGAAATTACGCAAAAAATAATGGATATGCTGAACGACAACCCGCTCTACAAGACATTGGGAATCAAAATCATGGAGGCAGGTCAGGGAAAAGCATGTTCGCGTTTGAAACCTGACGAAAAGCTCTGCTGGCCATTTCCCGGTCAGCCCCACGGCGGTGTCCTCTTCACTCAGATGGATGCGACCATGGCATGGGCTGTATTTTCCGAATTGGATGAGAAGTATAACTGTGCCACGATTCACCTCGGCATAGATTATACGGCTCCGGCAAAAGGAAATTCTTTTACCTGTTCGGCCCGGGTAACACACCGCACGGGGCGTTTAAGTTTTGTCAGGGCTGAAATCCACGGCATGAACCGGCAATTGTTGGCCATGGGTCAAGCCACCTTCCGGGTGATCAGCGCCGATCTAAAAATGACCGGCATGTCAATGAAAGGTCGTTAAGCGGGAAA
>DRHF01000289.1 GCA_011049715.1 Desulfobacterales bacterium
CCCCCTGAGACCGGCTGTTTTGGCCATTTCCTCAAAAATAAGATTCATGTCCGACCCGCTAAAAATATCCTGATCGGATACGGTGTTGTCCGATTTTTCATCGAGTACTTTCGCCAGCCCGATGCTCACCTTGGCTTTGTTTTTTTATCATTTTCTTTGGGTCAAATCTTTTCTGGTTTCATGATCCTCGTCGGTTTTTCCGTATATCTTTATATCTCTTTAACCCGGGAGGGGTGAACAGAACAATCGGACTGCTTCCCGTCTGATCCCGCCTCTCTTTTGATTACGAAATCATAAAAGTTCAAATGGAACAGAAAGATTATTACAAAATACTTGAGATTGAAAAAAATGCCGCGAATCAGCAGATCAAAAATGCCTATCGCCGTCTGGCCTTTAAATACCACCCGGATAGAAATATTTCAAGAGGGTTTCTAAGATAATAAAACAGATTGTAAAACAGGACGTAGCCCAAACGCGCTCCAATGACAAGCCCCAAAATCATCGCCGTCATGAGATCATTAATATGGTTTTTCATTATATCAAAGCGTTTTTCTTGCTTCACGCGGTATAGAGCCAGACAATAGGTCGTTGCGAAAGCAATGATATACATCAAGCCGTAATATGGTAGCCTGAATGACCCGATCTCAACAAGAAAAGGATTTATCGATTCGGGCAAATGCTGCCACCAGTCCCAAAAATCATACATGATTAACCTATTTTCCATCCTGTCGTTAAGACAGATGTCCTCCTACACGATTTTTTCTGGAAAGCCCCGGTGCAATGATGATCTTTTTTTTAACCAATTTAAACCATAATGCTAATTTCAACGGGTACGCGAAGAAGGAAGGTTTTCAGTTGTCGAGTAAATGCAAAAGTTTGAATGCCGCAACGGTTGGAGTCGCTCTCCCCTGTTCAACATCTTCTATCGTTTTAGTTAATTTTTTAGTGACTTCAGCGTTTTTATAAAACCGATCTTTTAACCCTTCTTCCACCATCGACCACATCCAAGCAATCGTCTGCCTTTTGCGTTTTTCCTTTAATTCACCTGTTGTCGACAGCTTTTTGTTGTGCTCTAAAACGGTATTCCATATCTCATCGATGCCGGTTTTTTCCAGAGCACTACAGGTAAGAACCGGCGGGGTCCAGGTGGGGGTCGAAGGGGTCAACAGGCTTATGGCGGATTCGTACTCTTTTTTTGCCTTTTCCGCTCTTTCAATATTGTCTCCATCTGCCTTGTTTATGACCAGGGCATCAGCGATCTCCAGAATCCCTTTTTTGATTCCCTGGATTTGATCGCCGGCACCTGCCAACAGAAGGACCAAAAAAAAATCGACCATGGAAGCTACAGTGGTTTCAGACTGTCCGACTCCAACGGTTTCAATAATAATAACGTCAAAGCCTGCGGCTTCACACAGGAGCATGGTCTCCCTTGTTTTTCTCGCGACACCTCCCAGGGTCCCCCCGGAAGGAGACGGACGGATAAATGCCCTGTCATCCGCAGAAAGCATCTCCATCCGTGTTTTATCGGCCATGATGCTTCCACCGCTCCTTTGGCTGCTGGGGTCGATAGCAAGGACCGCCAGGCGATGGTCTTTTTCAACCAAACCCATGCCAAAGTTTTCTATAAAACAGCTTTTACCCACGCCCGGTACACCGGTGATGCCGAGGCGGACGCCCTTTCCCGTGTATGGTAGAAGATGATCGATGATGATTCGGGCCAGCTTCTGATGTGATGGAAGCGAACTTTCAATCAAGGTGATGGTTTTGGACAGGATTCGCCGGTCCTGTTTGAGAACCCCTTGAACATAGTCGGAAGGGTCCCTGAAAATCATTTTTGCTGTTCCAGTACATCCAAGATTTTTTTTGCAGAGTCGATAATCGGGGTTCCGGGTCCGAAAATGCCGACCACGACAGCGCCGGCATCATACAGAAAATCATAATCTTTCGGTGGAATGACCCCGCCAACCACAACAAGTATGTCTTCACCGCCCTCTTTTTTAAGCGCTTCAATCAACTCAGGAACCAGAATTTTGTGGCTTGCAGCAAGGGATGATACACCGACAATATGCACATCATTTTCCACCGCCATTTTGGCTGCCTCATCCGGGGTTTGGAACATCGGGCTGATATCCACATCGAATCCAAGATCTGAGTATGCGGTGGCGATTACCTTAACCCCGCGGTCATGGCCATCCTGGCCCATCTTGGTTACCAGTATTCGCGGACGCCGTCCTTCTTTTTCTAAAAATTCATCGGTTCTTTTCCTGACTGCATCAATCATCTCGCTGTCCCCAAACTCCGAGATATATACACCGGATAGGCACCGGGTGGTGGCCTTATAATGGCCGAAAACCTTCTCCATCGCCTCTGAAATTTCCCCTACCGTCGCCCGGGCTCGAACCGCGGGGAGGCAGGCTTCAAGCAGGTTGCCATCAGATGCCGCACATGCGGTGATGGCTTCAAGCGCTTTTTCCACGGCCCGGTTGTCCCGTTGGGCTTTTACTTCTTTTAATCTCACAATTTGCTCATCACGGATACGGGTCGGGATTTCGAGAACATCTATATCCGGATCCGATTCAGCCTGATACTTGTTCACCCCGACAATTACGTCCTTCCCCTGGTCAATTCGGGCCTGCTTCCGGGCAGCAGATTCTTCAATCCTGAGTTTGGGCATTCCGGTTTCAATAGCTTTGGCCATTCCCCCCAGTTCTTCAACCTCATTTATAATCTTTCTGGACTCGTTAATGATTCCATCGGTCAATGCTTCGACATAATATGACCCCCCGAGCGGATCGACCACATGACAGATCTGGGATTCTTCCTGGACAATAATCTGGGTGTTTCTGGATATCCTGGCAGAAAAATCAGTGGGAAGACCGATCGCCTCATCAAAGGAATTGGTGTGCAGAGATTGTGTTCCACCCAGGGCCGCAGCCAGACACTCGAGGGTTGTCCGGATAATGTTGTTGTACGGATCTTGTTGTGTAAGGCTCCACCCCGAAGTCTGGACGTGTGTTCTCAGCATCGAAGATCGAGGGTCTTTCGGATTGAAGCGGCTGATAATTTCATGCCACAGAAAGCGGGCGGCTCTTAACATGGCAATTTCCATAAAGAAGTTCATCCCTACACCAAAGAAAAAGGAGAGCCGAGGAGCAAATTCGTCAATATTGAGACCGGCAGCAAGGGCGGCTCTCACGTATTCCAGGCCGTCCGCCAGTGTGAACGCTGTCTGAAGAACCGAGTCGGCCCCGGCTTCCATCATATGATACCCACTGATACTGACCGTATTATATTTGGGCATCTGTTTTGAAGCGTATCCGATGATGTCGGCTACAATCCGCATGGAAGGCTCCGGAGGATAGATATATGTATTTCGGGTCAGATATTCCTTCAAAATATCGTTTTGAATGGTTCCGGTCAGCTGTGCTTTCTTAACTCCCTTCTCTTCGGCAGCAACAATATAGCCGGCAAGAACCGGAAGGACAGCACCGTTCATCGTCATGGAAACAGACATCTGATCAAGCGGAATCTGATCAAACAGGATTTTCATATCCTCCACCGAGTCTATTGCAACACCCGCCTTTCCGATATCGCCGGTCACCCTGGAGTGATCCGAGTCGTAGCCCCTGTGTGTGGCGAGATCAAAGGCGATTGAGAGACCTTTTTGGCCGGCTGCTAGATTTCTTCGGTAAAATGCGTTGGATTCTTTTGCGGTTGAAAAACCGGCGTACTGTCGGATGGTCCACGGCCTGACGGTGTACATGGTGGCTCGGGGACCCCTGGTATACGGCTCAAACCCCGGAAGGGTTCCCAGATGGGCCAAATCTTCCGTATCTTTGGCGGTATAAAGCGGCTTTACTTTTATCCCTTCCGGTGTTTTCCAGTAAAGGGAGTCGACGGGCTTCCCCTTTAGTTCTTTCGCCGCGAGTTCAGCCCAATTGTCGGGAATTGATCGGTCTACCATAAAGAGCTCCTTTTTGGTGTTTAAAATTCTGTCGTATCGTTGAACCGAAACAGCGAGCGCATTCCCCATAACTTGTCGAAACCTGGCGGAGACCCTGTTCAATCTGGGCTGCGGATTTCTTCATAACCTTAAATCAAACCCTACCAGAACCTGCAATGGCCGAAGCACGATATATAAAAAACCGGCGATGCTGTCAATAAGGGTTTAATAACCGAATAGGATCATACAGAAATTTTCGGCGTTTTTCAAACAGCTTCCGTTCCTTTGTTGCAATCCTGTGGCGGGCGCATTCCCCACAGTTTGTCAGGGCAGAATGAAGATCCAACTCAATAGCTGCGGCAAAGCGTCTTTATTTGACTGAGATCCCTTATATGGCTATATTATGATCAAATTTCACTAGTATATAAAATCCGACGGAGGAAGGAACGATGAATTTTAGAAAACACCTTGAAACTGCCTGGAATCAAACGCTGCAGTTTATTGCGCCACTGATTTTCATGACATTGGTGATGTTTATTGTCAGTTTCTTGACCCTGGGAATTCTAGCCCCGGTGACGATGGCAGGGTATATCCAGTCCATACTTTTGATGCTGCGAGATGGACGTGAGCCAAAAATTCAGGACATATTTTCACAGATGGAACTGTTTTTCCCTTTATTTGGGTTTGGGATCGTCGTCTTTTTGCTCACGCTCATCGGTTTTGTACTCCTTGTTTTGCCCGGTGTTCTTTTTATTATTGCGGTATTGTTCTTCTGCTTTTATATGATACCCCTTATGACGGATCAGAAATTGGGTCTAATTGAAGCCATCAAGAAAAGTTATGCAATGTCCATGGAGGGGAACAAATTGGACCATTTAGTCGCGATCATTTTGTTTGTGGGGATCACAGCCATCGGGAGTTCTATTTTTATTGGATTGCTTTTTACACAGCCCCTCGCAATGGTTTTTTTCGTTTCCGTTTATGAAGAGAAAATTTAATAGGTCTTTCATTCGGCTCAATGGCGGAAGCTTTACCTCGAAGTGCTTCGGTATTTAATCTGGCGGACTAGAAATTATGGTATTTTGGATTTTAGGCGGAGGCAGATTTGGATCCATCGCTGCCCGCCGTTTGAGAAAAAGAGAGCCGGACGCCCATATTACGATTGTCGACTCAGACCCTGAAGTGTTTTGCGAATCAAAGGAACAGGTTGATACGGTTGTGGAAGAGGGTATCGCTTTTCTTGAGCGTAATCTCGATGATAAAAGCAGACCTGACTGGATTGTCGCCACCATACCGGTACACGTGGCATTTGAGTGGATATGTAGCACGCTGAGTGACCATGAGGTTTTGCCTCTTCCTGTACCGGAAAATCTGTTTTTGCTTTTACCAAATTCCATGTGGGGGAAAAAGGGTGAACTCTATGTCAGCCAAGCCGATTTTCTCTGCCCGGATAACTGCCCCGAACCGTTTGACAAATGTTTTGTAACCGGAAAACCCAGAAAAACAGAGATGTATCGAGGTTTGGAGCAGCTGAAATTGCCCGAATACAGATCGATCGTCATCCGGAGTCATCAACTTGCCCCTGGAGTAGGTGGGTATCCTCCAAGCGCCCTTTTAAGCGCCCGGAAAGAAATTGCCGAAAAAGAGGGTAGGGTTCTGGTGAGCACCGCCTGTCGCTGTCAAGGCGTCGTTCATGCCTGCGAGATCAGAAAAAAAGTCTGATGCGGGTCTTTACAAAAATTGAGGTGCGAAACTTGAGTTGTTTATTTATTCGATCGCCTAACAGGGCTTCCAACACGGATTTCATTCCCGGAGAGTAAAACAGCTTCCGACCGGTCAGGATAAACCGACACAATTTGTATTTTCCCACTTTTTTTTCCGGTCATGACAAACTGATGGCCATTTACGCCTTTGATGATTTTTCCAAAGGCGCGAACTTCAAAAATATTCCCAAGCCTGACTCCGATGTTGCTTCCAGAGGATATCACTATTTTTCCCCCATTGATCGAAGAGATATATCCGCTCCACGCCAGATCTGCCACCGCATCACAGACTTTCTCCCCCATTTCGGTCGCAATATCTACAATCTCATCGTTAATCAGGTACATACGATGGATATTCTTTGACTGGATCAACTGAAAATCTGATTCATCAACCTCTGTTTGGTGAATCAGAACCTCATCAAGAATTTTAGCCCCGGTTTCTGTATCGTATACCTCTACTGCGATTTGTATTTGGAGGAAGTTTCGACTGCTTTTAAACCAGAGAATACCGTGCTTTTCTTTTATTCCACTGATATCCAGAAGCGCACCGGCCACAATGGCATTAAATCCCAGCTCTCTTCCGGCCATCGAAAGGGCAAAGTTATCGATCCGCCCGGTACCCATTTTGGGTGGAGTTCTCAGAATATTTTGGTATTTCGCATCACCTGGTGTTTCAAGAATAATTTCAGGGCAGTCTTTTTGTATCGTTCGGGAAAGGTTTGTTTGTAAAAACAGTTCGAACCTTTGCCCCTCAGCCAGAGTCTTGTTTTCAAAGCTTGCAACACCTACCCTTTTTTTCAGGTTTCCTTTAAAGAACTCAAAGCCCCCGGTCGTTTCAGTGGCGGTTTTGTTGGAATTGGAGACGCCTGTACATCCTGTGCTAAAAGCAATGAGAAGCGAAACGGTAAGAAGAACGGTTACAGCGAAAATTCGACGGCTGATCAGCCTGATTTTTTCAAAATTCATTTTTTCACAGATAAAAACAAACAGATACAACAAACAACAGATACAGATAAACAGAACAGATACGACAGATAAGAACTTGTTTTTGGGGAGCGACTCAAACGAAAATAATAAATTGTGTTTCGCGTTTGTCTGCAGCCCAACATATGGGAATATTCAGTTACCATTGCCCACGAGTTATCAATTATCGGAAACAGGATGAGCTGTCAATCGGAATTCATCGGTAGATGCGTGTAATTTGGGCAAATTTGGGCATAGATCGCCGCCTCAACTTTCGTCTGTTTTTTTGTTTAGAAGTAGGAATCCATGGGATAAACTGGATCGGTGATCCTCCAAAGGCGGACAAGGGTAATCATCGGCGGAAGGTGCAGGATGTTCGTCGTATGTCGGGAACACTTGGGTTGGCGCGACGGGTCTGGGCGGTCGTTGCAGGTCCCATAAATTCAGATGTTTGAGTATTTTCCGGATCACATCCGAATCTTCTATGAACGTGACCACCCGCATCATCCCTTGGCATTTGGAGCAAATCAGCGGATTGACTTCATTTACCCAGTTGAATAGGGTTCCCTATGGGAAATTCAACCGGGTGAATCTTCTGCATCAGCCGTGCCCAATTTCGCCGGAAAGCCGTGTCGGTCAACTCCGGTTCCAGAATACAGGGGACCTTGTCGTCGATATCGGCTTTTTTCCGTTTTCCCCTCGCCACATTGCTGTAGTGGCTCCGCCAGAGGCGGATAAACTCCATACCGAACCATCTGATCGCCCTTGTTGGGTACATGAGAACACATTGCCGCGAGTGCCAGCATCCCGCTTCAAAGCGGGGCCACTCCAGCGCATCGAACACTCTGGTTTCCTTCTTGTCTTTGGATTGGTATTGCACCTGGCCGGTTTCGCGATGGTAGGTCATTCCCTGGCCCAGACCGATCACCAATCCTTTGTACTTAAAAAGCTAGGTTTGACATAACACATAGTCTAAAACAACGATAGCAAACGAGTCGCACCAGAGCGGGCTTTCCCGGGAAAAAGATGCGCGAACGCGCAGCGCAGGCGCTTGCGCCGCGTGTAATATACCGGGCCGGATTCTCCATGGATTCTTTATACCGGGGTAAAATGCGCGGGCCGAAAAATACGTTAAATCCGGTATGCCGCCATGGGGATCGTTACCAATATGTATCAGGAAACGAAACCTATCCAGCAGCAAATTCCGTGCCCACACTACATTTTGGGTTTTCGTGACAGGCTGAACACCATATGTGAATAATACATGACAATATCTGTCAAAAAACGGCCAAAATATGTAATGGGTTGGCTACGGCCGCCAAACCCCTCCGGGGTCGGATTTTTACTTTTCGAATGTCGCACTGACCCTGGTGGTTATACCACCTCTTGCCGTGAAATCCCCGGTTACTTTCATTTGTTTTGGACCGACGACAGCAACCAAGTGATTCAGAATCTGGTTGACCACATGCTCGTAAAAGATACCGACATTTCTGTATTGCAGTAGATAAAATTTTAATGATTTTAATTCCACGATTTTGGTGTTTGGAATGTATTCTATAATGATCCGCCCGAAATCCGGGAGTCCGGTCATCGGGCACACAGAGGTGAACTCAGGCTGTTCAATGGTAATATCGATGTCCCGTTGCCCTTTATACTTATACTCAACCGCATCGAGAAGCCCGGCCTTAACTCTATTTGGGTCGATGATTTTATAACCGAGGTTTTTCTTATTTATTTCTTTCATTTAACTCACCGTTTTCACTTGGCTAAAGAAATGATAGACGAAACCGGATTAGGCCAGATCAGGATCGAACAATAAAAAATAAAAATCCGAATGTCAAATCCTGGCTTGTCTAGTGGGCTTCAGCCCAGCTCTGTCCGCTTGAAATATTAACTTTTAGCGGCACATTCAGTTTCCAGATTCCTTCCATCGTCTCTTTCAATAAATTTTTTACTAAATCATGTTCTTCTGGTGGAACCTCAAAAACAAGTTCATCATGGACTGAAAGAAGCATTGCGGATTTAAGTCCCTGAAGTTCAAAGGCAGCGTCTGTTTTTAACATGGCGGATTTTATCAGGTCTGCTGCTGTCCCTTGGATAGGCGTATTGACGGCTGTTCGTTCTGCAAATTGGCGCACATTTATGTTATCGCTGTTGATATCTGGGAGGAGGCGAATACGGCCCAGAAGGGTGCTGATCTGTCCTGTTTTTTTTGCATCTTCGATTGTCTGATCAATAAATTGCTTAACCCCTTTGTATTTTGAAAAATAATTGGTGATATAGGTCTTTGCCATCTTCTGGCTGATACCGAGTTCCTTTGAAAGTCCGTAAGCACTCATCCCGTAAATGATGCCAAAGTTGATAACTTTCGCCTGTCTCCTCAATTCGGGTGTAATGAAGGATGGAAAGACCTGGAAAATTTCAGCTGCGGTTCGGGCATGGATGTCTTCATCATTATTGAATGCCTCTATCAAAATGGGATCATTTGAATAATGGGTAAGTATTCGAAGCTCAATCTGTGAATAATCGGCTGAAACCATGTACCAGCCTTTTTTCGGGATAAAGGCGCTGCGAATTTCTCTCCCTTCCTCCGTACGGACGGGTATGTTCTGAAGATTCGGATCGGAACTGCTCAGACGACCGGTGGCGGTCACCGTTTGATTATAAGACGTATGGATGCGCCCTGTTTCCGGGTGAACAAGGACAAGGAGTGCATCCGTGTAAGTCGATTTTAACTTTGCCAGGGTCCGGTGCCTCAAAATCAAAGCGGGCAGTTCATGGTGAGATGCTAAATGCGTTAAGACGTCCACATCTGTAGAATAACCGGTCCTTTTTTTTGTCTTTTTCTGTGCCGGTAGTTCGAGTTTTTCAAATAAAATATATCCGAGCTGTTGTGACGACTTTATGTTGAATTTTTCACCTGCGACTCCGTATATCATTTGCTCCAGGGTATTGAGCTGATGCTCGAACGATTTTGAGAGCTGGCTGAGTCTTTCCTCGTCGACACAGATCCCTCGCATCTCCATCTTTGTTAAAACCGGTACGAGGGGCATCTCAATTGTCTGCAAAAGTGTGGTGAGGTCGATCTCATCGAGTTTTGGCGCCAACACCCTATAGGCCATGAGGGTGATATCTGCGTCTTCACAAGCATAGGGCACGGCTTTTTCGATGGATATCTGCGAAAAATTCAATGCGGTTTTTCCCTTACCGGTTACCTCCTGGTAGGTAATCTTTCGATGGCCCAGAAAATCGAGGGCAATCTGATCGAGATTATGGGCCCGTTTTGAGGGATTAATGAGGTAGGATGCCAGCATGGTATCGAATATTACCCCGGCAAGTTTTATGCCGTGACGTGCAAGGACAATCCAGTCATATTTTATATTTTGACCGATTTTTTTAATTTCAGGATTCTCTAAAACGGGTTTCAATTGGTTCAATACGTCATCGATATTGATCTGACTCAACCGATCAGGGTCATCATGTGCACAGGGAACATAAAATGCTTCATGGGGAGAGAGTGAAAAAGAGAGGCCAACCATTTTTGCCCGCATCGGGTCTTTGGATGTGGTCTCGGTATCGAGTGCAAACGATCCAGCATCGACCAAGCGGGAGACAAGGGCAGACAGGGCGCGAATATCTAAAATGGCCTGATAATTCTTTTTACTCAGATCGGTTGATTCCGGAAAATCCATTTGCAGCTGTCTGAATTCGAGTTCTTTGAATAACCGCGAGAGCTGTTTGGTGTCGGTTGAATGGAGTTTGAATGCTTCCATATCAAATGTCAACGGCACCCGGGTGTCGATGGTCACGAGCGTTCTGCTCAGAAGGGCTTGGTCTTTGTATTTTAGAAGATTTTCATGCAGTTTTTTTCTGGTAATTTTATCGATCTGTTCATACACTTGTTCGATACTCCCAAAACGTTTTATCAGGTCTAGGGCTGTCTTTTCGCCAATTCCCGGCACCCCCGGAACGTTGTCCGAGGCGTCCCCGGAAAGACCCATCACATCAATCAGCTGATGGGGTTCGACGTCAAATCTTTTCCTGACCGCATCTGCATCCATGGTATTATCCTTCATCGGATCCCAGACAATGATTTTATCGGTGACCAGTTGAAAAAAATCTTTATCACCTGTGATCATGATGACGGAAATGTCGTCACGGGCTGCCATTTTGGCCAGGGTGCCGATGAGATCATCTGCCTCATAACCCGGCTTTTCGATCATCGGTATGTTGAATCCCTTTGTTATCTCTTTTATGTATGGAATTTGAACCGCCAAATCAGCCGGCATGGGGGGGCGATTTGCTTTATAACTGTCATAGATTTCGTGTCTGAAGGTGGGGCCCTTTACATCAAACAACATGACAGCGTATTGCGGGGCCTGTGCCTCCAGTAATTTTAAAATCATTCGGGTGAATCCGAAAATTGCATTTGTCGGCATTCCCTTTGAATTGGAAAGTGCCCGGATTGCATGAAAAGCACGATAAATATATGCGGTTCCGTCGATCAGGTATAATTTATTTTTTTTATTCATATCCAAATAAAA
>DRHF01000290.1 GCA_011049715.1 Desulfobacterales bacterium
CACGCCAGCTTTTGTGTTGAAGCGATCGAGGGAGAAGCCCTAATCTTTATGCTCAGTCAAGATGGTATCTACGCAAATACCGGTTCCGCCTGTGCTTCAAAAGCCCTTAAAACATCTCCGGTTCTGGTGGCCATCGGTGTTCGTCCGGTACTCGCCCAGGGCTCTGTAGTATTTACCCTCAATGGGAACCATACGGTTGAAGAGTTGGAATATGTGCTGGAAAAATTTCAAGGTGATGTTGCAAAGCTTCGTGCACTTTCTCCCATTTGGATGGGAAAGGCGGCGACTCGATAAAAGGGAGTGAATCATGTATTCAGAAAAAGTGATGGATCATTTCTCAAATCCGCGAAATGTTGGGAACATCGAGGATGCCGATGGTATCGGCGAGGTCGGTAACCCGGTCTGCGGTGACATGATGACATTTTATATCAATGTCAAAGATGATAAAATTTCCGAGATAAAATTTAAAACCTTCGGGTGTGTTGCCGCAATAGCCGTGTCGAGCATGGTTAGCGAGATGGCAGAAGGATGTACGTTAAAAGAAGCCAAAAAGATAAGCAACAAAAGCGTTGCATCCTCGCTTGACGGTCTTCCAAAGCAAAAACTGCACTGCTCCAATCTTGGTGCTGATGCCCTCGCCAAGGCGATCCAAGATTATGAAAACAAAAATGTGTAAAACCAAATAAAAAAAAATGAAAGAAAATCTTACGAACACTGAGCTGGAGACCTATTCCAGACAGGTCGTCCTGGCCGGCATCGGTTATAGTGGACAGTTGAAACTAAAAAACGCCAAGGTCTGTATCATCGGAATGGGTGGTCTGGGGACACAGATTGCTTTTAAACTCGTTGGAATGGGGATCGGCTACCTCCGTATGGTTGACAGGGATATCGTTTCGCGATCAGATTTGCACCGTCAGTACCTATACAATGTTGATGTTGTGGGACAACCAAAAGTCGAAGCCGCTTTCCGACAACTGAACCGCTTAAATCCCGATGTGGAGCTAGATCCGGTTCCGGAATCGATGAATTCATCCAATGCTAAAGCGTTGATAGATGGCGTGGACATCGTTCTTGACGGTCTGGACAGTCCCCAAACCCGTTACCTGGTGAATCGAACCTGCAACCATTTCAAGATACCCTATGTCTTTGGTTCTGCCATTGAGGCTTTTGGAAATGTCTCTACCATCGTGCCGGGTAAAACGTTCTGTCTGGAGTGTTTTATGCCGGGGTTAAAAGATGAGGACCTTCCGTCATGTGGCGTCGTCGGTGTTCATCCGTCTGTTTTGGGTTTGGTTACAGCGATTCAGGTTGCAGAGGCGGTGAGATTCTTGACCGGCAAGGACCCGAAGTTGTTAAATAAGCTTTTATATATCGACCTTCAAGAGTTGGCGTTCGATACCATTGACATCTCTTCCTCACAAAACTGCCCTGTATGCGGTATCAAACCTGCCGGGCCGCCGGAACGTTTGACGGACAACCTATTTGTGGAAACATGTGCAAAGGATGGAATGAGAAATTTTATCATTTCCCCCAGGGAAAGGATTGAAATTGACATTGAACGTCTGGATGCTGTTCTTAAAGAAAAAAATTTGTCTGTAAAAAGTTCCAGCCCTTTTGGGATTACTTTCGAAATATCCGAAGGCGTGCAAAGTAGCTTTCTTAAAAGTGGCCTTATGATCGTTCAGACATCCCCAAAACTGAAAAACAATATAAAAGACGATCTCTTTGCGACATACAAATCTGTCCTTGTGGACGGATTGGGCTTATCCCCAGACATTTTGCCCGATGTCTGAAAAAAATCCTTTTTCATTCTTCCACCTTGCTTTTCCGGTGTTGAATATACGCATCCCGGAGCGCCTCATAGGGATCTATTGCAGCTTCTTTCAAGGACTCGTAATCACCCAGTCGGAAAGAGGTATCGTTTACGATTCTGTAACCATAGATACCGATCGCTGCTTCAATCGGTTCCACATAGGAAATTGGGTTGAGGAAGCTGTCTCCAAGCAAACCCACTGAATCGCGCAGGGTGGATGGGCCCAGAAAAGGCCAAACGATATACATACCCTCTCCGATTCCATAGGCACCTAAGGTTTGACCCAGATCCTCCTCACTCGGTTTTAAACGGGGATATCTTTTTGCCGGATTTCCAAAGCCGAGAATACCGAAGATGCTGTTCAACAGAAACCGATCGATTTCCGCATGGGCGGATTGCCACTTTCCCTGGAGGATGCAATTGGCCAAACGAATGGGGGTGGTTAGGTTGGTGAAAAAATTACTGACGCCGATTCGGGCCAGTTCTGGAACTACAGCCTTATATGTTTTTGTGACAGGCTTGAGGATCCAGAAGTAAAATTTGTCGTTGAAGTGAAACATCCCTTTGTTCCAGAGCGAGAGAGGATCCGGAACAGAGATCTCATCTTCATCTTCGTATTCATCATCGTCTAAAACATCATCATCGTCGTTTTGATCAGCCGTATCTTCCTCTTCGGGATTTGTTGACAACATTGAATCTCCCGTAGAAGCCAGCAGGTTTTGAATTTGATGAAAGGATGGATCTGCCAGAGATGACGGAGGCTTTTCAGGAACAAGGGCACAACCAATCAGGAATGAGAAAAGAAACGCAAAAAACACGATTTGATGTTTCAAGGGATGTGACGCTCCTCATATTAATTGTCAATTAACAGGGGTATATATGATTTCTTTTTCCACCGGTTCTCTTATTGTTGTGCGGTTTTCTTTTTTTGCGCCTCATTTTTCTTTTTCAGACGTTCGATTAATTGATCGGGGGATTCTTTTCGGAGGATTTTTTTGAACTGGGTCCGGTAGTTTTTCACCAGTCCTACCCCCTCGATGATAACATCGTAAATCTTCCATTTTTTCCCGTGCAGACGCATGCGGTAGTTCATCGGAATTTCACCGTTTTCCCGGACGATTTTGGTTTTTACAATCGCCTTTTTATCTTTGATAATTTCCTCACCCAGATAGACCACCTTTTCATCTTGGTACCCGCCCTGTACCTTGTTCAGATAAATGTTTCCGAGGAGTGTGGAAAAAACATCAGTAAACTGATCCCGTTGCCCGGAATTAAAGCGCTTCCAGTTGCGGGCCAGAGATCGCTTGGACATCTCCCGAAAATCAAAGATCCCCCGTATGATCTTCCACAGCTCTTCCCGCTGGGTTTCTTTTTTGTCTTTTTCACGGTATTGGGGGTCTTTTAGGATGTGGACGATTTCATTCATCGGTTTCTGCAGCGTTTCCATCGGCGGTGTGCCATAGGCCAATGTCGTCATTCCGACAAGCATCAGAACCAGTGATAGTCCAAGCCATTTCGTGGTCATTGAACCTCCAGTTGCTGTGTTACGGGAATCGGGTTATTAAACCCCGCCAAACACATATTTGCTGACCAGCTCTTCCAAGTCAAGGGCGGACTCGGTTTCGGTTATCAGGTCCCCGGGTTTAAGAATCTCATCGGACCCACCCGGAGAAAGTTTGATATACTTGTCTCCGATTAATCCGGCCGTTTTGACCGAGGCGATCACATCATCGGTTAAAACCACTTCATTTTGTATTTTCATCTCAACAACGGCAACCTGCTTTTCGAGATCCAGTGAGATGTCGGCAATATGTCCGATCTGAACCCCTGCCATTTCTATTTGGCCGCCTTTTCTAAGGCCGGTAATGGAATCGAAGTTGGCGAAGATAGAATAGTGATTTTGGCCGATCCATTCCATTTTTCCCAGCTTGATGGTCAGGTATCCGACAGATGCGATGCCGATCAAAACGAAAATGCCGACACATGTATCAATGGTTGTTTTTTTCATAACGCCTCCCAAGCCTAACAAACAATAAACTCATAAAATGAATTCTTTATCGACTCTGCGCTGGCAAGCACATTGCCGATGGTTTCTTCTTTTTTTATCTCCTCATAGCCCACGGTCACCGTAAAGCAGAATCCAGGGTAGGGCTGAACCTCCAAAATTTCATTCCCCTTCAACTGGTTAGCCAATTTGGCGCAGAACATCCGGGCCTGTTTCAAGTTCGTGTTGGGGAGAATAACCATAATTTTGTCCTGCCCGGCCCGGGAACAGGCGTCGAAAATACGGATGCGATTCCTAACCTGTGTGGCAAAATTTATCAGTACAGTTTGAGCAGCGAGATGTCCCATTTCCCGAGAAATTTCATTTAGATTTTCCAATTTAAAAAGAACCAGGGAAAAGGGGATTTTATGCCGGAGCATCCGGGCCACTTCTTCCCTGAATTTTTTTTCCACTTGGAGCTGGGTGGGCATTCCGGTCAGCCCATCCCTTGGGGTGTCCAAACCCCGGATGAAATTCCGCACAACCGGATCCGAAGTATTCCGGATTTCTTCCGGTGTTCCTTCAAAGACGATCCGGCCCTCATTCAACATGGCGACCCGTTGTGAAATGTAGAAAATATCCGGTATCTCATGGCTGACCATCACGCCGGTAAATCCAAATTTTTTCTGATAATCTGAAATCATGTGGTGCACGGTTGCTTTGCGAATCGGGTCGAGGCCGGTGGTCGGTTCGTCAAAAAGGATAATCTCCGGGTCCGTGACCAGCGCCCTTGCCAGGGCGACCCTTTTTTTCATCCCCCCTGAGACCTCAGAAGGAAATTTGTGATCAATCCCACCCAGGTCGAGCTGTTTCATTTTTTCCTTTACTCGCCGGTGAATCTCCTGCTCGGAAAATGAGCCCCTCTCCCTCAAGGGGAGCGCGATATTATCAAAAATATCCAGCGAATCGAAAAGAGCCGTACTCTGGAACATGTAACTGAGTTTATGTTTCAGCTTCCTTTTCGCACGGTTATTCATCTCGGAAAGCGGCTTTCCACGAAAAAGGATTTTGCCTGAATCCGGCTCAATGAGGCCGATGATGTGTTTGAGCAGGACGCTCTTCCCTGCCCCGCTTTTTCCGATAATGGTGGCAACCTCCCCCTGGAAAATACTGAGATCGGTTCCTTGCAAAACAGGCTGGTCACCAAATTTCTTAAAAACATTTTGAAATTGAATCAGTGGTTGTATCATCGTCTCTTACAAAAAAAAGGATGTCAGTACATAATCGACTATAAGGATTAGGACACAGGAAATCACCACGGCGGCGGTTGTCGCACTGCTAACCGCCTTAGCGCCGAATTCCGCCCGGGTGTGGGTAAAAAACCCCTGAAAACAACATACCGTGACAACCACGGCGCCAAAAACAATCGATTTGATGAACCCGCCGGTGATGTCCTCCATCGAAACGGCGGATTCAACCCTGAAAAAGTAGGTGCCGGTATTGATGCCGAGCAAAACCGAACCGGTGACATACCCGCCGAAAATGCCCACCACGTTAAAAAGGGCGGTCAATAAGGGAAAACTGATCACCGCTGCAGCGAACCGGGGGCTGACCAGATACCGTATCGGGTTGATATCCATGGTTTCGAGGGCATCGATCTGCTCGGAGATTCTCATGATCCCGATTTCCGCAGCTATGGACGACCCGGCTCTTGCAATCACCATAATTGCAGTCATCACCGGCCCCATTTCGCGAATCAGCGAAAGGGCCACGGCCGCACCGAGCAACCCCTCAGAGCCGAATTTCACCAGGGTGTAATATCCCTGGAATCCAAGTACCATTCCCGTGAATGTACCGGTCAAAATGATGACAAAAATCGATTTCGTCCCAATAAAATAAACCTGTTGAACGGTCTTTACAATCTGTAAGGGAAAAGAAAAAATATAGAAAAAACCCTGCAAAAAAAAGATGGCAACACTTCCAAGCTCTCGAATTTTTAAGATGGTCAGTCTACCCAGAGCGGACAAGGGATTTTTCAATATCACAAAGTTCATTTCGGCTGGCCAATAGACTGCTTATGGATTCAGTTTTTTCGTTATATCTTTTTAGTTTTATTGAATAAAACATAGAGAAACGCACTTTTACTGTCAAGAATAAAGCTTCATGACGGTTCCTTTTTTCCCTTGCCTCCAAACCGCGATGGGTGTTAAAATTTTAAAATGACGCCACATCAGTTTGCATAATTGTTCAATCTGTTCGATGAATCATCGATCGGAGGGTAATCGGGTCGTGTCTTTTTTTCATCATTTTCTTCAGATTATCCGGGATTATATTTTTAATCGGCTTGAAACCCCTCGTGAATCTTATCGACATAGAATCTACAATGATCTGAACAAGTTGTATGAGTATATCCGGAAAGGAGATGTGGTACTGGTTGAAGGTCGTTCCGAGATGAGCACGATTATTAAATTGTTTTCCAAAAGCCATTGGAGCCATGTCGCCTTTTATGTCGGAGATAAATTAATCAAGGAAGATCATCCTTTCCGGGATAGATATTTGGATGAATTTGGTTCTGATGCGAACCATCTGGTGGTTGAAGCGTTTACCGGCAAAGGGGTGATTGCATCCCCTTTACGAAAATATCGAGATTATAATATCAGGGTTTGTAGACCCTATGGAATTTTACCTAAAGATTTGAAGACGGTCATCGAGAAGGTAATCAGCAATCTCGGGAAGCATTATGACGAGCAGAATATCATTGACATTGCGTTGATGCTCCTTCCTTTCAGATTAAATCCTTTCAAAAGGCACGCGGTAAATGCCTGTCTCGGGAAGTGTAATGATTTTCAAGTCATCTGTTCCGGGATGATTGCACAATCGTTTCAGCATATTGGTTATCCCATTGTTCCAGCGTTTAAAACTTCCGGGGAAGAAGATAAAGACTTTCAGAAAAACCCGTTTGGATCAGAGTTGATCATGCGTCACTTTTCTCAAATCATGCCGAGGGATTTTGATCTCAGTCCGAACTTTCAAATTATCAAGT
Organism: Desulfobacterales bacterium; assembly: GCA_011049715.1. Taxonomy (GTDB): domain Bacteria; phylum Desulfobacterota; class Desulfobacteria; order Desulfobacterales; family UBA2156; genus UBA2156. The sequence goes on from DRHF01000290.1 coordinate 6,841, forward strand.
TTAATATCATTGAAACCGGAGAATTTGATTATAAATCGCTGCATTGGCGTCCAAAAATAGAGTGAATAGTTTTTATATTCTGCACATCGACTGAGAAAGGAGATCGTTAAATGAGAACAAACTATCGAATCAATTCAGGGATACGATTCAATGTACTGTCACAAGATCAATTGCAAACCTTATTTGATGGCGTGCTTCATCTTCTGGAGTACACCGGTCTTGACGTACATCACGAAGAAGCCCGTGATATTCTCCAAAAATCCGGCGCAACAATAGAAGGTCTCAGAGTGCGCATACCTGCCTATCTGGTGAAACGCGCTTTGCAGATGGCGCCCCGGAGTTTTACCATCTTCGCACGCGATGGAAATCCCGATCACGATATTCACATTGGTCCGGGCCGGGCATACTTTGGCCCGGGTCCGACCCCCCCCAATTTCATTGATGTAGAGACCCTGGAGCGACGTCCTTTCCTAAAATCCGATGCACGCATTGTAGCAAAAGTGGTGGATGCCCTTCCAAACATCGATTTTTGCGAGTCGCTGGGTACCATCAGTGACGTTCAATTTGAACTGGCAGCCAGCTATGAATTTGCAGAGATGTTTCCCAAAACCAGTAAACCAATCGTGGCCTGGTCCTACGGGTGGGACGATTCGGAGGACATCCATAAAATCGCCGTTGCCGAGGCAGGGGGGCAGGAGGCGTTTGAAAAACGTCCCAACTATATCCATTACTGTGAACCGCTGTCACCGCTGGTGAGTACATTCGAGGCGGTTGACAAACTCATTTTTGCGGCCAGACAACGGGTACCTCTGATATTTACCCCGTGTCCTTTGGCCGGTGGGACTGCACCGGTGACAGCGGCCGGCATCATCATCCAGGCTACGGCCGAATCGTGGATGGGGCTGGTTCTTTCCCAGACTATCCAACCCGGCATCCCTTTTTTCATGGGAGGGGTTCTATCGGTAATGGATATGAGTGACATGATCCTATCCTATGGTGCACCCGAACTGTCCTTGATGATGGCCGGCAGCACCGAATTGGCCCATTACGCCGGTATCCCCCTTTGGCAAACAGGGGGCTGCACCGATTCTAAAGTGCTCGACGAACAGGCTGCACTCGAAGGCTCACTTTCTTGCTTTTTTTCTGCACTGACTGGCGGCGACCTGTGCCACGATGTTGGATACACCGAGAGCGGGATGACCGGCTCTATTTTACAAACAGCAATGATGGACGAAGCAATCGGCTATTCGCGCCGTATAACAAGGGGTATCGATGTTAACGACGAAACATTGGCCACCGACGTCATCCATAAGGTCGGGCCCAATGGGCACTATTTGTATGAAAAACACACACGCAGACATTTCAAGAGTGAGTACTGGTACCCCAATTTGTGTGATCGACACAGTTTTGAGGAGTGGGAAAATAAGGGACGTACAACCATGCGCGATAGGGTCATTGTCCGGGTTCAAGACATCCTGGACACCCATCAAACCTCTCCCATTAAACCGGACACAGAAGCGGTGATCAGGGAAGTTTTGGAAGCTGCTGAAGACCGGGTTAAGGAATCCACCCAGGCCTGTATCGGAATCGAATCAAAAGGAGAAATACAATGAGTACAATTTGTCAGCAATTGTCAACGACCATCATCGATGGAGATGAAGAGAAGGCCCCCGAGTTGGTTCAGAAAGCGTTGGATCAGGGATTGGCGCCCATAGATATCCTGGACAATGGTCTTCTTCTTGGAATGAACGAAGTGAGTCGCCGATTCGAACAGGAGGAGATGTTTGTACCCGAAGTGCTGTTGGCGGCCAAATCCATGCATGACGGTTTAGAAGTGTTACGACCCCATCTGATTGCAACCGGAACCAAGCCGATCGGTAGGATTGTCCTGGGCACAGTAAAAGGCGACATCCACGATATCGGCAAAAATTTGGTCGGCATGATGTGCGAAGGTGCCGGCTTTGAAGTGATTAACCTGGGCTTTGATGTAGACCCCGAGAAATTTATAGAGGCTGTCAAGGAAAATCAGCCGGATATCATTGGCATGTCGGCGATGCTGACCACAACGATGATCGCCATGGGTTATACCATTAAAGCTTTAAAGGAGGCGAATCTGCGTGATTCAGTCAAAGTGATCGTCGGTGGTGCTCCCGTCGATTCCGAAACTGTCGATCGAATCGGCGCTGATGGGTATGCATACAATGGACCCACTGCGGTTAAATTGGTAAAGCGTCTATTGGATGTGGTATAGCCCTATGGGAGCTGACGGCCAAGCGAAAGAAACATAAGGAGAGTCAATTATGCAAGTACACAGGACGAATTATCAGATAAACGAAACGCCAACGCTCCAAGTACTTACCGAAGATCAGATCGAAGCTATCTATTATGCTGCTCTGCGGGTGTTATACGAAACAGGGGTTCGTGTATATGACAAAGAAGGCGTTGAAGTAGCCTATTCCGGTGGCGCAATTGTGGAGGATAAAACCGATGAAAGCCACTTGGTGAAAATTCCGCATTGGCTGGTAGAAAAGGCGCGGGTCACCGTGCCGAGTAAAGTGGTTCTCACTGGATTCGACCGAAAGTACCGTATGGAACTTTACAAAAACCAGATCTATTTTGGAGGTGGCTCAGACACACCGTTTACCCTTGATCCTTACACAGGGAAACGGAGACGTACGACGTACCAAGATGTAAAAAGTATTGCTCGTTTAGCGCAGGCGTTACCCAACTTAAACTTCCACATGTCCCTGGGGATTACCCAGGACACCGCTGTAAGTACATACGACCGGTGGCAATATTTGGCCATGGTAGAGGGAACCAGCAAGCCGATCAATGTCACCGCTGTAGACGCCGAAGGCCTGGGTGATATCCTTGAAATGGCTCACATCCTGGTGGGCGGCAAGGAAGAGTGGCGGAAAGGCCCGGCATTTTCAATTTACATCGAGCCTGTATCGCCGTTGAGCCACACCAAAGAGGTCGTGCAAAAACTTCTGTTTGCCACCGACAACGACATTCCCTGTGTCTATACGCCCTGTCCACTTGCCGGTGCGACGGCACCAACCACTTTGGCCGGTTTATTGGTACAATCTCTGGCTGAAAGCCTGTTCGGTATTGTAATCAGCCAGACACGAAAACCAGGGGCTCAGATCATCATCGGCGGTTTGATGTCAAACATGGATATGAAGACCGCCACCTATACATACGGCTCCCCGGAAATGGCCCTGATGAGCGCCGGTTACACCGATATCACCAAATGGCTGCGCGTGCCGATGTATGAAACAGCCGGATGCTCCGACGCCAAACTTTTCGACGAGCAGTCGGTGATGGAGGCGACGATCAACATCTCCACCGCCGCCCTCATCGGCGGCAATATGATTCATGATGTGGGTTATCTTGATTCGGGCTTGACCAGCTCAATGGAGCAAATGGTCGCCGCCGACGAAATCATTGATATGGTGAAGCGCATTTTGCGGGGCATTCCTGTGAACGACGACACAATGGCCCTGAATGTGATGGGTGCTGTTGGCCCGAGTGGCCATTTTCTGGAACACAATCACACCTACAACCACTTTAAAAACGAAATTTGGCGGCCAAAGCTGATTGATCGTCAAAATTGGGAGGACTGGACCCAAAGCGGAAGCAAACGTTACGGCGAACGGGTCCACGATCGGGTGATCAAAATACTGGAGACCGCAACAGAGCCTCTCCTGAACGAAGCAACTTACAAGGAGCTGAGCCGCATCTGTGAACTGGCCGATACTCGTCACAAAGACGAAGAGCTCGATGTAAAGATGTTTGTGTAGATTCGGCCGATTCCCTCCTTTTTAATTGATACGGTTTTGCCACGAGACCATGGCGAGACAGGGGGCGCAATTGGTGGTCATTTCAAAAGGCCTACAGAAATTAAAATCCGAGCAGCAATTTCATATCCAGGAGAAAATGCCAGAGAAAATGACATTGTTAAGCTTATGATTGACGAAGACAATTATCTTTGTGTATGGATCGGGAAGAGAGAAATCGGACACCTCCTTGAACTGAGATTTCATTCTAATAAGGTCACCTGTAAAAAAAGATTGAGTTCAGAAAGTGCGATTCAAATCATGAAAAAAATATTTATGGAAGCATGAGGATATCATGGAATTTAACATTATCCCAGATGAAGAAGCCCTGAGTAAATGTGCTTGGTGCCACAACCATATTAGCGATCACATGGAAGTTTTTGGTGCTGGTGCAAAGCTAAAACCAGATATTGATTTATCTGAATACGAAAGCCATTGTATCCAGATAAGTCTGGTTTCTGAAGAAAAGCCTATTTATATGATGGTAACAGCTCAAGGTTCAGAAGCCAAAAAGGACGGTAAGGACTGTATGTTTTTATTTTGTTCTGAAGAATGCGGCAAAAAATTAAAAAATGTTTTGGAAAAAGAAATCTCTTTAGGGAAGATGTTTGGAACAGTTCACTTCGAATAAGCGTTGCTGCTTCCGACGAGCTGATAAGTCTGAGGGTATGGTGTTGGTCTTCACGGCGGAATAAGTTGCAATTGAAATTACGCGAGATCAGGGGCTCTGAAGTTAGTAAAATTTATCAATGTTATCCAACATGTTGCCTAAATAATTTAACAGAATTGATTTCAATCTCGAGAATTTCAGCAATATGATGTTTGATTTCAATCCCCTTCGGTTGTCCCTCCATTTGGTATACCCCGCCCAGTCTAAGATCTTCTCGAACCTCCCGCATCATCGTCTCGTCAGCGAGTTCATCTACGGAGACAGCCAGTGTATTGGCTACAAAACGCTTTGCCTCGCCAATCTTCATGCCCCGGGTCATCTGCATACGCGCCACTAGATCTCCAGAAGTGCGTATTCCGCCCATACCTGAGGCCATGGCGTGAGTTACGGCAACGCCGACCGGATCACCGTCACCCACCTACAAACCATCCAAATCAGTGATTTCAACCATGGCTTTGGATGCCAAGGAAACGATATCAATCGGAGGGGTCAGACAAAGAGGCAAAGCACCCACCCCCATCCCCATATTGGCGTGAACCGGAATTTCAGCAGCCGAGACACAGGCCTTTGTATAGGTTGCAACCCTTGCGATATTCCATGGGATCGATTTGGCCGGCTTTGTATTGATGGTCGGGCCAAATATGGTCACACCTGCAGCCTGAGCCATTTTTACCTGTTCATGTGGATACAGCCCTGCCAGCTTAACATCATTATGGCTTATCCCGCCATGCATCCCCAAAACAAATTCACCAGCCATCCCCATCTCAATGCAGATGCCCGGATATTTTGTGGTGAGTTCTTCGGAAGCAAGCAGAGCCGCCTTAAAGTCAGGATCACCGCATGCCCCAACAGTATCGATATTTATGCCATCCGCCCCGGCCTCATAATAGGCACTGGCCACAATAACGATATCCCTTACAGCCAACTCCACGGCTTCTTCGTAAGCCGCTTTCGCTTCCTTGATTTTCCCTACCGGAAGCAATTCCATAGGATTCGGCACCGGACCATCCGGTTGAGTGTAAATTCCCAGATTCGGCATTGCTCCGTAAAATACAGGTACAACCATCAGAAGCTGCGCCTGTTCCATCATGGGGATATCATCCCGCAAGGTCGGCTTGACCTGTCTATAGGTATAATCCGGGTCGGACAGCTCAGTCGTATCAGCCCCAAAACAACGCTCATAGATCTGGAGGGTTTGTAATCGCCCTGTATTTATCCCCAAACGTGGTATCTTGTTTGTACCGCCATCATAGGTCATAACCACTTCGTGTCCCTTTTCAACACCGGATATCTTATGGATCGATTTGCATATGTCAAAAAGGTGTTTGACTTCTTCATCTGTCAGCGGAGGTATTTTACCCCGCTCTGAGGCATCCTGTGTACCGTCTTCAAGGTCTTTCATCAGTTCAGCCTCAAGCATGTAAATGGCAAACCCATCACCCCGTCTTGAAAATATTTTCCCCATTTTCTTCAACCTCCTGTTGCCTTCATCGAAATGTTCTATAGCATTCTTTGCCTCAACTCATATTTTATGAATAAATATTCAAGTTTCGCACCCCCAATGGGGCACGGTGCCGCATCTGGTGTGGGACAAATAAAATTTTTTGGAAAAACAATGCGACAATCAGTTTGAACCGGTATCCATATAGTAATCACCTGTCTCTTATACACATCT
>DRHF01000291.1 GCA_011049715.1 Desulfobacterales bacterium
CACCAACACAGCATCCGTGGCAGAAGGAACTGTGGCACGCCTTTTTTCTAAAGCCTTCTTGAGCCTTTGTTTTTGGTTTAGCAAAACAGCTTCCTCATCGGAGAAATAGATGAACCTCCCCTCAAATCTTTCGCGACATAAACCATCCATCTTTCGAAAGTGAGACATGAAAGATCTGGGAGTAAGATCCAAGAGTCTTCCGATTTCAGAGCCCTCAAGCCCCATAGGAGAACTTTTCACAAGCTGGATGACCGTCTTTTTCAGATTTCCGTGCTTGGAAAAAAAACTACCCTTGTACTTCCATAAGCCATGCCCATCGAATTTGGGGATAGTTGGCAAGGTGTAGTAACGGCCATTTTTGTTGTAGCTGGTGTAGGCCTGCCATATTCTAAGACGGTTACGTACGGTGGGTACAGAACTATGCAGGAGATCTGCCAGTTGTGATACTGTCATAACCTTTTGTTTTTTGAAAGTTTTTAAGGTGATTTCATCTCGTTCGGGATCGATCATGGTGAACCCCCAATTATTAAGTATATGTCAATACATTTATAATAACATATATTTAATAATTATAAAAGGAAAAAACACCTTTTAACTTCATCTGCAATAACAAAATAGCTGTGATTATTTCACACTGATGTCTGTCAGGCGTTTAGAGAGATTTCATATACTTTATAATTTTCGAGGTTGTTTTATTTAATTCACTATGACATAGTTGGTTAGAGAATTTCCAACCGTTATTTGCGTTCATAGAAATAAAAAAATATACCTGTCATTCTCTTTCGGTTCCGATCAATAAATACCGTATTCCTGGAGAGCTTCCCACATTGCCATAATGTTTTCGGGCGGAACATCGGGCTGGATATTGTGGACCGTGGTAAAAATGAACCCTCCACCGTCGCCGAACTGATCGATCCTCTTTTTGACTTCGTCCTTTACCTGCTGCACGGTCCCTCTGGGAAGCACGAGCTGAGTGTCCACACCTCCGCCCCAGAAGGTAATGTCCTTTCCGAAATCTTTCTTCAGCTGGACCGGGTCCATGTCTTTAGAAGTAAACTGGACCGGATTGAGTATGTCGATGCCGCTCTCGATCAGATCGGGAAGGACATAACGTGAAGATCCGCAGGTGTGGAAGAATATGTAGAGGCCGGGGTTCTGTTTCTTTATCACTGAAAATATTTTCGCGTACCAGGATTTAAAATAGCGCTCGAACATCTCATAGGAAAAAACCGGGCCGGTCTGCATTCCGAAGTCATCCGCGTACAACGCTACCTTAATATCGTCGCCCAGGTACGGGATCGCCCACTCCCAGAACTCGATATCCAGCTCGGCCAGCTTCCCCACTATATAATGAGTTAATTCGGGCTCGGCAGCCAAGGCGTAGAAAGAGTCCTCGAACCCGAGAAGCCACTGAAAGGTCTGCAGCAGCCCGACTGTCATACCCACTGTACCGAGGACCACGAGGCAGTCTGACTTCGCTAGCCTGGATGATTCCTCTTTGATCCCTTCGAGCCTTGCCTGGTCCCTGGGATTCGGCCATTTAAACTTTTTAGCATCATCCAGCGTGGCGCCCTTTAAAGGGTGAGCGACCATGTCGAAATAAAGCCCGTGCGGTTTCGGC
>DRHF01000292.1 GCA_011049715.1 Desulfobacterales bacterium
ATGGATGTGGTTTGAAGTTACCATATAGTTCAATATACAGAGACCATACCGCTTCTTGGCTTCAAACAACCATTGCAACCATCGACGTCGATCTCTGGCAAATTTAAGCAAAAATTCCTTTTTATGACACCGATGCGTAAGATGTCAAACGTGACCAGGAAGATAATGTCTTTTGCCCGTGCCATTTCTTAAAGGTGTGTTTTAGACCCCCAAAATGCCCTTTTAAGGCCTTATTCGACGCAGATTTTAAGCGTTTTGCTTATTATATCAAAATGTTGCTGTGGCCCGACCCTCCTTCCTCCTTCTCCTCACTTCTAACCCCAATTATTTCATGTAGGTAATTAGGATACGATGCAGGGCATGGATCATTGTCCATTATTGTCGCCACCTCTGTCAATATAGGAGCTTATCTCTGCTGCTACACCGCCAGGATCTTTTAGACATCGCCAGGCTGGGACACGGATAATTTTCCAACCGAGTGCACTGAGAATCCTGTCTCTAGCAATATCACGCCGGCGCTGTTTGCCCCGCGAGAAATCAAGATGATGCCCACCATCAACCTCGATGTTTAGTTTGAAACTTGGCTCAATCAAGATGGCGAAATCAAGCTCATACCCTTCCTCGACAGGCTTTAGTAGAGGATTCAAACCAATCTCGCAAAGAGCATTTTTTAGGCGCTTTTCTGACTCAGAGTGTACAAGCCAGCTTGTAGTCTCGATTTTTGGAAGTCCTTCGATCGCGGCTTGTCTGAGAGACACTAAGGTATGCACGTTGAGCGTAGTAGCTGCTTCGGGATGGCCAAAGATTATTAGTGCCTTCCGAGCTCTGCTGACGGCAACGTTGAGTAGATTCCGTTGATTCTCTATCCATCGAGCTGTTTTAGGTGGTGTGTTTGGGGCTATTACTGTCGAAAATAGAATTACGTCACGCTCGTCACCCTGGAATCGATGGGCTGTTCCGCTTGTGAAATCAACATCGTCTAAGTGCTCGCCCTGGAATTGCTTGAATGCGCTCTTGCGAATCAAGGCCGCCTGTGCTGCGAATGGTGTTATAACTCCAACTGAGGAGCTGGAGCCAATATAATCCTTTAATATATCGAGGACCATTGCGGCTTCTACAGCGTTTCTGGCACCTCCGGCTGGCCCTCGTTCTGTCTTCCCAAAAACGTCTACCCAGACGAGCCCCCTTTGCCCAGTCATCATTGTAGAAACATCGGTCAACACTTTCAGTCGTCCATCGTAGAAGCAGCTATTGAACCATCTCGCAATGAGAGGGTGGCAGCGATAATGGTCCTCAAGCAGGACGACATTGTCCTGGCCGACCAGGTGCTCGAACGCAAGGTATGCAGAACCGGTACCATAGTCCAGTCCTCTTGAATCCAGCTCTTCGCTTTCAAGTCCTGCTGCAGTTGCGAGCCGGCGAAGCTGTCTTTGGTCCAAGCGTACGACAGGTGTAAGCTGGTTTGGGTCGCCTATTATCACTAGTCGGCGGGCTCGATATGCGAGCGGAAGTACGGCTGCAACCGTGCATTGACTAGCCTCATCGATTATCACGAGGTCAAACAGGCGGGTACGTAGCGGAAAATTGGGTTGCACCGAAAGTGCTGTGCAGGCCCACCCTAAGCCACCTTTAAGAGCTGTCTCAAGTGCACGAATGAAGCCTGGACCGGATCTCCTAGCTGTACCTATCGCAGCTAAAGAATTACCGAATTTGGATATCCGTGAGATAGTGGTTGCTTTAACGACATTGGTGCTGGCCGCCTGCCAAGCCTCGTCGGCTTTCAACAAGGACGCTGCTTCATCGACAAAAACGCTCTCAAGTTGATCGAGTTCCCTTCGCCCATTCTCGAAAAAATCGATAACAATAGCCCATTCATAGACGTCTCTAACTGTTGGTGCAGGGAGAGCGTTTATTTGTCTAAGGAACCTCCGTCGACGAATGTTGCCAAAGAACCACGCAGACTTGAGGCGTTTCGCCTTCCTCAGGATAGTGCGAAGTGTTTTGTTAAGCTGGGGGGTTGTCTCGGTTCCCCAGACCCTTTTGGCAGCTGACTCAGATTTCAGGTGGCTGTCGGCAAGCTCTGCCCGTAAAAAACCCATCCTTTCGATGGATTCCTGAATCCGGGTACGCTCTGACACAGCACTTACGAACTGTCGACGGGCCTCAGCCTCGTTAGGGTTGATATTCTTCACTGTTGACAGAACATGGGTCACTTTCTCAATTAATTCGTCACGATGTTTTCGATTACCGGTCCGTATTACCAGTCCTGGATGTATTTTGGCACATCGCTCGACGGCAACGTCTACAGCAGAGTTGTTTGTTGAAGCTAGGAGAACTGTGTCTTTGTCTATCCAGGCATTAGAGATTGCAGCCGCTACAAGCTGGCTTTTGCCAGTTCCGGGCGGACCTGTTACCACTGTTAGATACTCTCGTCTTATCTGTTCAGCAGCCTGTTCCTGCGTATCGTTGAGTTGAAGGGGGGCCGCCACAGGATTCTTTACTTCACGAGGAGCGGGTCTGGCCAGTCCAAGAAGCCATGCTGCTGGCGTGTTTCGCCAGTCTGTACGATGCTCTAGTTTGCGGAGTTCCGTGACTAATGCTTTTGTCATTAAGCTACTTTCACCAACCACAATAACTGCGGCATTATTAACTCCATCGATGAGATTTTGATGCGGTTGCAGAGCCTCCGGTTCAAGTCCAGCTTCGGCAAAACCTAGTTCCGCAAGGATTTTGGATGCTGTAGATGCCATCGCCGTTGGTTCCCCGAATGGTAAACCGTCGTTTGCAAGGCTGACCGCCGCCGAAATGGCATCAGCGTCAAAATAATCTTCACTTAAGAGAGCTGGGTTGAGGTACGGTTCGTCCTCGGCAGGGATGATGGCTCCCAGGTGCTGTTTAAGGTTTTCCAATTCTGTGACAAATAACGGCCCAATTCTTTTGACGCCTCGCTTATCGGTTAGCAACAGAGTCGGCCAGCCGTAAACAAGAACCTCCCCTTGCTGGAGACATCGTCCGAGGTCACTTACTTCCGTAAACATGCCTGCCTGGTCCGCTGTCCCGCAGATAAGTTCTTCGGTTTTGTAAGGAGTTAGTAACCACCGTTGCTTGTCTTTCTCGGGAGTGAGGTCACCAGTCGCTTCTCGCTCAACACACCGCCGCAGATAATTGATCAAATGTGCCCATTTTTTTTGTAATGAATCGTCTTGGTACTGTTTCCCTGTTATTCTAGTCTTGTTGCCTTTCTGATTGTCCTCCGTATAAGTTGAGTTAGCTCGACTGTTACAATCATTTGATCGCTGGCTTGATTGATTCTGTTGCCTTGTGGCCGCGTCGGGTCTGCATCTAAAACAAACTAGAGCTTTTTTCGTTGGATCCCACCATGCCGATACACCAGCAGGAATGTCGTCGTTGCAGGAGCTACAATGTCCCGGGTAGAGGATCTTATTAAGCTTTTTCAACGTTAAATCTCCGCTCTATCGCCTAAAAGTATGGAAGTTCGCGTGGAAGTTCGGAAGTTCGGGACGTCCCGCATTCGCCCCTCTTCTCTTCTTGCCGAACGTCGCTAATCAGCCGCGCGGTTTTTTGCGTCGGCTGAATTAGCATGGTTATGTATTTATGCTTTCTTGCTGGAAACAGTGCCTTAACATCAGAAATTGCATCATGAAAAAACATTTGTTTATATTGGTACCGGGCAATAGCACCAGGACCTAGCATTTCACGAAAGCGCTTATCTACAGCGCCTGTATCATCTGGGTTGTATACAGTGATTTTTTCAAGAGGTGATGAGCCCACAGTCCCTAAAGCATAGAGAAGCCGGAAGAATGCATCGGTTTCCGGTAAGGAATAACCACAAATAAATATGGCGCGAGCCTCACTCAAATCTTGGGCCGCCTTGCCCCAAATTTTTGACAGTGCCTGATGGTAATCAGATTTATTCCACGTCGGAGGAACAATAACGGGTTCTGATTCAACTTCAACATCGGTATATTTTGAAAAGTACTCACTTAATTGCGAGCCGATGGGGATTTTGCATGTCCCTCGTTTGTTCAAGCCCTGAATTGAATATTTTGCAAAGTATTGATTTAGCTGCAGAGGATAAACCGTACCCGAATCCTTTCTTTGAGCCCAATTAAGAGAACCATGCAATTTATACAATGACACTGGATTGTGGCAATTCGGATCATGTAGTATGCCATAGTTAGGTCCCATTCCTTCTTTATGTAAGGCCATATCCACAGCAATGTCGCAGTTAAATGTGATAATAGATACAGATTGCTGAGGTAACGCCTCTTCCCGAAGGTGAGACAGGAGCTTAGCGAAGGGTTCATATGGCACCGGAGTGCCAACATATGATTGAGATATCGGAAAATTAATTGTTGACTCAAGAGTCTTGACGATAACCTCTTTGAGCGAAGCGATTACTCCGGGGATCTCTGTTGCATCAAAGCCTGGTAGTTTTCCAAGAACATTGGAAATCTCCAATGCTGTGAATACTGATTCGATATTTGTGAGATCAAGCTGTGCTTTGGAATGTACAGATTGTAAGGCGCCAATGGCTCGAAATACATTTTCATAATGCTCTTTTTTGTCTTCTACAGACCGAGAGCGCAATAAATGATTTGCGACGTCTAAAAAATCCGCCATCAATGGTGCTCCACATAGTTTCGAAGCCCCAGTGCCCAAGATAAATACAACATCGCTCATTGGCTATAGTCCCTCTTCACTCATAACGCTAAGCTGATCTACCAGAAATACACCGCTGGAAAATGATTGCCTTGAAGGTAAAACTTGGCCGGTGTATTTCTGGTTAGATCGAGCGACATGTTAGCATTTGGATTTCATGTATTTGTGCAACTTTCTGGAGACCATATCAATTTCATTCTGCCAAGCCTCATTATCGTGACAAATTAAGGGACCGTCATAAGGGCCAATATGCTCAGAAAGCAGTTCTTGAGATGTTTTATCCGCATCATCATCCGAAATTGCTTGCTCAACTAAATAGCCACCAATCGAATGCAAAGCCCCAGAATATCGATTCTTTGTGGTTTTCCCTTTCTCATCCAGCCCCTCGGACTTCCAAAAATCTGTAAAAAGCCTGAATAAATCGTTTGAAACTTCCTTCTCGCGAGAAGGATTTTCTCCGATTTGCCAGTCTTTAATCCATTTGCTATTTGGGATCATTTATCATTGCTAGCCAACAAACCCCGCGGTTAGCGCAATTTGCCTTTTATTAACGGGCATTTCATGATGAGGCATGATTCAACAGGGATCTTAACATGCTTCATCGCCATATCAACCAGTTTTTGGACTATTGTCAGCTGGCGGATTTCTCAATC
>DRHF01000293.1 GCA_011049715.1 Desulfobacterales bacterium
TTCTGACGTGGGAATGGTTAAATTGAATCGATGCTTTGCAATTTCCGAAAGCCGTTCAGGAGATCTCAGACGGGCGAGCTCAACCTCCAGATTATTTTGCAAGGCTAAGAGATTTTGACGTTTATCCCGTTTCTTCGAAATCTCATATCCGACCCTAACGTCTTGAACCCGGCACCATGTGTAAAAAAAGAGCTCAGCGATAAAGATGGACATCAAAAAAATCCAGATGCCTGTAGCGCGCAGTTTGCGGTTTCTTTTCTTTACGTTTCTGGCCATGGAGTTTGTGACTTGTTATCCAAAACAGATAGAAAATACGATCCTGCCCCCTTCAAATCGATATTTTTTCCATCGCCCTCAACTTCGCACTTCTAGCCATTGGGTTTGCTTGAACTTCGGCCCCGGAGGGTCGGACCGCTTTTCGGGATAGTGAAATTGCAAGCTGCTTTTTATTACAAACACACTTCGGGAAATCCGGCGGGCATACACACCCTTTCTCCAGCGCTTTGATCCGGCGTTTTACAATACGATCTTCCAGGGAGTGAAAAGACAGGATGCAGAGCCGGCCCTTGTCATTAAGATAGTCCACGGCATTTTTCATGAACCGATCGAGGTTTTCCAACTCCCGGTTCACCTCAATTCTGATCGCCATGAACACTCGAGTGGCAGGGTGAATCCGTTGGGAAGACGATCCGCTCGGAACGGCATCGAGCACGATCTGGGCCAATTGTCTGCTCGATCGAATTCTCTCCAAGTTCCTTACCTTAACAATCTGTTTCGCGATTCGACGCGCCCAGCGTTCTTCCCCATATTCATGAAAAATTTTTCTCAATGCGCCCTCATCCAATCGGTTGATGACTTCTTCCGCCGACGGGCTTGATTCCTTATCCATACGCATATCGAGTGGTTCATCCCTTTTAAAACTGAACCCCCGACCACTCGATTCGAGTTGATGAAGAGAGATGCCGAGATCGAGCAGAATTCCGTCAACCGCCGGAATATTCAATTGTGAAAGAACATCTGAAAAATGGATAAAATTATCATGGAAAAGATGGGTATTTGCCGCAAACGGTTTTAAAACATTTTTTCCATTTTCGATTGCATCTTCATCTTGATCAATGCCGATCAGCACCCCGTCTGGAATAATTTTTCCCAGGATCGCCTTTGAATGACCTGCTCCGCCAAGCGTGCAGTCAACGTAGATTTTTCCCCTCTGACAATCCATGTATCGCAAGACTTCGTTGACCATGACAGGGATGTGTTTGAAGGGCATCGGATCAGAGTCCTATTCTTGCAATTTCGTTCCTGACATCCTCCTCTTTCATATCTTTTTCCATACTCATATTTTCTTTTTCCCAGTTTTCGCGCGACCAGATTTCAAAATGATCGAGTACGCCGACGAGCACGACTTCTTTTTCAATCTCCGCATAGAGCCGCAGGGCCGGAGGAATGAGAACACGCCCCTGCTTGTCGCAGGAACATTCAAAAGCACCGCCGATAAAAACCCTTCTAAAACGGCGTATGTTCCCACTTTTCTCGGCCATTGATATGACCTTTGTTTCAATCTTTCCCCATTCTTCAAACGTATAGGCAAAAAGACCTCCGTCCAGCCTGGAAATCATAATTCTGTCAATTCCGCCGGTTCTGATCACATCGCGAAACCGGGATGGAATAACAAATCGGCCCTTTGGATCGATTGTATGGAATGAGGTTCCTCTAAACATCATTTTTTCTTTAATTCCACTTTGCTCCACTATTTACGAATTTAATTACAATTTTTTAGAACTGTCAAGAAAAAAATATAAAATTTATATATTTTTTATAATAATTCATAAAAGTTAAATGAGTAAAGACAATTTCATAAAAGGTGGAATAATGTGGAGGAATATAAAAATAAGAAATGAACTTCCATGTTGATCTTGCCTTCTTTTTGTGAAACATTAATTTTCATGAAAAAAGACAAGCAGATCAAATCACAATTGGACATTGATTGGGGAGATCGCACGCTTTGCAGCGACGGGAACTGTATCGGTGTGATCGGTACTGACGGCCGGTGCAAAGAATGTGGAAAACCGTCAAACCAGGAACCGGAGGAAGAGGGTCCGGAAACACCGGAAGAATTCGATGATGAAGATCGGCCTTTCGAGGACGAATCTTCATACACGGACGAAAATTCGTCGGTACCGACAGACATTGATTGGGGAGATCGTACGCTTTGTAGCGATGAAAGCTGTATCGGTGTGATCGGTACTGACGGCCGGTGCAAAGAATGTGGAAAACCTTTTGAGAACGCGTAATCTATTCAAAAAACCACCTATTGAATTTGAATATTGAAAAATTTGAAGGCCCTGAAAAGAAGCTAGATATCATACTTTTCTCCCCCTGTTCCGATCTCCGTTCCAATAGGGACGGCAAGTGGCAAAAGGTGGTAAATTCGAGCGGGTCTCGGATCCTCAGTTCCATATCAACGGATGATCTCGATGCCTACCTCCTGTCTGAATCGAGTCTTTTCGTGTGGAATAACCGCATCCTTATGATCACCTGCGGGAGAACCTCTCTGATAAATGCGCTTCCGGAAATCCTTAATCTGGTAGACAGGACACGGGTGGCGATTGTTTTTTATGAACGAAAAAAATCGAATTTTCCACAAGAACAACCCTTCAGCTTCAAAGACGAGGTCAGGCGCCTCACCAGATTGTTTCCGGGGAAGAGCTACAGGCTCGGCTCGGCCAACCATGACCATGTCCACGTTTTCTTTTGGGCCCATCCAGATGCAAAGCCCGAAAAGAATATGACCCTGCAACTGCTGATGCACGACCTCGATCCTTTTTTCATGACATCCTTTTGCGCAGAGGGAAAAAGGGCAATGGACCTGGATGTGAAGTTTTCTGCTTTCGAAAAATTTTTTCCTCTAACAGAGCGAGACAGTCATTTTTTTTCTCCCTATGGGTATTCCCTCAATGGACTCTCAAAAAGCAATTATTTAACGGTTCATATCACCCCGCAATCAAACGGATCTTATGCCAGTTTTGAGACAAATATCATTCAGGATGATTATTCACCCCTGATCAAGGAGATCATCGACATGGTGAAGCCTGAAAAATTTTCACTGATTTTATCAACCTGTATGGAAAGGGACACCCCCCGGTTTCACGCCACCCTCGCCGGTGGCATGGCAAACCATTGGATAACTGAAAAGAGCCAGTATGATTTCGACTGCGGTTATAGGGTAACATTTCTTAGCGATTTGGAAGCCTTGGATCTGCGGCATCCCTCCAGAGGCGGATCTTAGACCTCAACTTTTGCAGTGATAGGGATTATCTGGCCTGTTAGGCAAGGAGACTACGGTGTCGGTTGAAAAAACGGAAACTGCCGGTGGGGAAAAAGATACGTTTGACGCAGTGATGTCTTCTGTGGGCCGAGTAAAAGCGATCGCTCAAAAACGGTTTGAATCGTCGAAGGGAAGCCATGACTGGGAACATACCCTCCGGGTATACAGGCTGTGTGAACATATTGGCAACGCTGAAGACGTTGATATGGAAGTGCTGCTTATTTCAGCCCTTTTGCATGATATCGGGAGAGACCATCAGGACAGTTCAAACGGGAAATTGTGCCATGCAAAAAAAGGGGCTGAGATCGCCCGGTCTATTATCAAAGCGCTTCCCCTTAATAAAAAACAGGAACAAAATATTCTACACGCGATAAGATCCCACCGGTTTCGCAGCACCTGTTTGCCTAAAACCCAGGAAGCAAAGGTACTGTTTGATGCGGATAAACTCGACGCCATCGGTGCTGTTGGGGTGGCCCGGGCATACTTATTTGCCGGAGAAGTGGGCGCGAGACTCCATAATCCGGACATCGACGTTGAGAGAGTTGAACCCTATTCCAGAGAAGATACCGGCTTCAGGGAATTCAAAGTCAAACTCTCAAAGATCAAAGACAGGATATTAACCAAAGAAGGGAAAAAACTGGCAGAAAAACGCCACGCATTCATGGATGCGTTCTTTAAACGTTTTAAAGAAGAGTATGAAGGGGTGAGGTAGACGTCATGGGTAAGAATATCGTTGAAAAAATTGATGACCTCGTGGATGTCAGACATATCCTGATCAGTGTTTCAGATAAAAGGGGACTTGACGATTTTATACCCCGCCTGCTCAAGATAAATCCTGGGATATTCATTTACTCGACCGGTGGTTCATACAACAAAATAAAATCGATATTGAGGGAAGCAGCGGCAACATGTCTGCGGCAAGTTTCCCAGTACACCGGTCAACCAGAAACCCAGGGTGGATTGGTCAAGACACTCGATTTTAAGATATATCTCGGACTGTTAACCGAGACGTACAATGACGATCACCAAGCGGATCTGCGCAGAACCGGCGCCGTATCCATAGATATGGTAATTGGGAACCTTTACCCGTTTAAGGAGACGATTTCAAAGGAGGGGGTGACGGTTGAAGAGGCCAGGGGAAATATTGATATCGGTGGGCCCTGTATGATCCGGGCTGCCGCCAAAAACTTCATTCGGGTTGCCCCGGTGGTCGATCCCCTGGATTACGATACGATTTTATCCGATATGAAGACAAATAATGGATCAATATCCCTTCAACTCCGTTTTCAACTTGCCCGAAAGGCTTTTGATCATACAGCGGTCTATGATCGGACCATTGCAGATTTTTTGGGTGCTCAATCGATTGCAGATGCGAGGAAATGTTATCGAACATAGGGGCTACATTTCCGATATTTCTTCAGCAGGCGTATGATATACGCAGACCGAAAAAGGAGACCACATGGCACAAGATCTAAAAAAAATGTACAAGACCATAATGGATGACCACTTTCCACCCCGGATGGAGATCGCTTTTGTAGGTGAAGACAAAAGGCAAACCCTCTATTATGAAAAGGTCTCATGGACCATCGATAACATCCAGAAAGGGTTGAGATATGGGGAAAACCCAGGCCAGGAAGCCGCCCTCTACCGGCTGGTCAATGGGAATCTGGTGTTGGGAGAAACCGAGACCATACTACCGGGCCAATATTTGGCATCCGATATTGAGCTTCTCCAGTCGGGAAAACATCCCGGAAAAACCAATCTGACCGATGCTGACAATGCCCTGAATATCTTAAGGTATTTTACCGATAGGCCGACGGCGGTTATCGTAAAGCACAACAACCCCTGCGGGGTGGCCCGATCCGACTCACTTGAAGATGCATATATCAAAGCGAATTTAGCAGACCGGGTCGCTGCTTTTGGGGGGTGTATTGCCGTTAACCACCCTGTGGGCAAGGCGACGGCCGAGGCCATATTTAAGCAATATGCCGAAGTGGTGGTTGCGCCTGATTACGAAGAAGGTGTGATGGACATCTTCGAACGAAAAAAAAATCTGCGGGTGATCCGAATTAAGAATATCGCTCGGCTGCAAACCTTTGTGGGGAAGAAATATGTGGAATTCAAGAGTTTAATCGACGGAGGCGTTATCGCCCAATGGTCTTTTGTTCCGTCCGCCCGATCAGCAGCGGATCTCCGCCTGGCAGAATGTGAATACAGAGGAAAAAAATATCGAATCAACCGCGAACCCTCCAAACAAGAGTATGAAGATATGTTGTTTGGATGGCTTGTGGAGTCGGGAATCACCTCAAACTCCGTTATTTATGTGAAGAACCAGATCACGGTTGGCATCGGTACCGGCGAACAGGACCGGGTTGGGGTGGCAGAGATTGCACGGGACAAGGCATATCGAAAACTTTCCGACCGATACTGTTTTGAAATCCATGGTATACCATACAACGATCTGAAAGAGACCGAAAAGAAAAAAGATATCGACCAACGGGTGCGCATCGAAAAAGGAGGCCTGATCGGTTCCGCCATGGTCAGCGACGCATTTTTCCCCTTTAGAGATGGCGTGGAAGTGGGTATTCGGGAGGGGATCACATCCATCGTCCAGCCGGGTGGTTCAGAAAATGATTTTCAATCCATTGAGGCAAGCAACGAAGCAAATGTAACCATGGTCTATACCGGGCAAAGGAGCTTTAAACACTAACTCTCGTTTCGCACCTGGTATTTTAAGGAAAATCGCATCAGGCATAGGGTAAAAAGAAATTTTTCTGGAAAAAATTGATGATGAGTGCTTTGACAACGGCACAAAACCTTTTAAGAGTTATCATTTCAGAAGCAACTGATATTACAAAAGAAACCAGACCATCGCGTGCCTGTGCACGGTGATTACTTTATGGATACCGGTTCAAACTGATTGCCTCATTGTTTTTCCAAA
>DRHF01000294.1 GCA_011049715.1 Desulfobacterales bacterium
AAAAAGACCATATTGCTCTCTGAATGACCATTTTGGGGCGTTCAGATCCGCCTGCGGCGGATCAAAACGCTTTATCCCAAAATGCTCAAAGTCGTTCGCAAATGACTTTTTGCGAGACTGTCAAACTTGAGAAGTAAGATCAGATCGGTCAGTAGAATCTATTCGGACCGAATCGGGGAGCAGTATTAATGAAGAAAACATTCATGCCCGGCTTTAGGGACCGTCGTCAACTGGAGGGACATCAACTGGCTGGCCTAAAATGGTCGGTTTCCCATGTCTATCAAGGCTCTTCCTTCTACCAAAAACGGTTCGATGAAGCGGGGGTTCGGGTGTCGGATATTCAATCGCTGAAGGATATCCGCCGTCTCCCGTTTACCAAAGGGGATGATCTCATGGAGGACTATCCTTTTCCGTTTTTATCTGTCCCAAGCTCCCGGGTTGTTCGAGTCCATGCATCATCCGGAACCACCGGGAAGAGAAAGATCCTTGCCTATACAAAAAAGGATATCGATGATTGGGCTCATTTTTTCGCCAGGTGCTATGAAATGGCGGGAGTTACGGAACAGGACCGGGTGCAAATTGCCGTTGGATACGGCATATGGACAGCGGGCGTTGGATTTCAGCTCGGACTTGAGAATCTCGGTGCGATGGCAATCCCCACCGGCCCGGGGAATGTCGATATGCAATGCCAATTTTTAGTAGACCTCCAATCGACCGTCATGTGCTGTACCGCTTCGATGGCGCTGTTAATGGCCGAAGAGATCGATCGGAGAAATTTAAGAAAAAAGATTGCATTGAAAAAGATCATTTTCGGTTCAGAGAGAAGCAGCGATGCCATGCGACGAAGGATCAAGGAGCTGATGGGTCTTGAAGATATGTTCGATATCACGGGGATGACCGAACTCTGGGGTCCGGGTGCGGGACTCGATTGTCCAAAACATGAGGGAATACATTATTGGGCCGACTATTTTATTCTGGAACTTTTGGACCCCGATACCCTGGAACCGGTGCCGGCGGGCGAAACCGGAGAGATGGTGGTCACCACCCTTGGCAAAGAAGCATCTCCCCTCATTCGATATCGAACCCGGGATCTGACCCGGTTGATTGAACATCCCTGCTCCTGCGGGAATATCTTTCCCATGCATGACAAGATTCTGGGGCGATCGGACGATATGGTCGTCTTCCGTGGGGTGAACGTCTATCCGGGGCAGATTGACCAGATACTTTCAACCATTCCGGAAATTGCTTCTGAATACCAGATGGTCCTGGATCGGGGAGACGACGGCAGGGATTATTTGACCCTTAAAGTGGAATGCCATGGGTGTCCCGATTCGTTGAAAAAAGATGAAATTGCCAAAATGATCTCTGAAACCATAAAAAAAAAGATGCTGTTCAGCTGCACAACGGAAGTCTTGAATTATGATTCACTCCCGAGATCGGAAAAAAAATCAAAAAGGGTTTTTGACAACAGAGCAAACTAGGGCAGCGACACCTTTCCTGCGGCTTTAGCAAAAATTGGAGAAGTCGGTATGAAACAATTTAATTATCTGGTTCCACGGTCCCTGGATGAAGCGATCTCATTCCATGAGGCCCATGGTGAACGTGCCAAGTATATAGCCGGTGGAACGGACGTTTTGGTGAAGATCAAAGCGGGTAAGATTCTGCCGGACTATCTCATCTCACTTAAACACATCCTGGGGCAGGACCGTCCCTTGCTGAACCAAGAGACAGGTGAACTTTATATCGGCTCATTTGTGACCCATCGCATGATTGAAAAGTCGGCTATTGTCCGGATTCATTATCCGATTCTTCATGATGCAATCAGAAACATCGGCTCGGTCCAGATTAGAAATGTAGCCACCATCGGCGGCAACCTGGTCAATGCGGTTCCATCCGCGGATGGGGCGATCCCACTGATCACACTGGACGCCACGGCCAATATACAGGGCCCCAAGGGAGGACGATCCATTGATCTCATCCGGTTTTTTTTGGGGCCGGGACTGTGTGATTTGGAACGAAGTGAAATTCTTATTGAAGTCGTTGTCCCGCCGCTTCTTCCCGGAACCGGAAGCGCCTATATCAAATTCGGGCGGCGGGAGGCCATGGAACTTCCAATGCTCGGCGTCGGGGTTCTCCTCAGCCTGGATGAAAGCTCGGCCACCTGTGTCAAGGCCAGAATCTGTTTGGGTGTGGCGGCGCCGACACCGATAAGGGCCCTGGAGGCTGAAGCATTTCTTGTTGGAAAATCGATTGATGGGGGTACGCTTGAGGAGGCTGGAAAAATAGCAGCAAAAGAATCCCGGGTCAGGGACAGCATTCGGGGGGTTGCCTGGTACAGAAGGGAAATGGTCGGTGTTTTGGTCAAACGGATGGGGCTCAAATGCATGGAGAGAATCAAGAAACAAAAGGATTTGAAATAGATTACCCCAATTGAGCGAAAAAAACTCAACTTGGGGTGTTATAAGTCCTCAAGTTTCGCATCTGATATTTTAAGGAAAGTCGCATCAGGCATAGGGTAAAAAGAAATTTTTCCGGAAAAAATTAATAATGAGCGCTTTGACAACGGCACAAAACCTTTTAAAAGTTATCATTTCAGAAGCAACTGGTATTACGAAAGGAACCAGACCGTCGCGTGCCTGTGCACGGTGATTACTTTATGGGTTCCGGTTTACTACGGCTGCCTCACTGTTTTTCCAGAAAAATTTTATTTACCCTACACCAGATGCGGAACCGTGCCGCATTGGGAGCGCGAAACTTGAGCAGTAAATTTAAGGGTGGTCTATCATGGGGAAAATGATTTCATTTGTTTTAAACGGTAATAAGATGGCCGTGGAGGTTAAGGATCACTGGACGCTGCTTCACCTGCTCAGGGAAGAACTCGGCTTGCTGGGTACCAAAGAGGGTTGCGGGAGCGGGGAGTGCGGCGCCTGCACCGTCATTGTTGACGGGATGGCGGTCAATTCATGTCTTTTCCCCGGTTTAGAAATTGCCGAAAAGGACGTTGTCACCATCGAGGGTCTGACATCACCGGACGGAACGCTTCATCCGCTTCAAAAGTCGTTTGTTGAAAACGGCGGTATCCAGTGCGGATACTGCACCCCTGGAATGATCATGTCCGCCAAGGCGCTTCTTGACGAGAGTCCGAATGCCACAGAAGAAGAAATAAAGCATGCGCTGGCCGGTAACATCTGCCGGTGCACGGGGTATGTTCAGATTATCGATTCAATCAAATCGGTCAGCGAAGGCAGCGTCGAGGAAGTCCATGTCGTCGCCTGGAAGAACGAAGAAAAAGACGAATAAATAAGAGGGAGTGATGCAGGATCTAAAAGCGGTGGGAAAGCGCATCCCGAAAATCGATGCGGTAGACAAGGCAACGGGTCGTGTCGAGTACATTCAAGACATCAAACTTGCCGGCATGCTGCATGGAAAAATATTATACAGCAAATATCCTCATGCCAGGATTGTTCACATCGATACTTCAAAGGCAAAACAGCTGACCGGTGTCCGTGCTATTTTGACCGGGAAAGATATCCCTGAAATAAAATTTGGCGTTTATAAGGACAACAGGCCGTTGAAAATAGGGAAGGTTCGATCTTACAGGGATGAGGTGGCAGCGGTTGCCGCCATCGACCCGGAGATCGCCGAAGAAGCGCTCAGCCTTATTGAGGTGACCTATGAAGCGCTTCCCGGAATTTTTGATCCGGAAGCTGCGATGAAAGAAGATGCATCGCTGGTACACGAGGAGCACAAAACCAACATCCTGAAGATGCCGTGGAAACTCCATTACGGCGATGTGGAGACCGCAAAAAAAGAAGCCGCCCATATGGTGGAAAACCGATTCAGCACCACATGGGTGACCCACTGCTGTCTGGGGACCAGTGGTGCAATTGCTCAATTTGATAACGCCAACAATCTGACCATTTACACCAACACGCAGATTCCGTCCCTGGCGCAAAAAGACTTTTTGTCCGCACTCAAAGCCATGGGCCTGAGAGACAAGCGGGTTCGGGTGATTAAACCCTGCATTGGCGGTGGTTTCGGAAGCAAACTGGATACCTATGCGTACGAATATATTTCCATCCTTCTGGCTTTTCATACCCGAAAGCCGGTCAAAATTGTATTCAGCAGGGAAGAAGAGTTTTTTGCGACGTCAACCAGGCAGCCGACGATTATGGATATTTCCCAGGGATGTGACAAAAACGGAAAACTTTTGTTTCGTGATATATCCATGATCCTGGATAATGGTGCGTATACTTCATGGGGTGCAACCACCCCGTCGGTCATGATGATGCCGATAACCAGCCTCTATCGGGTGCCGAATGTGCGATATGAGGCCAAGTGTGTATATACTAACAATACTTACTCCCAGGCTATGCGGGGATATGGAAACCCACAGGCCACCTTTGCCATTGAAAGCTCGATGGATATGCTGGCAGAGACCTCCGGGTTCGGTCCGATTGAATTTCGCCGGATCAATGCCAACCAGGCTGGTGATGTTTCACCCCAGGATTTCCGGATCACCACCTGCGGGCTCGATCAGTGCATTAATGAGGTTGAAAAGCGACTGGGAAAAAAGACCCCCAAAGAGAAGGGGGTCGGTGTTGGATTCGCATCGCTCATCCATGTGGGAGGCGGGGCCAGGGTTTATAAATCAGACGGTTGCGGCACCATCATCAAAATGGACGATTACGGAAAAGTAAACCTGTTTACCGGCGCCACGGACATGGGCCAGGGCGCCGATAATATGGTGGCCCAGATCGTGGCAGAAGAACTGGGCCTGGATGTGGCGGATGTTCATGTCATACACACCGACACCGATATTTGCCCGTGGGATGTAGGCGCCCATGCGAGTCGAACAACATTTATTGCCGGAAACTCCGCCCTGGGCGCTGCAAAGAAAATCAAGACACGTATTTTGGATATGGCCTCCAAACAGCTGGAAGCGCCTCCGGAGATACTGGTTATGGCAAATCGAATGGTCACAGTGAAGGAGGATCCGGAAAAGCGGCTGGAGATCGGAAAGCTTTTACGGAAGTTCCATTTCAGCACAAATGGGGAAATGTTAATGGCCGAATATTTCTATGACCCTGAAAACGAAAACCTGGGAAGGGATTTTAAGGGCAACACTTCCATGACCTACACCTTTGGCACCCACGGTGCGCGTGTGAAGGTGGACGAGGAGACCGGAAAGGTTCAGATCCTCAAATATGTCGCTGCCCATGATGTCGGCCGGGCGATCAACCCGATGCTCCTTGAGGGCCAGGTTTACGGCGGGGTGATGATGGGTATCGGATTTGCACTGACCGAGCAGATCATCCATGAAAAGGGCGAAATTATGAACCCCAATTTCAGGGATTACAAAATCCTGACGATAAAGGACGTTGTACCGATTGAAGCCCCTATTTTTGAAACCTTTGATAAAGATGGTCCCTATGGGGCAAAGGGGATTGGTGAACCCGGATGTGTCCCGACCGCACCCGCGATTGCCAATGCCATCTATGATGCCATCGGCGTTCGAGTCAAGGATCTTCCCATCACCCCGGAAAGGGTATTGACTGCCATAAAGGCGAAAAAGAAGTTGGAGTCGTAATCGTTCAATGAGATTTAAGATCGGCATTGATGTGGGGGGAACCTTCACGGATTTTCTTCTATCCTTAGAAGATGGCGCATCCCGGATCTATAAGGTGCTTTCCACACCGGAAGAGCCTTCGATTGCCGTAATTCGAGGCCTCGAAAAGATGGCGTCAGAGCTGGATATGCGGATTGAAGCGTTTTTGCAGCAGGTGTCGGTCATCGTCCATGGAACCACGGTGACTACCAATGCGGTTCTGACCCGAAGCGGTTCAAAGACCGCTTTGTTAACCACAAAGGGCCTCCGGGACACCCTGGAAATGAGAAGGGGAATTCGGGAGGAGCAGTACAACAATCGCTATAAAAATGTGGAGCCGCTTATCGAACGGTATTTGAGGCTGCCTGTCGAAGAAAGAAT
>DRHF01000295.1 GCA_011049715.1 Desulfobacterales bacterium
CCGTTGATATTATGAGAATATGTAAGTTATTGAATTTTAAGAAATTATTGCATATATCAAATTGATATGTCAGGTTTTCTGGAGGATGAAAACCTTATGTATGTATGGAATATCTGCATATCAAATAAAAAAAAGCAGGGCCATTTTTGACCCTGCTGTTAATGTTAATCACCGAAGGATGATTTCCCACAATAACCCATCCAAAGAATTATCTCAAGAAACTAAAAAATCAATATTACAAAAAAAAATAATGTTTCTGTGTTATTCTATAGTCCGTACTGCTTTTGCAAAGCTCCGGAAATTGGTAACACTCGCACCTCCCGGTTGATCTCCTTCATATGCATCACTGACCGTTCCTTTTGTAAAATCTATGGTAACGCGCCTTTTTCGCATCAAGGGTGACCAGGAAACCAAATCACTTTCATCTATACTCCAATAATGGTGAGCTTTGGTTGCAAAAACAGGATGGATATACCGTTCTTGGTTCATGTCAGGCTCCAAAAGAGAATAAAGCTCTTCAATAGTGGGTATTCGCCAGTTTTTGTTTCCTGCAAATTTTTTCTTATTGAGCTTTTTTACGTACTTCTTCGCATAATAGAACGATTTTTTTTTGGAAGATCCTTTTTTTCCCCACATTAATCCTGTCGCTTTATCTGTAATGGTTCCATCACCATTATCCACAAAATCATTCGTAAAATCTCCCTTTTCATTCAGTTTTTTATCAAAGAAGTTATATTTCTTAATACACGTTTCGATATCCTTTTCATTTAGTTTTGTTCCTGGCTTATTCCTGAGTTTTGTTTCCGCAGATATACCGTCATAAGAAATAAGAATCAGGCTCAACGGCAGGATAAAAATGATTGAAAAAATAATCTTTTTCATGGTGCCCCCCTTTTTTCAGCTGTTAGATGTTTTTGGTGAATTGTTTAAAATGAGATTCGCGCCGTGACATGCTGATTGAACCCTTCAGGTTGTTGTAGAAATCAACTCTCCGAGATCATGATGTTTTATTGAATAATAGGTTGCAAACTCTCTTCTCTTACTATATTAGTGTAGCAGATGAACAGGTGACGGTACGGACCGTCAACTTTTTTGCAGTTTCATGTTCCTACAGGCTGCTTGACCCTTTTTCCCCGCTTGATTTATGGATTCGAAGCGATGATCTCAGCAAACGCTCCATCCATTCAGATCGATTTGGCGCAATTCAAGCTCCACATCAGAATTGAACAGAAAATTATAGTGAGTCTTCATTTCGACACGCCATCACGGAGGTTTTATCTGTCAGTGATAGCCTTTGTGGTTAATGAAATGAAAAAATTAGAGAAGGTTACACCAATACCATTGGAACAACACCATGAGACGCTTGCTTTGCTCAATGAAACAGTCGGTGATTCAATCGGTTCATCAAACAAGAAAAATTTATTTCCAAGGATTTATAGAAAATGGAAGCATGCCCTTCCTAACCTGGGGGAAGCCCCTCTGTTTAAGGTTATGGGAAGGAAAAAAGAATATGACGATGGGCTCGTAAAAACTTATCGGTTTTCTGAAGAAGGGAAAGACATTTGGGCCAATTTATTTGAGTACAAGGGAAGCGGGGAAAATGTAAGGCTGCGGTTTTCAGTGGATAAACTAGGGGTAAATCTAAATGACGTCGTGATAACTTACGAGGGAAACCCGAAGCTTGAAAATGTAAGTAGCTGGGATAGATTCATAGAGAACCTCAAAACGAGTAGAAAAGATAATCCAAGGGCACTAGATGAAAATCTTATCTCGATTGAGCCAGGAACTGAGGTCTCAAGATCGGGGAAATCGATTTGGCTTAAAATGATTGGGCGCCAAAAAATGGTCATTATAGTGGCTGCTTCAACGATCGTTGTTCTTGCAATCGCAGTGTTTTGGCGCTCCTATTCTAGGCTAACCCCCTACTTTGGAAGAAGTGCACCCTGATAAGCCCTCCATTGCTGTTTTACCATTCGTGAACCTTACCGGGGACCCACACAAGGACTATTTCAGCGACGGGCTTACCATTAACTTCATCACGCAGCTGTACAAGATACCAAATTTGTTCGTTATTGCGCACCAATCATCGTTCAAATATAAGGGCAAGGCGCTAAAGATTCAGCAACTGGGCAGGGAGCTTGGGGTCCGATATGTGCTGGAAGGCGGTGTCCAGATATCTGGACACCGGATCCGGATTAACGCTCAACTCATCGATACACAAACGGGAGACCACATATGGGCGGAGAGATATGACCGGGAGCTGAAGGACGTGTTCGCTTTGCAGGATGAGATCATCCGAAAGGCGGTCACCGAAATGGCGGTGAAAGTTTCTTGGGGTGAAGATATACGTTGGGTGACTTCTGCCACCGAGGACTTTGAGGCCCTTGACTACTACTTCAAAAGTTATGAATTGTTTGTACGTTTCGAGAAGGAATCTAATGCCCAAGCTAGGAGATTTCTTGAAAAGGCAATCGAATTGGATCCAAAATATGCATTGGCAATCGCATTTTTGGGGTACACCCACCTAATGGATGCCAGGCTTAAATGGGTAAAAAGTCCCCGCCTATCTGTCGAGCAAGCTGAGGAGTTGGCACATCGGGCCGTGGCAATCGATGACTGCCTTGTCTTGGCTCACCAGTTGTTGGGCAGCGTCTATATGCACAAAGGCCTTTATGACAAAGCCTTAGCCGCGAAGGAACGAGCCATCGTGTGTGAACCAAATAATGCCGTTGCGATTAATTCATTGGCGAACGCACTAAACTATGCTGGAAGGCAAATGGAAGCCTTGAAATACTCAAGAAAAGCGATGCGACTCTACCCTCATCCCCCCTACCACCTCTTGTTTACTGCAGGTAGGACAAATTATTTTGCAGAGCAGTATGAAGCAGCAATAACCGAATGGCTAAAGATTATCGAACGCTTCCCCGGTAGCCGTGCCCAGGAGAACTGGCCATGGCTGATTGCAAGTTATATGGAGTTGGGGCGGGAAAAGGAAGCTCGGTCCGAAGTCCAGAAATTACTCGAGCAACGCCCCGATATGTCTATCGAAGCTCATGTAAAAAAATTAAAAAACCAGCCTTTTAAAGATTTTTTATTCTTAGATCACCACGTCGAACTCCTTCGTAAGGCGGGGCTGAAGTGATGGTATGCAGTGAGAAATTTGATTAATACAAGATGAAATATTCAACCTTTTAGCCCCTAATTTTTTGTCTTTTAGATTGTGAATAATCGCGCTCATGGGTGTGGATATCTCCAACCAATGCCCACCACAAGGTGCCCCACCAGGATCTACGATTGCCAAAACACATCTTCAGAATTAGCTCCCGTCCACAACCTGGGATATTCGTGACTTGAGTCTGTCGCATATGCTCAGCTTGAATAGGAAAATCAGCAATAATTTATACACATTTATACCCAAGCTGATGGGCGTTATTAAAAATAATCGAACATGATGGCGGGTAGGTGATATATTGAGATAATCAAAGTAATCGAAATCAATGAATTTATTGCATATACCAAATTGATACTTGCAACTTATCGCATTTTTGCATTTGGTATCAAATCATGGTCCCGAAAAGCGAGGCTTTTAGCCAATGAAAAGGACAAATCCATGCGATAGGATTCACCATTTTAAGTTGGTATAAAATTTGGATATCCAATCTGGTTTTGATTCCGGTTTTTATCAAATCATTGCTGTACAATTCAAACTGCCCTTTTTAAGAAAAAGGTGAATATCACAGGTTTCGATGGCCTCTATTTCTTTCAGGTATGTATGTACCAGATATCTGCACAAAATAAGAGTCTGAGATCGTTTGTTTTTATAGTAGACATGCAAGCCAGCCTAATTTAAACAAACTACCAAATGTGGTTTTAATTAGCGGGAAGAAAATTGTTGGAAACCTCCTATTTCATTTTTAAAACACAGTTCCAAAGGGAAAAGGCACGTTCGGATATCAAGGCACTGACCAGACGTGGACTATTGCTGCGTTTTCATTCTGATGCCCCCCAAATCCCTTCTCGATCATGAACACGCGCTTCCCCACGGTGTCCACCACCACCCCGCCGGTCTCACCACAGGTTTGGCCCTGGGCATTTCCCAACAAGAATTGCCGGGGTCTCCAGATCGTATAGGGTCTCACGCTCCACGGGTTTCGTGTTCCCTGAGCGACCTGACCCAATTCATCCACATCGTAGAAGATGACCTGTCGCTCATAGGGATCGCAGTGATAGCCCCTGCTATCATCACATGAGTCAGCGGCCGGTGAATCTCCATAAAAATTTGATCCCAGCCCCTTTTTACCTAATAAAATAATGGCGCGTTTCTGCCCGCTTTCAACAAAACCTCCCCCCTCCCATTTGTCGCACATTGTAAAATCCGGATAATCGCATTGTGATTTATTACCCACATTTGGACCAGCGCATTCCGGAAAGAAAATACGATACCAAAGCAAGGGAATTGCATCGAGATTTCCGGCGGGGGTTTCACTATTCCATGGGGAAAAGGCAAACAAGGTGGGGCCCTGGGCACCATTGAAGGCGCCCCGTGTTTTGCCGGTAACCAGAAACCGTCCCCCGAGGTGTTGATCTGCATACCACTGGGGTACGCTGAAAAGATAATCTCCGGCTTTGTTGCCGTGGTACGGCAGTAACCTCGGCCCGACATGATATGGGCCGCGTGGATTAGAGCCATCCATTTCAGAAAACCAAATGGTCGGGTGGGTCTGTTCCACTACGCCGTACCATTGATCAATTGCCCCGTAAAGCTTATCAGAGGTTTGTGAACCGCGTCGAGTTACGTATTCAATACCACTTGCAACCACGGTGTCCGGATCTCCGCATTGGCTGAGGACGGTGCCACGATATGCAGGCGCGTCTTGTCCATGCCTGCGCCCCGGATGATGATGTCGCCCGTGGTTATCCCTAAGTCGGTTTTGAAGTAATAAGTTCCCGCGGGGAAAGAGAGAATCCTTCTCCCGGAGGTGCTGGCAATAACATCTTTGACCTTCTGAGCGGCATCGATCCCGGAATCATCCGGCGGCAATCAATTCTGACTCACGTCTACAGTCATCCAGCCGCCCGGGTCCTGCCACTGAACATCCTGCCAGCCGTTCGGCGGTATCCTGCTTGCCGGAATATCTCCGTAGTCAACGGCCAATGCCTGCGTAATGCTTGCCGATAGCAGAAAGGTGATGAGTGCCGCCATCAGTACAAACCACACATTTGTTTCCTTTTTCGTATTTCGCATCACTGTTTTCCTTTCAACTAAACCTTCACTTATTTATTCTCTACGCCCTTCGCCTACATTATTCCACCTGCAGGTTGTCAGGTGCAGGCGGGGGGAGTATAGTGCCGGCTAACTCATATGCTCCGATATCC
>DRHF01000296.1 GCA_011049715.1 Desulfobacterales bacterium
AAACCCCCTCCTTTTGGGAGAGGCTACGTTAACGCAGACATCACCTGCAGCAGTCCGATCATTGTCAAAACCGCAAAAGCAACGATTCCCACCGCGATAGAAAAACAGGTGAATGCTTGCCCTGCCAGATTGGTCATATCAGTTCAAAATGCCCATAATCGCCAAAGGAAAACGACCCGCCCCAGATTACAGGAACATCCTTTTTAAGACTCTCTGCCCACACATACGCGGCGAGTTCGAAAAAGTGCCGCGTGTTCTGCCAATTCACCGGCAAGGGGCAGAGGTCAATCGCTAAAGACGGCTCCTGATTGTGTTTGGAGTTCGGCCATTGAACCTGGGTGTGACCGTCCTTAAAAGCCTCGTTCTGTTTTTCTTCGTTTCGATGGCCGCACACAACCATGAACGGTATTTGCTTAAACACCTTAATTAAAAGCATCGACCACCGCACGTCACAGGTCGCCAAGCGGAGCAAACCTCTTTCGGTTAGGCTCGGCATTATTCAATATACCCATGAGCGATCCCAAGAGCGATGGCTTCTTTGGCTCCGAAATACCAATCTTTTTCACCGTTCTTTATCTTCTCTCGAACCTGATCGATGGTCATATCCGTGCGGGATGCAATATAGGCATTGCTCCTATCGTCAAACATTTTGTTGGCTTCTTCATCGATTCCATACCCCTTTGTGTTGTGCCACATAAAAGAAGCATGGCGCGATACCAGCCTTTCATCGCCTGCAAGAAAGACCATAAACCCGCCGGAGCCAGCTAAACCAAGCGCCCTTGTTTGATACTTGATTTCATTATCGTATGATTCCAGTAATGAGATAATACGCCAAACTTCAAACAGGCTGCCACCGGGTGAATGAACCTCGATAACAACCTGCCTGATGTTATTTTTGGAAAAGTATTTAAGGGCGTCAGGGATATATGTGGAAGCTATGGTACCTTTAAAAACGAATGACCCGACCCCGTTTTTTACTCCTACCCCATAAGGCATTTTAGTTTTGTCGCAGCCAAAAAATAGAAGCAAACAAACGGTGAATAAGATTAGTCGCTTTTTCATCTTTTCTCGCCTCTTCCCTTCCCATTTAGGTTCCGCAATTCCCTTTTAATTTCCTTCATGTAGTCTTTAACTACCGCCATATGAAAAGTGTTCACCCGAATATCAGATTTTGAGGATAAAATCGCCGTTTGATTGACATTAATCGCTGTCTGGCTGTACCCGACCACCGCCGTCATAATGGCTATGGCAAGCAGCCCGACCGCTCCAATTCCGCTCACAATCCAAGCAAAAACCTTCCATGTCACCAGGGATTCCAACTTATCATCGACCGCCTCACAGGGACGTCCGCAAGGGGGTGCCGCCCAGTCCTCCCGTCGCTCTACGCCTCTTTGTTCTGTCGCCCATCCTTCGCCGGCCATTTAACTTTCCTCACTTTCGAGTGAAAACCATTTTACCGAAACTTATCGACCGCCGATCGCCAGGCATGACCTGGATATAATCGGATTCGGTCAGGTCAACCGTGCCGATAATGACACTGGTATAGTCCGACTCAGCGGAATATTGAGAAACCGCTTTGAGGTCTTGAGTGCCCCCGGCCGTTACCAGCCTGACATCAGCTGCCGTTTTTGCACGGTTTTCGGTTTTCCGAAAATACCACCGGATCTCATACCTTCCAGTTAATTCCGGATGGTATTCGACGTGGCCCACGCCGCTGTCTATATGCCGGGTGTTGTAAACGTACCGTCTATCGCTGCCTGGCCAGTAGCCATATTCAACCGCTCCAAATCTTTGGAATTGAGGATTGTCACCCGATGTGCTGAATTGAGTGGAGTGCTCGTATCCGCTGAACTTGTCTACCCACACAGTATGGGTTTCAGGGCTGCCAGTTCCCGGGATCGGTTCTGTAGGTTCTGTCGTTGGTGGCTGAGATGCTGTTGGCGGTTTCGGATCTCCGGCCCACGTCCGGCCCTCCGGGTATCCGGATGACAGGAAATGCTCATATGGGTGGCTGCCATAGTATGCGTCGCCGGCCACATCGGGGTTGGCCTTTAGGTACTCCTCGGAATTAAACCAGCCGGGTACGGCGGCAAGCGCGATGCCGGCAAACATGAGAATTGCGAACGCTACGGATAAGCGGATTTTTTTCATTTTAATCTCCTCAAAGGTGCCTTGTCGTGAATGATCTCAACATCCTTGTCGCGTCGGATTATTTGAGCTATCCGAGCAGGCATCATGCCCAGGTATTCGTCAAAAACAGAAAACTTTGCTATATGGAAAAACTTCCCTGTTTTTTCTGAGCAAACCAACGGGGCAAAATAACCAAGCCCAAGATATTTCATAGGAGTTATTAATTGAACTGCCATAGGAAACAGCATAAACAATAATAGTCTAGGAACCGGATAGAACTTCCCTTCCAACTTCTGGATCTCCGCCCACGCTCTATCAAACTTTTCATCAGTCATTCCCTTCCAACGACCGACAAGAAAATCAACACCCTCATAATGATCCCAAACATTATTCCTTTCCACCCGCCATTGTGATTCAAAAACAGTATTTTCGTCGATAAAGATTCCCGCATGAGTAGCATTGCTTGGCAACCCTATCGTTCGGTATTTTTGAATGACGGCAATGCTTTTCCCGATAATATTGCTCGGGCTGATCGTGCAGAAAAAGTCACCTCTTTTAAACGGGGAATTTAACGCTGGCCGTCTCATTTGAGCAACCCAATCAACTTTCGTGCCAACAGGCCCAGAAGGTGGCCCCAGTTTATGCGGACAAGCCAGTTCAATAATGCCTTGAGCAACCGAACGAGTACCCTATCGACAACCCCGTCAATCACTTCTTCGCTTTTTATAACTTTGCCTGCCAGCTTCTTAACTTTCTTTTTGAATATCCAGTTTGCTATTGACATATTTTCCTCCTTAGAAATAAAGCTCCTCCATTATCTCAGCCTCTTCACTGTAGCTTTTGTCGAGCTTTTCCACGTCCCCGGCCCTGGAGAACACAACGCCATCGGTTTGTTGCATCAGTTCATCCAGATCGGTCAGCTCTGCCAGCTCCTCAATAACTGTATGCTCGAGCAAACGCATCACCGCGATAGTGACGGGAAGCACCTCTTCCATGGGGTCCTTAAAGCCGGTCATTAACTCCAAATTAAACTCCTTCTCATCCCAGTGAGAGTACTGCGTCCCCGGCCCGAACTCTGTCTCAACCGTCATGTCTTGCAGGTCGGGTACTTCCTCCCAGTATCCGGGTTTGAACTCCCCGGTATAACGATCGAACATATCCATCCACTTGTCCCACCCCATTCCCAGGGTATGCCCGATTTCGTGAATGACGGTTCCGGCAATGTCAAGGGCGTCATATAAATCAAGATACTTCACATTAAACTCGATCGGACCGTACACGATGCCTTTGTTGGAATAGGGCTTATAGGCTCTGGCAATCACAAACCCCTTGCTTTTAAACGTTCCCAGCCGGATAACAATGGGAGTCTTTGGAATGATGAACCGGTTCCAGAAATTACAGGCTATTTTTGACGCATCTTTTAATTTACCGTCTTTGTCGCTGACAATATCGTAAGTTATTAATGTATTCATATTATTATAACCCCGGCGCCTTTAAATCTAAGGCTGTCTTTTGCGTTGCCTCTGCTCTCTGATCCTTCTTCACATCTGCTGCCACTGAGGTCGTGACAGTCACGGTCACTTTACAATCAGGAGCAAGGCAGTTGATGTTAAGGATCTGCTCATACCGCTTTGCTGCATCCCCCCTGGGAGCGGCACAAGAGAAAGCGCCTATAAACAGGCTTGCAATTATTACAACAAATATTCGTTTCATGCTCTATGCCTCCTCTTGGTCGCTCCATGCAGGTTTATCGCTGTTGATATCCCAACCAGGCACATCGTAATAATACATGCCATAATGCCGTAACTCGTGATCGAGGGCAGATTCCCCAAGCGACCATTCACCGTTCATCAGGTGAATCTTTATATCGTTTGGAGGGTAGAACCTACCAGCCAACATGAAGCTCAAATCCGGGTCTTCGAACCCGCAATATGTCAAACCATCCAGGTATTCCCGGCAGTGTGTCGGGCTAATAATCAAATCAATGGGATCAACCGGCCCGTAATTCAATTCATCAACCACCTCCAAAAAATATTCGTCTATTTCATCCGGATCAATATCATACCCACCCAACCAGACGTTGATGCCGAATGCTGTAACCATGTCCGGGGTCTCATAAGGCCGGGGATCGACCACGCTTTCGTTTGAGCAGCTAATATTTATAAGAACTAGGGTCGTCAATCCGCCAAAGAAAAGCATTAGACAAACAAAGCTAATCCAGCCGCAACCCCTTTTAAATTTACTGCTCTTTCGCATTTGGCACCACCTCAATCTCTACCTCTGGATCCGGCCAATCAAACGGATAGCTCGGCATATTATCGTCCTGAAAATGCCAGAGCGGATAGGTTGACTGCCTCAGTATCCTCACCGCCTCCTCAAGCGCCTTGATATACTCCCCATCAGATAGCGGTTCCATCTCAATCCTGAGCGGCCTGTCTTCAATATCCCAAATGATTACTTTTTAACTCCCATCAGGGAAGGTGACTGCCATTCGGCAGCGGTTTAGGCTGAAGCAGCTCGTATGTCCCGAAATAGTCAGTGCCGGCAACTTCCCCTTTGAGCCGAACCAAAGTTCAATTGTTTGGGGTTCATATTCTATGTTTTCCACCGTTATTGCAAAATCTGAACCGACAGTTAGATTATCCGTTTGTAGCTCCAAACCAAAAGCTACCCCGCCGATCAGAAAACTAATCAACAGCGCCGTTATCAGGTGCCTTTTCATCCTTTTTCTCCTCTTTTGGTTTCACAGTGAGTTGTGCAATCTCGGCGTTGGCCGCTTTTAATTTCGCTTGGAGCTCCTTAACGATTTTCTGAAGCAGCATATTATGGGCTTTGAAGTCCACCACGATCTTTAGCTCCTGGCCGTATCCATGTTTCTCCGCAGCCAGATCAAGCTTGAGATTTAGGATGCTATTGGTCAGGCTCTCGATCTTCTGCTCTGGCGTGAGTGGTTTGGGAGGTTCCTGACCCCATCCCACCTTTGCCACGGTCACTATCGCTAAAAACACGCCTATGGCCACCATCATCCGCATGTTGTCTCTCAAGATTCTCCGCATTGTCATACCTCCTCTTTTTGAATTATTCTATTAATCCGGCGGTTTCAGCACCACCTCGCCAGCCTCAATCTCAACCGCTGCTTTTAGAGCTTCAAGCTCCGTGATAGCCGCCTGAATCCCTGTAATTTGGGCCTGCAAAACGGCTATTCGGGTGTTGATATAGCTCAGGGTGTAGATTGTTTTCTCCACGACATTTGCCGTTTCCTCAACCTGCACCTGTTCTTTGCTGGAAACTTCATTGTCCCCCGTCTTGGCCTTATACGTTTTAGCGGATGAGTCTGTAGCGAGCGACAACGACAAAACAATTATTCCTATCATAAATTATTTTTTCATAATTTTCCTCCTTAAAATGCTTTAACTGTAGGTTTACTGAGCTTCATACCAAAATTGTCCTTGTACAGTTTTAGTACCTGAATTTGTCCAAGCGGCTGCATCCCATCCAGTATATACGGCAGCAGTGTTTGAATTCGCAGTTAAATAAAGCAATCCGCTTGTTCCTGAAAGAGTACCATTGTCAGTTACTCTAGCAGCAGATGCGATATTTGCTTGAGTTGAGTTTTTAGTTGTATACGGAAGTGTAAAAGTCACATTTGTAACATTGCTAGTTCCAGTAATATAATAATTTACAAATACAAGATTACCAATTTTCTTATACCAAATATTTTTTGTAGGAGTTGCTGCCCATCCAACTATCGTTGAAGTTCCGCCATAATCTGCCCAACCAACGGTGTTTATATCGCCTGCAAGGATGACGTTGCCCTTTAACGCAGTTGTAACAATACTGTCATTTCCGAGCACAACCGTGTTGCTTCCAAGGCCTTGAGCGCTATCGCCAATCACTATTTCGTTTTGATCATCGTCTGCGGCTGCTAGAGTATTATTTCCGATAAAAATACTATAATCTCCCGTTAGATTTGCAACTGAACCGCCAGTTATATATCGCCCCGATTGATAACCCAGCGCAATATTGTTACCCCCTGTTGCAAGTCCATACATAGAATACATACCAATTATTGTATTTGTGTTACCCGTTGTTCCGGTTTGATTAGCTCTATGACCAATTATTGTATTATCATTTCCAGAGACAGCGGACATATATGCCCTGTATCCAACAATAGTATTTCCTGAACCTGTTACACTGGCTTGAAGTGCCTCTGACCCAA
>DRHF01000297.1 GCA_011049715.1 Desulfobacterales bacterium
ATCCTTGGCCGGGCATCAATCGACATCCTGTTTTTTGGTGAACTACTGCTCCTCGGTTTTGTTTTGAGCGAGTTGATTGAAATGAATCTTTCAGTTGAAAAAACGATCTGTTATGCTGTTTCCGCGGTATTATTGACCGGAACCTTCGGCTTGCTTCTCCACGGTAGTATAGCCCGGATCGGCATTCAAGCACTGATATCTGATTATGTAGCAAAAAACCTCCAACTAACGATGGCCATATACGAAAACATGGGGGTATCAGAAGATAGTATCCATTTAATATCAAATTCTTTGGAAAACATTCAATACGTTCTCGTACGAATTTTCCCCTCGCTGGTCATCGGTTCTACCCTCTTCGTTGCATGGGTGAATCTCCTGATCGCTAAACCGATGTTGACAGCCCGGAAGCTCTTTTTCTCTGATTTCGGTTCTCTTAACCTATGGAAGGCGCCGGATTTCCTCGTGTGGGGAGCCATCGGATGCGGTCTGACACTTCTTCTACCGTCAAAAGCCCTTAAAATGTTTGGTCTTAACGGTTTGATCATATTGATGATCGTCTATTTCTTTGAGGGTATTGCCATTGTGTCGTTTTATTTTGAAAAAAAAGAATTTTCCAGAATACTCAGGCTTTTTTTATACACCCTTATTGTCCTGCAGCAGATCATATTGTTCCTTATCATTGGTATTGGATTTTTTGATACATGGCTGAATTTTCGAAGATTGGGTATAAAAAAAAATAATGGCGAAACATAAAAACCACAAATGTGATACATATATGCTATAAAAATTTAGTGGAGGATCAAAATGAAAGTGATCTTAAAAGAGACAATTGATTCCCTGGGGATTATCGGGAATGAGGTGACCGTCGCAGACGGATATGCCCGTAACTATCTTTTACCTCAAAACAAGGCTGTGCTTGCCACACCCCAAAACCGTAAAATCCTAGAGCAGAATAAAAAGAAATTTGAACTACAGATCGCTAAAGAAAAAGAATTTGCCGAAAAAATGGCCGCACGGTTGAATGGTGTATCGTGCAAAATATCCGCAAAAGTTAGTGAAGGGGATCGCCTGTATGGTTCTGTCAAGATCCGTGATATTATCAAGGCGCTTGAAAAACAAGACATTAAAGTCGATAAAAGAATGGTTTTGCTCAAAGAACCGATCAAAAATATCGGCACCCAAAAAATCCCCATCCACATTTATACCGATGTTGAGCCGGTAATTGAGGTTGAAGTTGTACCGGAGTGAAGTCTTTTTTTGATAAGAAAAAATGTCAAAATTAACTAGTGCCCATCCGTGACTTTAAAATAAATAATAGAGGTGTCCAATTCAGAAATGAGCAATTTTTGTCCTGATCAAGGCCGCACAAGGGTTTGCGGTGAGGCGTACGTGATGTACGCCGCAACCGAAAACTCGCGGAGAACGCCGAGCAGGGCAAAAAGGGCCATTTATGGGTGGACACTAACTATCAAAAATGCCTATCGAAGACAGCTCTTTTAAGAAACTTCAGGGTATTGTCGGCCATACCCATTGTAGCCGAAAAAAAGAAGATCTTGTCTGTTATGCATACGATGCGACCGGGCACGCCTATATGCCGGACGCTGTTTTATTCCCCCAAAACACCAACGAAGTATCCCGCATCCTGAAGACCGCCAATGAAGATCGCTTCTTTGTTATCCCGCGCGGCAGCGGCTCGGGGATGACCGGAGGTTCACTGGCGGTAAACGGCGGTGTCGTTCTCGTAATGACCCGTTTTAGCCGCATTCATCATATTGACAAAGACAATTTGATTGCTCATGTCGAACCCGGTCTTGTAACCGGGTCTTTCCATCGGGCGGTAGAAAAAGAGGGTCTTTTTTACCCGCCCGATCCGTCGAGTTCTGAATTCTCAACTTTAGGCGGGAACCTTGCCGAGTGTGCGGGCGGACCCCGAGCACTTAAATATGGTGTCACACGAGACTATGTTTTGGGCGTTGAAGCCGTCATACCGACCGGTGAAATTATCACAACCGGGACGCAAACGACCAAGGGGGTTGTGGGGTATGATCTTACCCGGCTCCTAATTGGATCCGAAGGAACCCTCGGGGTCATAACCCGCATGACGCTGAGGCTTTTACCCCTCCCTGAAGCGATAAGGACCATGTCAGCGGTTTTCGCCCAAGTGGAAACAGCAGCAGAAACGGTGTCCGAAATCATCAGACGTTCCATCATTCCCCGCACCATAGAATTTATGGATAATGCTTCGATACGGTGTGTTGAAAACCACCTGAAAATCGGGTTGCCGACCGAAGCCGATGCGTTACTCATCATCGAGGTAGATGGAAAGCCCCCTGATATCGACATGACAATCGAGGAGTTGAAAACGATTTGTATATCTCGAGGGGCAAATCGGGTTGATGTCGCCCGATCTCAAGAGGAAGTTGAGCGTCTCTGGAAGGCACGGAAATCAATTTCCCCTGCCCTGTTCCAGTATGGTCCTGATAAATTAAGTGAAGACATCGTTGTTCCCAGAAGTAAAATACCCGATATGGTCCGGATGATAAACCGCTTGAAGGTGGAAACGGGTCTTATGATGGTCAGTTTTGGACATGCCGGTGATGGGAACATTCATTTTAACATCATGTTGGACAAAAAGAACAAGGGGGCGCTGAAGAAGGCCAACGCAGCGCTTGAAACACTCTTCGACTATACACTTGAACTGGGAGGAACAATTTCCGGAGAACACGGGATCGGTATTACCAAAACCCCTTACATGGCAAAGGAGATCGGTCCGGTTGAATTGATGCTTATGAAAAAGATTAAAAAGGCGTTTGATCCCAATGGAATTTTAAATCCGGGAAAAATTTTTAAAAATGGTTTTGAAATCTGAATCGATTGTAAGTGTCTTCACTGTATTTTCATAGTCCCATCAGTTGCGGATACCAGTTCTTCCAATATTTCGAGGCGGGTATTTTGATCCCGCTCAATGGCACACCGCAACCGCAACACACAAAATTTTTTACAAATTGAATCCTCTATAAAAAAATTATCAAAACATCCCAAATAGTCGTTAAAAAAAACTTGATTTTTCATCTTCTTTTTCATTGAATATCCTTTAGCTTCAGTAGGAACAGCATTTCTTTATGAATTTTCCCGTTGGTTGCCAAAATTTCCTTCCCTTCGATCGCAAACGGTTTGTTTGCAAAATCGGTGGTGACCGCGCCGGCTTCACTTCCAATCCGAAAACCGGCCGCTGTATCCCACGGGTTGAGATTCTGTTCCCAAAATCCGTCAAAGCGCCCACAAGCGACAAAACAGAGGTCGAGGGCCGCAGAACCCAATCGTCTTACCCCTTGTGATGCTTTGAGGCAATTCGAAAAACGGGTCATCACCGGTTGAATCTTCTCCCTAATATCATAGGGGAATCCGGTTGCCAGCAAGCTTTCCTGGACAATTTCCGAATTCGAAACTTTAATCGGCCTGCCGTTTAGCTCAGCGCCTTCCCCGATAACCGCTGTGAAAAGCTCACCGGTTATCGGGTTGAGAACCACACCGACCAAAACATCCCCACCCGCAGCAAAGGCAATGGAAACGGCAAACAGGCCCACATTATGCGCAAAGTTCGTTGTACCGTCAAGGGGGTCGATGATCCACTGATATTTTGCCCCATCCCGCCTCAAACCGCTCTCTTCAGAAAGGATGGAATGATCTGGAAAATTTCTTTGAATGATCGCAATGATTCGTTTTTCCGTTTCAGTATCCGCTTCAGTAACCAGATCGATCGCGCCTTTTTTGCTTATCTTGAGTATCTTCCCAAAATGAGCTTGAAGAATTTTTCCACCGTGATAGGCAGCGCCGATGCCAATTCTCTTTACTTGTCCCAAATCCATGAAGGAGGATCTTTATACTTATTTACATTCGGATGTCAATACATTTTATCTGGTGTCGGTTGAAGCTTCATCTGCATTTTTTCAATCAGGACTGCTAAAGTTGATTCATCTTTGGCGGAAACCGCAATTCCTCCAAGTCTTTGTTCTAGCTTTTTCACTTGTTCCGTTTTCACCATATCCCGTTTGTTCAAAACACGAACCAAAGGGAGATGGATTAAATTTAATTCCGCCAGGATGGTTTCAACCGATTCAATTTGATCCTGAAAACGGGGATGGCTGATATCAATTACATGAAGCAGGAGCTCAGCGTGTTCCAATTCCTCAAGGGTTGCGCGAAAAGCCACGCGAAGGTCCTGGGGAAGATCTTTAATAAATCCAACCGTATCTGTAATGATTACCTCTATGTCTTTCGGGAATTTAAGTCTTCTGCTGGAGGGGTCCAGCGTTGCGAACAGCCGGCTCTCAGCCAAGACATGGCTTTTTGTCAGGGTGTTAAGAAGGGTCGATTTTCCAGCGTTGGTATACCCGATGATGGAGATCACCGGAAGGCCTTTTTTGTGCCGCTTTGCCCTTTGTTGTTTTCGCTGCTTCATGACAAGGCTTAATGCCTGTTCCAATTGCGCGATGCGATCGCGTGCCCGTCGTCGGTTTATTTCAAGTTTGGTCTCCCCCGGTCCTCTTCCCCCAATACCGCCGGTTAACCTGGACATAGCTGTGTTTTTTAAAAGAAGACGTGGAAGTAGATATTTCAATTGGGCAAGCTCGACCTGAAGTTTTCCTTCCCTTGTCTGAGCCCGTTGGGCAAAAATATCTAGAATTAATTGGGTCCTGTCGATCACCTTCAGGTCAAGCCGATCCGTGATCGCCCGTATCTGAGACGGATTTAGCTCCTGATCAAAGATGATCAGCGTCGCCCCATTGTGAAGAGCTGAAATGGAAAGATCCTGAAGTTTTCCCGGACCCAAAAGAAATCTGGGATCGATTTTTAGGCGCTGCTGAAGTAATTTTGCGGCCACATCAATCCCACAGGATAGGGCCAGTTCTTCTAATTCTGCCAGTGACTCTTTCCACCTATGTCGGGTATCCTTTGATACGCTGACAAGAATTGCTCTTTCTATTCCTGAAAACGCATCATATGTAGATCTTTTAGAAGCAAGCTCGGTTTCAAGGGCATGAATGAGTTCAAGGCAGCCGATGTCCAATCGGTTTGGATCAAGGGGTTCTAATAGGTTGTAGAACTGGCTCCCGGAATGCTTCGGCAGTATATGACTGACAAAAACCTTAAACGGAAGTGCATCTTTTACCCCGATGACAACCATGATGTCGAGTTTCAAAAGAGCAAGATCGGTGAGATCATCCTGCGTTATCGACTCATTTGTCAAATGGGTGTGTACGCACCTTAATCCCCTGAGGCGACCGGGAGCAGTCCGATATTCACTGATGTCAGGGATGAGAATCTGTTGGTAGTCCCCGACAATAACGTGCGTTATTTTCCCCCGGCGGTTGATCAGAAGGCCGACCTGACGACGGATCTCGTGGGAGAGTCGGCTGATGTCACGGGCGAGTTGGTGAGTAATGAGTTGTTCGGTCGGAATGTGGCGGCGATACAGACTTTCTAACCGGTGGATCTGATTAGCCTTCAGCCCGCGGGTATTTCCGTAAATCCGCTTCATATAGGTTGGTGGAACCTTGATAGAGCTTGATACCAAAGATGTTCGTTCAAATTTCCGCTGCTCTACTTTCAAAACGCGTGTATTCGGTAATGAATGTCAACGGTACCATGCCTGTTGGACCGTTTCGCTGTTTTGAGATTATCAACTCTGCCTTACCTTGTTCGGTATTGTTTTCATCTCTGTTGTACAACTCTTCCCTATATATGAAAGCAACCACGTCTGCATCCTGTTCAAGGGCGCCCGACTCCCTTAAATCCGCCAGCTGAGGGCGCTTGTCACTGCGGTCTTCCAGCTTTCTGTTCAACTGAGAAAGCGCGATAATCGGCAGTTCTAGTTCTTTGCCCAGTGCTTTTAGAGTTCTCGATATTTCCGAAATCTCAAGGTCCCTGCGTTCGGAAAAATGAGGACTCTTCATCAGCTGCAGATAGTCGATGATGATGAGCCCAAGATCCGTTTTCATCTTAAGCCTGCGGGCCTTGGCCCTAATTTCCAAGGCAGAGATGTTTGCGGAGTCGTCGATGTGAATAGGCGCTTCAGAAAGAATCTCGGCAGCATCTGTTAGACTCACCCAGTCATCACGGCTGAAGAAACCACTTCTTAAACGTGAGGAGTCGATGCGCGCCTCAGCGCACAGAATACGCATCGACAACTGCTCCTTTGACATTTCAAGCGAAAATATGGCGACGGGTGTATTTGCATCGATTGCAACATTTCTTGCAATATTGAGGGCCAATGCGGTTTTTCCCATGCTTGGGCGGCCGGCAATGATGATCAGATCCGATTTTTGTAACCCGGAAGTCAAATTGTCAAAAAGGGTAAATCCAGTAGGAACACCGGTGAGCAGGGCTTTGTTTCCCTGCCGCTCTTCAAGGGTATCAATATTTTCTTCAATTATTTTAC
>DRHF01000298.1 GCA_011049715.1 Desulfobacterales bacterium
GGTGACTGGCAGTTAGGGATGACCCGGCACTTTTTCTCTGAAGGGGTTCAGGAGAGATTCGCCCAATCCCGATTTGATGCCATCCGTGAACTTGGGCGCATTGCCGAAGAAGAAGATTGCCGGTTTATGGTGGTCTGCGGGGATGTATTCGAGTCAAATCTGGTCGACCGAAAGACCGTCTCGCGTGCCCTCGAGGCTTTGAAGGATGTGCCGGTTTCCGTATACCTGCTCCCCGGCAACCATGACCCGCTTAACACGGCATCCGTTTACCGCAGTACGACCTTCCTGGAGCGGAAACCCGCTCACGTTCATGTGATTGAGGACACGACTCCCATTCGTGTTGACGAGGGGGTTGAGATTGTAGGGATACCCTGGACATCGAAACGTCCCCTGCATGATCTGGTTGCTTTGACGATTGGAAAACTTGAACCCATTGTCGATACACTGCGTGTTTGTGTCGCTCATGGCATGGTGGACAAGCTCTCTCCAGATCCCGACGATCCAGCGCTTATTTCCCTTCATGCAGCTGAGAACGCGATATCACAGAACAAGATTCATTACCTGGCTCTTGGAGATCGACACTCTCTCAATGAGGTTGGCGACAGCAGCCGTATATGGTACGCCGGCACTCCCGAACCAACGGACTACAACGAAGTGAAGCCCGGCTTTGCCCTGGTCGCCACAATCAACGAAGAGGGTGTAACCACGAAAGAGGTGAATGTCGGAAGATGGAAGTTCATCGAGCGTGAACAGGTAGACCTCAATACAAAGGAAGACATCGAAGCGCTTCGCGGCTGGTTTGAGAAGCTTGAAGATAAAGAACGAACAGTTGTCAAATTACGCCTTGTCGGCGCACTCTCGCTGTCGCTCCATAGCGATCTTGAAGAATTTCTTTCCCATATTCAGGAGATTCTGGGCGCGGTTGAAACACGCATGAACAATCTTACCGTCATTCCGGAGGACGCCGATTTCATGGATCTCGGTTTTTCAGGCTTTGCCAGTTGTACTGTTGAACGTTTGCGGTCCAATGTTGAGAAATTAGGTCCCGATTCGACCATTTCACGCGATGCACTTGCTCTCCTTGTCAGGCTTGCAGGGAGGGAACG
The DNA here is from genome assembly GCA_011049715.1 of Desulfobacterales bacterium. Taxonomy (GTDB): domain Bacteria; phylum Desulfobacterota; class Desulfobacteria; order Desulfobacterales; family UBA2156; genus UBA2156. The sequence continues at coordinate 1,107 of DRHF01000298.1, forward strand.
ATGAGACTTCTCCGCCTGCGTCTGGCCAATTACCGGGGAATTGATGAGTCCGAGGTGAGATTCGGCCCCAAAGGAATAACCATCGTGGAAGGACCGAATGAAGCCGGAAAAACCAGCCTCAGTGAAGCAATCAGGCTTCTTTTCGATTATCTCGACTCGAGCAAGCACAGTGAGGTCAAAGCCATTAAGCCTGTAACGCGAGACGTAGGCCCGGAGATTGAACTGGAGGCGGAAAGCGGTCCCTACGTTTTTACATACTTCAAGAGGTTTCATAAGAAACCGGAGACCATCCTTACGATCAGAAGTCCCAAACCGGAAAACCATACCGGGCGTGAAGCTCATGAACGTGCTGAGGAAATCTTGCGCGAAACCATTGACATAGACATGTGGAAAGCACTCTGTATTCAGCAGGGTGAAGCGATCCAGCAGGCCGATTTATCAAAGCAGACATCATTGTCGGCTGCGCTCGATATTGCTGCCGGTGGTCACCGGGCAGATCCCAGAGAGGAAAGCCTATTTGATAAGGTTCGGGAGGAGTATGGGCGCTATTTCACGGAGCGGGGCAGTGAAAAAAAGGAAGTGCAGGAGGCCCAAAAAACCCAGGAGGAAACAGAGATCGAGGTTGCTTTACTGGAAACACAGATCCAGGACCTGGAAAAGGATATCGTTCGCGCTGCAGAGCTTGGCCGCGAACTGGAGCGTTTGAAGAAACAAGAGGAGGATCTCCGGAGAGATGTCTCCGAATACACGAAGTCTCTCGATGAAATCAAGGGGTTGGAAACTGCTCTGGAAACAGCCGGCCTTAAGTCGGAGTCGGCACAAAAATCACAAGTAGCTGCGAAGCGCGACAAGGAAGTGCGCCAAGACCTCATCGATGCGGTCTCCAAAGCCAGAAAGGCGCACACAAAACTTTACGATTCCAGCGCATCGTCAACCGCATCGGTCAAGAAGGCGGAGAACGATCTGGAGAAGGCCCAATCGGACGCGACTAAAGCTGAAGCCGGGCGCAAAGAGGCCGAATCACTTCTTAATCTCCGCCGAGCGGATTTTGACTACTTCAACAACAAGCTGCACCTGGAGCAACTGAAGGAACGTAAAGACCGCATTGACCGAGTTCGGGAAGATGCCGCCTTGGCTGATGAATTGTTGGCGAAGAACAACGTAGATAAAGATACTTTAAGAACAATACAGACGGCTGAACGTGCACTAATTACCGAGCAAGCGAAGCTGGAGACAGGCGCGCCGAATGTTCTGCTACGAGGGCTGACCGATCTCGACTTCCAGATTGATGGCGAGCAAATCGCTATTGCAAAGGATGAGGAGCGCAGCCTGTCAGTGTCTGATCGGATCTGCTTGACAATTCCCGGATCTTTGCAAATGGAGGTGACAGCCGGGTCCAGCGCAGCCGATCTCTCAAAGAAGGTCGAAGAAGCACGGCAGAAGCTTGATGCAACCTGTAGAGATGCTGGCGTAAGCGATCCGGATGAAGCGGGAACGGCTCATTACGAACGGCGAGAAGCCCAAAGGCGTCTTGAAGACAAGAAAAAGATCGAGAGCGATAATCTTCGCGACCTGACTTATGAGCAAATAGAGAGGATGGTTATCGGATTGGGGAAAAGTGTTCCCGCATATCCCACCACTCGAGTCCAAGAGCCCAAGCTTGTTCCAGACCTGGAGTCTGCGAAGAAGGAGCTACAGAATGCAGAAGCACTCGTGGAAAAGGCCAACGGGGAGTGGGAAGAAGCGCGGGCGGCACTTGATTTCGCCCGCAAGGTGCGCGACGGACTGAGGGAACGACACCAGAAAGTGAGGGTGGAACTTGACCTCAAGGCTGAAGAACTAAACCGTGGTGAGGACGAGCTTGCTCGATCCCGGAAGATCACCTCCGATGAAGACCTCGAATCGGAGCATTCGAAATCCACCAGGCTTGCCCATGCAGAAGAGGAGAACGTAAAGTCTGCCGAGACGGATCTGCGCGACATGGAACCCGATCGAGTAAAAGCTCTGGCGGAAACGGCGAAGGGTTCTTTGGGAACGGTAGAGAAAAAGCGTGAAGCGGCACAGAAAGAAAATACAGAAGTACGGACTCGCCTCAAGGTCTTCGGCGAAGAGGGTTTGCATGAGAAGCTCCATGCAGTCCAGAGTCATCTCGATCACATAAGGCAAGAAAACGCAGCGATGATCCGGAGGGCTCAAGCGGCCAGTATGCTGTATGTAACCATGAAAGAGGAACGTGACAAGGCGCGTCGTGCCTATGTCGCTCCTCTCAAAGAGAAAATTGAGAGGCTCGGACGCTTGGTGTTTAACAACTCCTTTGAGGTTGAGGTAACTGAGGACCTATCGGTTGCCGGTCGGGCGATGGATGGTTCCAATGTTCCGTTTGAGTCCTTGAGCGGAGGCACCAAAGAGCAGATCTCTCTGATATCTCGTCTGGCATGCGCGATGACCGTCTCCAAGGACGGTGGGGCTTCCCTCATTTTAGATGATGCTTTGGGATATACAGACCCGGAGCGGCTTAAACTGATGGGAGCAGTTCTCGCCAAGGCGGGGAAAGAATGCCAAATCATCATCCTCACTTGTGTACCAGATCGATACAACAACGTCGGTGAGGCAACAGTGGTTCGATTGGGATGATCACGAAAGATCGGCCTACAAAAAGGTGGCTTGCAAGAATGATCCATAGCTGAGATTTCTTTTCCAATTAATATGCTCCGATTATCTGCGCGCTTGCGTGCTGAAGCTTTACTGACTGCAAATGGGGTCATTTGCAGCCCGCGTGCATTCTGCGTTGACATCGCCACGTCAAAGCTTTATGCAGGTGCATATGAGTAAAGACGCCATTCCCGTCAAAGTCATCCTATTCGTACTCTTCTTGGCGATGCTATGGGGGGGCAATACCGTTGCTCTTAAGATCGGGTTCCAAGAGTTTATGCCACTCGCTTCGGCAGGGCTGCGTTTTTCAGTGGCCGCTCTGCTCATCATTGTCTGGGCGTGCGCAAATCGGATATCGCTTTGGCCAAAACCGCATGAACGCTTTTCACTCTTCCTGATAGGTCTCCTCTTCACACTGCAAATTATCTGCTTCAACTGGGGCACCGACCTGACGCGTGCCGGTCGAGCTGCCGTTATGATCCACACCTACCCATTATTTATCGCGTTCATAGCGCATTTTCTTGTCCCTGGAGATCGTCTGAGATTCTGGAAGAGCATGGGATTGATCGTGGCCTTTGGAGGCATCGTGATGGTATTTCTAGACAATCTCTCCGGCGGCTTCAGGGGTTACCTGATCGGGGATCTCCTCATCCTCAGCAGCGGTTTGCAACTCGCACTTTTGATTGTCCTGACAAAACGTCTCGTGCAGCACATCGATCCATACCGGCTACTGGCCTCGCAGATGATCGTCGGGATTCCCATTTTTTTTGGTCTCAGCATGGTTTTCGAAGGGAGGGCCGGCTTCGGGTTTTCCTATCCTGCACTGTTTGCCATACTGTATCAGGGCATTGTGGTAGGCGGATTCTGCTTTGTCGGATGGACCTTGGTCCTGAAACATTACCTTCCCAGCCGGATGTCGGTACTATTCTTTACGACGCCTCTTTGGGGGATTATACTGAGCTATTTACTACTTGCAGAACCGTTAACCCTAGGACTGGGAATCGGTGCTGTTTTGGTTGCGCTCGGCATCTACATTGTCAATCAATCCCCAGTGTGACAGATAGTTCAATGAGGCATTCTTAAGAAGACAACCGGATTATAAAATGTCCGGTTTATTTTCCCATCGATTGAAAAAAGCCCCTCACTTTGAAGGGGCTTTTTCCGATTTTACCCTGTTTTGGGGGTGGTGCACAGGGTTTTGATTAGGAGTCAGAGGATGTCTTTTAAGCGACCTCCTCATATTCGGCGTCAACCACATTGTCGTCCGGCGCCACGGAAGCACCACTGGTGTGTTGGTGATGCGTTTGTGCTGATCCGGCATAATCATCAGCTGTTGCGCCCTGCCGGTACATGCCGGCCGCCATTTGATGAGAGGCGCGTGTGAGATTTTCGGTAAGTCTTTTGATGGTCTCCGTATCGTCACCCTTTAACGATTGCTTGAGGTCGTTCACAGCGGCTTCGACCTCTCCAAGAAGACCGCCGTCCACCTTCTCTCCCATCTCGCCGAGTGTTTTTTCGGTAGCATAGATGAGCGCATCCGCCGAGTTTCGGGCATCCACCAATTCTCTTCGCTTTTTGTCATCCTGTTCATTCATCTTGGCGTCGTTGATCAAGCGGTCGATCTCTTGCTGCGACAACCCGCTGGAAGCCGTAATCTGAATGGACTGCTCCTTGCCGGTTGCCAGATCCTTGGCAGAGACTTTGACGATGCCGTTAGCGTCGATATCAAAGGTCACTTCAATCTGGGGTGTTCCGCGGGGCGCCGGTGGGATACCCACAAGCTCGAACCGGCCGAGGGTCTTGTTGTTCTGCACCATCTCCCGTTCGCCCTGAAGCACATGCACGGTCACCGCAGGTTGGTTGTCCGCGGCGGTGGAAAAGGTCTCGCTCTTTCGTGCCGGAATGGTTGTATTTTTTTCGATCAGTTTGGTCATCACACCGCCCAAGGTCTCTATCCCAAGGGAAAGCGGGGTCACGTCCAAAAGCAATACATCCTTCTGGTCGCCTTTCAAAATGGCTCCTTGAACAGCGGCACCCATTGCCACCACTTCGTCCGGATTGACACCCTTGTGCGGCTCCTTACCAAAGATCTTTTTGACCCGCTTCTGCACCGCAGGCATTCGTGTCATGCCGCCCACCAGGATCACTTCGTTGATATCAGCCGGTTTCAGACCGGCGTCTGTCATCGCGACCCGGCACGGTTTCTCCAGTTTGTCAATCAGATCATCGATCATCCCTTCCAGTTTGGCACGGGTGATCCGGATGTTGAGATGCTTCGGACCACCGGCATCAGCCGTGATGAACGGCAGATTCACATCGGTTTCCATGGATGAGGAGAGCTCCACTTTGGCCTTCTCCGCAGCTTCTTTGAGGCGCTGCAACGCCATGGCATCGTTCTGTAAATCAATACCGTATTCCTTTTTGAATTCACCGGCCAGGTAGTCGATAATTCGCAGATCGAAATCTTCGCCTCCCAAATGGGTGTCGCCGTTGGTGGCTTTCACCTCGAACACACCCTCTCCGATGTCAAGGATGGAGATGTCAAAGGTCCCGCCGCCAAGATCGAATACAACAATTGTTTTTTCATCTTTCTTGTCAAGACCATATGCCAGCGATGCGGCGGTGGGCTCGTTGATGATCCGCAGCACATTCAAACCGGCGATTTTCCCGGCATCTTTTGTGGCCTGCCGCTGGCTGTCGTCAAAATAGGCGGGTACGGTAATCACCGCGTCGGTAACCGGCCTACCCAGGTATGCCTCAGCCGCCTTTTTAACATTTGCCAGGATAAACGACGAAATTTCAGCGGGACTGTATTTTTTCCCCTTCATAGATATGTGAATGTCGCCGTTTGAGGCCTCTTCGATCTTAAACGGAAGACGCGGAACATCCTCCTGAACTTCTTTTGATTTGAATTTTCGCCCGATGAGCCGTTTGACGCCAAAAACGGTGTTCTCCGGATTGGTCACCGCCTGCCGTTTGGCAATCTGACCCGCCAGGCGTTCGTTGTTTTTGGAAATGGCAACGATGGACGGGGTGGTCCGCCCGCCTTCGGCGTTGAGAATCACCCGGGGTTCGTCACCTTCCATGACGGCAACACACGAATTTGTGGTGCCGAGATCGATTCCGATAACTTTGCTGTTCATGTTGTTTTCCTCCTTTTTAAAGTGTTGACATCCGCTTTTAAGCATCTGGTATGTCAATAAGTTTATATTACTAATTACCATATTACTTTTAAGGTAACAATCTAATAGTAATATAATCCTCTTTTTTCTAAATGCAAGGGGGATTGTCCAAAAGGTTTAACAATTTTTTGAATTCGACCTTAAGACTCGAAAGATTCGTGATCTTCTATTGTCGCTGGATTCCGGGGGAGGGGAGAGATGCCTTAGATGCGACGCTTTTGGGCGAAAAAGTTGTAAAAAATCTTGTACGAGAATCGCATATAATCACATATTTTCAAAACAATTAAAATAACTTACTGAAATTATAAGAAAAAATATATGTATGATGCCGAGGGCCGCCATCTCTTAGAAATTTTGGTTTTCACTTTCTCCACTTTCTCTAACATTCTGATTATTTTGATGAAAAGAGTTCTCTCTATCTGGATTTTGATGGGACACCTCTACTATTTATTTTAAAGTCGTGGATGGGCACTATGTATGATTTTAAACACATTTAGAGGGAGCAATAGAGGAACCCGCAAATAACCTTCGGATAAAAGAAGGTGGATTTTTTGGGCATCGTACAGCCGCAGGTACTTACGCGTTTCACATCTTCAATGGAAACCTCATTGGTAATGATGGCCATCTGAGCTTTTTCTCTGATGACCTTGGTAACGCAATCTGTAAAATCTCTCTCGTATTCAATGCAGGATGATATGTTTTGCATCTTTCCCGGAATTCTCAGGATTTCCTGGATAATAAAATAGTGGGCCACTGTTAAATCCAACTTTTTAATTTCATCCGGAAAATCCCACTTCATCGTTTTAAAGACTTCTGGCTTGAGCTGAACGACATAGGCATTTTCTTTAAAAAGGATGCCGAAGGTCCATTTCTTGCCGATAATGACATCTTTGATCTTACTTGCATCAGCCATCGGTTTGATTCGAAAATGTTTTTCAAATTTTTTCACTGTGGCAGCTTCATCAAAATTATCCAGCTTTTTAATCAATCGATGCGTGGGATGAATTCTGAGGTCGTCTTCTTCGGTGTTGGTCAGCCATATGAGATGATAATTATAACCTTCTTGCCCGGTGTGGGCGGGATTTTTGGTTATCTTCTGCTGCATATAAGCCAGGGAGCCGGCATAGCGATGATGACCGTCTGCCAGGATGACTTGCTTGTCTTTAAGCGTTTCAACAAACCGAGCAATTATGGACTCATCGTTAATGACTCCCAATACATCCCTTACACCCTGAGAATCCTCGGCTTCGCAGATCGGATGGCTGATGCATTCATCCATATCGGGCTCCAGTGCAAAGAACGCATCGGTATATAAACCGTGGGTTGGAGTGGCATTGAGCCGGGTTTCGGCAATCAGGCCGTGCTGGATGTTGACAGCCTCCGGCATGATATTTTCGTGTTTCAGGATAACGTTTTCTTTCCAATCATAGACCCTGATTGTGCAGATAAATCCTTTACGGCAATATTTTCGTGGATCAGACGGCAGTTTAAAATATTGATAATATACGTAGATGCCGGGTTTATCATCCTTGACAATATATTTCTTCAGCCGCCATCTTTTTAAAGTCTTGGCTGCGTTTTGGGCCGATTTATCCCCCCTGGGGACAGAAATATGGATGCTGTTCAGCGGATTGCGGTAAAGCTCCTCTCGCTCCTTTTCGGCGGTCACATCAAACAGCGGAGAGGTCAGTTCTCCGATATGTTCTAGGAGCGCTCTGTTATACCGCCAAGCCCGAAACGGTCTGATTCCAGCCATGATCTATCAAAACTACCTATTGCCCATCCACGACGTTAAGATATATAATAGAGGTGTCCAATTCAGAAATGAGCAATTTTTGTCCTGATCAAGGCCGCACAAGGGTTTGTGGTGAGGCGTACGTGCTGTACGCCGCAACCAAAAACCCGCGGAGAACGCCGAACAGGGCAAAAAGGGCCATTTATGGATGGACACTACCTAAGCTTTTATCGGTACACGGTACGCCGTTAACAACAAATATAATTCTTTGTTTCAAAAATTGATCTAAATATCAATATCTTTTATCGATTGTCTAAATTTCGGCAACTTTCTACCGAGAAGGGATATAAAGCATTCAACATAAACAGTATCTTTGTCAACCTGAATTTCAAATTCGTTTTTACCCTATGCCTGATGCGACTTTCCTTAAAATATCAGGTGCGAAACTTGAGAAAATTGTTTATGAGTTGTCAATTAGAAGAAATTGTAATCTGTCCCATTTTACAATGTTTTAACTCAAATTTTTTCTTGCATTTGAGGTAAGCTTGAATCAAACTAGATTCTAAACTGGTTTAGATAACATTGTACTTTATAGATTAAGCAACCCGGCAAACTGATCAGAACGTTTCAATAAGATTATGAAAATAGTTAACCTTTATTTACCATTTCGGTCGATCCTGATGGTTTTTGGCGTTCTATTTTGGCTTCAAACCTCAGACGGGCATGGGCAAACAACCAATACCGAAAAGCCGGGTTATGAAAAGATATTGATTGAGCGTATTGAAAAGCCGCTCTTTGGTGATCTGAAACAGATAAAGAAACGAAGACTAATCCGTGTCCTTGTCACTTTTAGCAAAACCAACTTTTTTTTCGATAGCGGCCAGGCCAGGGGATTTGAATACGAGCTGCTGCATGCCTATGAAAAGTACCTCAATAAAAACATCAGAAAAAAAACAGACCATATCAAAATGGTGTTTATCCAAAAGCCTTTTGATCAGTTGCTGCCCGCCCTGGTCGCTGGGAAGGGAGATATGGTTGCCGCTGGATTGACGATCACGCCCGAACGCAAAAAACGTGTTACGTTCACCAATCCGTACATACCAAATGTCCATGAGGTTGTCGTGATGAACAGGGCCGTCAAGGATGTCGATACCCTGGGCGATCTTTCCGGCAAGATGGTCTATGTTCGTCCGGGAAGCAGTTATGTGGAACACCTCGAACAACTGAATGTTAAATTTGCCGACAAGGGCATAAAACCGATAAATATCAGGGAAGGTGATCAAAATCTGGCCACGGAAGATATCCTGGAAATGGTAAACGCGGGTGTGCTCAAGATAACCGTCGCCGATCATCATATAGCAGAGGCATGGACACAGGTGTTACCGAATCTCCAGGTGCGGAAGGATTTAAAAATCAACTCCGGTGGCAGCATCGCCTGGGCCGTTCGTAAAAACAATCCGGAACTGCTTGACGATGTGAATACTTTTATAAAAAAGAACAAAAAAGGGTCCCTGTTGGGTAATATTTTGTTCAAACGGTACTATGCGAAGTCAAAATGGATTAAGAATCCCACCACTGAAAGTGAACGCCGAAAGCTGGAAAAAATTGTAAAACTGTTCGAAGTGTATGCGGACAGATACGGTTTTAACTGGTTGGCTATCGCAGCGCAGGCTTATCAGGAATCCGGGCTCAATCATGGGAAAAAAAGCCCTGTCGGTGCCATCGGCATCATGCAGATTTTACCCAGCACTGCCGCCGATAAATCTGTTAATATTAAAAACATTCAATTGATAGAAAACAACATCCATGCCGGTGTGAAATATTTAGATTTTCTCCGTGATCGTTATTTTAACGAACCGGAAATCGATCCCGCTGCCAGGGTCGATTTTGCTTGGGCCGCCTATAACGCCGGACCGGCCAGGATCAATCGGCTTAGAAAAAAAGCTGCCAAAAGCGGTTTGGATCCCAACAAATGGTTTTACAATGTTGAGAAAATTGCCGCCAAAGAGATCGGACGGGAAACAGTTGATTATGTCTCCAATATCAATAAGTATTTTATTGCATACACACTTTTTTATGAGGCCAACCTGAAGCGGGAGTTTCAAAGAAAGGCATCGGGCATCTCAACAAAAGGCCCGGCAGAAATGAAAAAAACAGAGGTTGTTCGACCACCTAAAACAAAAAAAACCGTTAAAACAGCTTCACGATATCATATCGTGCGTTCAGGGGAAACGCTGTACAAGATCAGCCGCAAATATGGCCTTACCGTGAAAGAGCTGACCCGCTTAAACCGTATCAACGCCTCGACCATTATCCGGCCCGGTGACAGGCTGAAGGTAACCCCGTAAATCGCCTTCATCCGTTAAACACGGATACTTTTTAAAAACCTTTCAACAGTCCTTGTTTTGGAAAAAGCAGAATAATTTTTCCAAATATTTAATCGAATCATTAAACTAAATATCAGTTTTACACGCAGAATTTTCAAAAGACCATATGCGATCAGCGGTATGCGACCTTTTCGAATCGCTTTATTAAATAAGGCGACAATAAAAGCGTCATTGTCAATATCTTCTTTTTGCTTCCGTAATGTATTTCGCTTTGATAAAATATGGCTGACGTAATCATTCCCTATCACACCATCTTTCTCAGCCTTTGCATACAAATTAGCCCCAGGGTAGAACATTAATTTATGATCATAGATTTTAATGGGGATGTCTCTTGTTGATGAATTCCGGATTTCTTTGATCAGGCCATGATAAAACAACAATGATTCATACTTATCAGAAAACGTTTCATACGGATTATCCGAAATGACATCCAGCATGACACGGACACCTCTTGATGCCAGCATTTTCAGTCCATTAAAAAAAATATTTTTATCAAAATTACGGTTAAAAACATCTTTATTAATTCGTTCACTGGCGGATTGAAGACCAATCTTCAACCATTTCAGCTCGATTCCGCTTTCAGTAATCAATCGTACCTTTGAATCCGTAATATGTCTGATGTTTGTCTGGATGTAATAAACAGGTAAATCTATTCTTTCAGTGTAGGCATTGAGTAAATTTTCCAATTCATTCTCCGGTCTGATAAAAAAATCATCGTCATCAAAAATAACCTGTTTTAAGTTGACAAAATTCTCCTTTGCCCACTCAAGCTCTTTAATGACCCTTGAGATCTCAATCAATCGGATAAATGATCCCTTATTGGAAAACACTCTTTTTAATTTGCTGTTTAAACAATAAGAGCAGCTATAGGGGCACCCTCGCACAGAAAAAATACTATAGGATGAGAGCGAAGGCGCCAGTTCATTTTTGAGCGGGATCATTTTTCGGCCTCGCAAAATGAAGCCATTTTCCATGTCCAAAAACGGAATCGGTATTTTGTTTAAGTCGAGAAAATTTGGAATTGAATTGATAATGAATTTTCCGTCTTTTGATTTATAGCCTAACCCTTTGATATCGGCGGGCTCTTTTCCGCTTAAGAAATCCGCCATAACCGTTTCTCCCTCGCCGACGCATATGTAATCTGCGTATTGCAGATAGAAATGAGGATCGCATATTACCGGAACACCCCCCCAGATAATTTTTGCTTTTATTTTTCCTTTTAAATAATTGTTGATCTGAATAGACCGTTTCAACTGATGCGTTGTCAGTAATGAAATACCCACAAGATCGCAATCATGGCAGTATTCCGATAAGAGTTTCAGGCTTTCCTCAGGTAACAGGTTAAAAACATCGTCTTTCCGCCCTTCATAATGAATAATCGATATCCTGAATCCTTTGTGCTTCAGATAGGCGCTTAAATATCTAACCGATAGATTTTCAACATAAGAATTATTGATTAACACCGCATGCTTCATCATAATATAAGTGTCTTTTATTCCGTCATCCTGCGGCAGTCTGATTTGTGAATCCTTGCCGTCTTAATCGTTTGACATCATATTTACTTCTTTTCTTACCTTTGTGTGGCAATGTACAGGGTACCGAATTTGCAACTGAATATCAAAATAATCTGAAGATAAAAAGTGCACACTGCCCAAAGTTACACAAGTGCGGTGCATCAAGAAATCTGCAACATTGTAATGGCAATGTGCATTCTATTGAATTTGTATTCAAATGTCAAAATATCATAAAACGGAAGTCTCAAAAATTCAGGTGTTTGAGTATTTTCCGAATCACATCCGAATCTTCTATTTTAAGAGCTTGGGCGATAACCTTCACACAGCCTCATTTTTTTTCGCTCCATTTCGCTAATAACGCTTCATAAAATATGACAAAGCAGATTCCATGAATCACACCGGAGGCATCAAGGCGCGCTTGCAAAGGCATGCAAATGAAGCGAATGGTAATATCACCGACTCCGGTGGTCATTTAACCACCTCCCGGTCTTATTTGGCCGCCCATACATAGCGTCCACCGGTCATCAATTGTTCCCGATCCCGGGATTAATTTGATTATATTTACAATAATATCAGGATAGTATAGTTTTAGTTGTCAAGTTATATTTTGTAACATGAAACAATATGCAATGGCACAATTATTGCTGTCTTCCATATTCTAAGTAAGTCTGAAGAAATTCTCGATCCGGCAATATCTCGTCGTGGCACTTTTACCTTTTATGGTATCTTCATGATAAAAAAGACTTAAATTGCGGTGGGAGGTCATGATGGACAAACAGGAATTTAAACATTTCCGGAAGAGATTGGACAAAACACAGAAACAGATTGCTCAACTGCTCGGAACATCCATAAAGGCAATCCACAGTTATGAGCAAGGATGGCGGTCAGTCCCCGTTGCCGTGGAAAGACAGATTTATTTTCTGATCTCTCGTACAAACAGGGATAAAACTAGGACAAGGAACTGCTGGGTGATAAAAAAATGCTCCACAGATCAAAAAAAGAAATGTCCGGCCTGGGAGTATCATGCCGGAAAATTTTGCTGGTTTATCAACGGGACAATCTGTGCAGGCGAAGATCAGAGAAGCTGGCGTGAAAAGATTAAAATCTGCAGTAAGTGTGAGGTACTTCAAGCGGTCCTGGACGAGAATTAGAAAAAGTATGTTTTAGAGATTGGATTCTTTTAATTCACCCTCCAATTCAAGTCATTTGCTATTTTCAGTTTGGTCTTTTAAATTATTGTATAATCGTTTTCTCTTACTACATCAAAGGAGAAGGCGATGTCATCTACAGGAATAATATTGACGGGTGGGCCATGGGCAGCGAGGATGGGTTTTCGGATATTTGAAATCCGGGGGCAGAATGCTTGCCCAAGTGCTCGCTCAGAAAGATCGAATTTCAATGTACATTGCTAATGGTATTCCACGCGCAAATGAATAGCACAGAAGAACTAAAATCGCAATTTGTCGAGATTATTTTACCCGCCTATAAATGATTTTTCTTGAGGTTTCTCAAATCCAGAATTTGAAAAACAATCTCTAATTGCCTCCCTTAAAAGCCATTCACATCATTTCAAAATCCTAATTGTAGTGTCGAAAATAAAATAGGAATAGATTTAACACGCTCCGTGTCAAATTAAAAAGCACGGAGCGTGATTCAAAATAAACCAGAGGCGATGAAATATGAAAGGTAGGGTCATAATTGTTGAGGATGATAACGAAAATGAAAAAATCGTCGATGAGGCAGGGAAGGGCTGGTCAATGCTATCAAGGTTGCTAAAAAAATTGCCTTAAAAATCGCCGATAGTTAATGGAGCGCACCAGATATTTCCAGAACTCCCTGCTTGCAAGGGTTGTTATCGAGCCGGTGAGTGTGGTGTTTGATATAGAAAGGGCCTGTTTTTGTATACACTTGTATACTTCAAAAGAGAAGCCCCTGGCCAGCGGACCAGAGGCTTCAAGGAGGACTTGATGAAAGCATTGAACATCAAATCCATTTATTCAATACAACACTACGATGTAAATGTCAAGAAGAGATTAAATAAAGAACGTCGAATCAATATCTGAAGTGTTCCTTATGCTAGCCCAAAAGCTGCGTGGTTTTCAGGATTGTGATGCTCCAAAGATCTTCCGCCATTTCGTCAAAGGCAAGGCGAATATAACTGTTAAAAACGGAGATCTTACCGTCACATATCCACGCATAGCACATAACCCATTGCTAAGAGCTGTTCCATGGCATAGGTTGCCAAAGTCAATTTCTTGGCTTGATTCTGTAAATCTTAATCTAAAATTCAGATGAATTTTTGGCTGAAAATCTTATGTCAATATGACGGTTAAAACTAGCGCGAAAATCGGTGAATAATTTAAACATCACCTTTCAGCGATATCAATATTCCATATAGCTTCAACTAATCCCCACAATCAGCTGTGTCCCAAGACACGAGATTTCCAAAACATATCCCCAGCATTTGTTCTCCTGCAAAACACGGGATAATCGTATCCGTTTGGACGAATAAATAGAACATTTAATCTTGATACCAACGATAGGAATGGTGTCTAAAAAATGCATTATTCCGGGCCGTTAATTTCCGAGGAATAGCGAATGCAATGTTCATCAAAACATAAATTTCCAGAACCTTTCCAGACCGCAGATATTGAGGTTGATCACGTGTTTGCTAATTTCAGTTGTCGCAGCACTATGTCTATGAAAGTGCACTATTCCTGTTTGGCAATTCGCGAGCAATGCCAAATACATTCCTCGGAAATCAAAGAAAGAACTCTCCAATCCCTATATTTCATTTTTTGTCTTCCGTTTTTATGATATTTTGATATTTGATTTTTTGTTCTTGACAACGACTTCAGGTGCAGTTAGGTATTGTCAACGGGAGCACAAAATGTCTTATTTAGACAAAATGTTTATTTTTCGACCTTATGGCTAATCGATTATCCCAATTTAAACCGGTTGCCGACGCTATTGTTAAGCTCTTTCATCCGCATGCTGAAGTCGTTCTCCACGATATTATAGATGACACAATCGCCTATATAGCGAATCCATTTTCAGGAAGGGCGGTTGGAGATGTATCATATTTAGGTCTAGACCCTAAAGAACCCAGCTTAAAAAAAGATGTGCTTGGGCCATACGAAAAGGCAGACTACAAGGGCCAGCCCATACGATCCATTACCGCGGTTCTTCGAAATGAGGACGGTAATCCGATTGGCATTCTGTGTATTAATCTTGATTTTTCGGTTTTAGAATCGGCTTTGGAGATCTTGCATAAGTTTGTTCGATCTCCCGATATCGACGCTATACCAGAGGCCTTATTTCGGAAAGATTGGCGTGACTTAATCAAATTGGAGATCCGATCCTATCTTCTCGAAACGGACAAAACATTGGATATGCTCGATATTAAGGGACGGATAGCGCTGCTGAAAAATTAGATGAAAAGGGGCTGTTTTACGCACGAAAATCGGTGCAACAGGTCGCTCACGCTTTAGGTATTTCCCGCGCCACGGTTTATAAAAATCTAAAGGAAATTCGGAAAGAAAACGTAATGATACAACTAGGCCAGCCTTAGATAGTGTAGGTTCAAAAAAGATGCCGAACCTTGAAAAACCGGAGGTGGGAAGTGACACATATATTTAATTTAGATCAGATTAAGAAAGTTCTTCCCACGCTTGATATTGTCAAGGATCTGGAAGAGGGATTTATCGCCTATTCCCGGGGACAGGTGGTGGTCCCGCCGGTGGGCGAGTTGAGCTTCGAGGATCCGCCAGGCGATACCCATATCAAGTATGGGTACATCAAGGGTGATGACTACTATGTCATCAAAATTGCCTCCGGTTTTTATGACAACCCTAAAATCAATCTGTCTTCAAATTCTGGACTGATGCTGCTGTTTTCCCAAAAAACCGGTCTGCCGGCCAGCATCCTGTTGGATGAAGGATTTCTCACCGACGTGAGGACAGCGGTGGCGGGTGAAATTTGTGCAAAATATCTGGCGCCCAAGGATATTTATCGAATCGGCGTTTTTGGGACAGGTGTCCAAGCAAGAATGCAGGTCGAATACCTAAAATCGGTTACCGATTGCAAGGATATCATCGTATGGGGCCGTAACAGGAGCGGATTAGACGCCTACCAAAGAGATATGCAAGAGATCGGGTATGCTGTTCAAACCACTCAGAATGCCAAGGAAGTTGCAGAAAGTTGCAACATGATTGTGACAGCAACCCCGGCAAAAAACCCGCTATTACATGCAGGTCAAATCCGGAAAGGAACCCACATCACCGCCATGGGCTCCGATACCCTCGAAAAACAGGAATTAGACCCAAAAATCTTGCAGACGGCCGATATCGTTGTTGCTGACAGTATCGAACAATGCCTGTTGCGAGGGGAGATCCATAAGGCCTTAGAAGCCGGATTACTGAACAAAAAGGACATCTTTGAATTGGGCAATGTCATTATCGATAAAGAACTTCAGAGAACCTCCGCTGACCAGACAACCGTCGCAGATTTAACCGGCGTAGCAGTCCAGGACGCTCAAATCGCCAAAGCGGTTTATGAGGCGCTACGTTAATCAGATAGCCGATCATTGGGGTGTAAAAACCGCAACCGGACCCCGCCAATTATCAAGGGTAATCACCAGCAGCGTTGCACCATGGCGCGTGTGCTGGCGATGAAACATAAACTTCTAAAAAAGGAGGACACGTCATGAAAAAAATGTTGCTTTTACTTTTATTAGTCGGTGCTTTGATATTCATGTTCGGAGGCTATGCCTCGGCGGCAGAGAAGCTTAGAGTGGGATGCGAATGTACATATTTCCCGTTTAACTACCGCACGGCGGATGGTGTACTCACCGGCTACGATGTTGACGTTGCCAAGGGTGTCCTTGGCATAATCGGCGCTGAGGTCGAGTTCGTTTGCCAGAAGTGGAGCGGTATGATCCCGGCCCTTCTTGCCAATAAGTTCGATTTGGTCGTCGCATCCATGTCGATTACCGACAAACGCAAGAAAAAAATGGATTTCTCCATCCCTTATCGAATTTCGGTGGGTCGGTTTGTCGGTAAAGACAGTGCTAACCTTAATCTTTTTAATGCTGACGGTTCGGTCAATGCGGCCAATTTCAAAGGCGTCAAGGTGGGTCTGGAACGCGCAACGACCTACTCCAACTGGATTGAGGCGAAAGTACCGAATGCCACAGTGCTGCTGTATGATACCAACGAAGCCATGTATCTCGATCTCCAAAACGGCCGCACGGATGTCATCATGACCAATCCCATGAAGGCCTTTCTCAAATTCCTCAGCCAGGACGCGGGTAAGGAGTTTGGATTCGTAAGCCCGCAGCTTGACGACCAAAAAATTTTCGGAATCGGTGTCGGGATTGGCATAGCCAAGGGCAGAGAGGATCTCCTCAATCGTATCAATAGCGCTCTAGCGACGTTAATTAAGAACGGCTCACTGGAAAAATACGCCCTGAAATACTTCCCGTTCGCTATCCACAATGAGAATTGGCAGGGTGTCCAATAAGAAACCGCAAGTTGCGCGGTGGCGTTGGCGGCGGTTAACGCCACCGTGATTTCTTCACCGTATTCAAAATCGGTGTCCCTCTAAATTCATAAAATATTCCTGTGGTTGGTTATTTAGACCTTCCCAAGCATGGGCATCGGTCTAATGGGAGGAAGCTGTTGTGTCAGATCTAATCGGGTGGGCCGACGACTATTTCTGGGGTGCAATGGTTGTGCTCAGGATTTTTGCTGTATCCCTGCTAATGGCCATGGCCTTCGGATTGATCGGAGCTGCCGCCAAGCTATCGAAAAGCCGCATCGCAAATAAAATAGCCGGCGCCTATACGATTGTCTTCCGCGGAGTGCCGGAACTTCTTGTTATACTGATTTTTTATTTTGGGTCGGCGATCACGCTGACCAGCATCGGGCGTGCCTTTTATCCCCAAACCCAGTTTATCGATATCGCTCCTTTCTGGGCCGGCGCCTTTGCCATCGCTTTGATTGTGGGCTCCTACGCGACAGAGACCTTTCGAGGGGCTTTTCTTGGCGTTGATCCGGGGATTGTCGAGGCGGCCCGAGCCCTCGGCCTCTCGAATCTGCATACATTCTTCTATGTTCGGGTACCCCAAATGTGGCGCCTGGCCCTGCCGAGCGTTGGCAATCACATGCTTTCACTCATGAAGGATACGGCCTTGATTTCCGTCATCGGACTTGAAGAAATCCTTTTCGTAGCCGAAATGGCGACAGCCGTGACCCTCAAACCGTTTACGATGTACATGATCGTGGCCGTAATCTACCTCTGCATTACGAGCGTAATTACACTCGTGATGATGGCCCTGGAGAAACACGCAAATCGGCATCTGGCGGGTGCTCGATGACATTTGACATTTACCTTATCTTCAACAGCATCCCCAAGATGCTGGCAGGCATTGGGGTGACCCTCCAACTTTTGTTCCTATCATCCTTTCTGGGCCTGGTCCTTGGCATCATTGTTCTTCTGATGCGCATCAGTGGCCGGTGGTACCTCTCTTTTCCGACCTTTGTCTACATCTACCTCTTTCGTGGCACGCCGATCCTGGTTCAAATATTTGTCATCTACCATGGCCTCCCCCAGTTCGAGGCCATTCGCAACAGCGTGTTCTGGCCGATCCTCAGAGAGCCGTTCGGCTGCGCGATTCTCGCGCTTACTCTGAATTCCGGCGCCTATGTTTCGGAAATCCTTCGCGGTGGTTACCTCGGTGTCGATAAAGGACTGCATGAAGCGGGCAAGGCACTTGGCCTATCGACGATTCACCGATTCATTTTCGTCACAACGCCCATCGCTGTTAGGCTCGCCATACCCGCCTATAGCAACGACTTCATCAGTATGCTCAAGGCAACTTCGTTGGCCAGTACGATCACCTTGCTCGACATGACCGGTGCGGCACGTACCATTGTCGCCGAGACGTTTGCACCATATGAGATTTTTATCGCGGCTGCGATTATTTACCTGGTGATGACATGGTTTCTTCAACGTGGCTTCGGCTTGTTCGAGAGGCGTATGAGCCGCTATATAAAACAGTGAGGCGTGATATGAATGAAAGCGACCCAAAATCAATTATCATACTGGAAGATGTATGCAAATTTTTCGGCGACTTCCAGGCGTTGCGGAACATCAACCTCCAGGTGAAAAAAGGCGAAAGGGTTGTGGTGTGCGGGCCTTCAGGGTCCGGTAAATCGACCATGATCCGCTGTATCAACCGACTTGAGGAACACGACAGTGGAAGAATATTTGTTGATGGTAGCGAACTGACAAGCGCGGTTAAAGACATTGACGCCGTTCGCCGCGAAGTCGGGATGGTCTTCCAAAGTTTCAACTTATTCCCGCATTTGACGGCAATCAACAATCTGATGCTGGCACTCAAGCTGGTGCGAAAGATCAAAAAGTCAGAAGCACGGGAAATCGCTATGCGTTTTTTGGAACGCGTCCATATCCCCGAGCAGGCGGACAAGTGGCCGAGCCAGCTTTCCGGCGGACAGCAGCAACGCGTTGCCATAGCCCGCGCTCTTTGTATGAACCCTGAAGTAATGCTCTTCGACGAACCAACATCTGCCTTGGATCCGGAAATGATCAGCGAGGTTCTTGATGTGATGACCGAGCTTGCCAATGAAGGTATGACAATGATCGTCATTACCCACGAAATGGGTTTCGCGCGGTCTGTCGCCGACAGCATCGTTTTTATGGATTTCGGTGAGATTGTCGAGTCGAATCCGCCGGAAGAGTTTTTCCAGAATCCGCGCTTCGACCGAACGAAACTTTTTCTAGAGCAGATCCTTTAGCATTGATAAGCAGAGACATTTGAGGCGTTGACGAGAAGCGTCTTATACGCTAAATTTTAAGGAAGGATTCGTCATATCTTATGTTACGTTTTTTAAGCACAAAAGGCGGTGTTGCCCCCGTAGATTTTGAAACGGCCGTGTTGCAAGGTTACGCGGCGGACGGAGGGCTGTTCGTACCGGAGGCCATCCCCCGGGTTGCTCCGGAGAAACTGCAGCAATGGTCCGGCTTAAATTTTGAGGATCTGGCGTTTGAGATTCTGTCTCTGTTTATCGATAGATCGATAATTTCAGCCGATGAGTTGAAACTGCTGCTGCACAACAGCTTCAAGACGTTTGAGCATCCACAAGTCGTTCCGGTGGTGCCGCTGGGTACCCGGCGCGGGCTGCATGTCATGGAGCTGTTCCACGGGCCGACCCTATCTTTTAAAGATATGGCCATGGGGTTTCTGGTCAACTGCGTCGATTTTTTCCTCCAAAAGAAAGGCTCGCGAGTATCGCTTTTGGTGGCCACCACCGGAGATACCGGCCCTGCGGCGGCACATGCGTCTGCGGGCAAGCAAACCATCGACTGCTGGGTCCTCTATCCGCGCGGGATGATTTCAGAAGAACAAGAGCGCCAGATGACAACCCTTGAGGCGCCCAACGTTCATGCCGTCAAGGTGGACGGCTGTCCCAACGGCGGAGATGACCTTGATTTGGTGATTACAAAAATGTTTGCCGATACGGGTTTAAAAAAACGGCTGCAACTTTCAAGTGTGAACTCCATCAACTGGTGTCGCGTGATGGTGCAAACTGTGCACTACTTTTTTGGCTACTTCCGGGTTGTTGATACAGTGGGCGAGAGGGTTGTCTTTTCAGTGCCTTCCGGTGCATTTGGCAATCTGTTTGGCGGTTACCTGGCGCGCATGATGGGGTTGCCCGTAGAGACTTTTGTTTGTGCCAACAATGACAATGCAACGCTTCACAGGGTTTTTTCTAGCGGGAAATTTACAAAAAAAGACCTCAAGCAGACCGTATCCTCCGCTATTGACATTGTCATTCCTTACAACTTCTGGCGGTATTTGTACTTTGTCTCCGGGTGCGATCATAACAAAATCCGGCAATGGATGAGTGATTTTCAGAACCACGGGGAAGTGCAATTAGACCCCCATACCGCTAACGAGGTCAAAAAAGGTTTCACTTCGACTTCTATCAACGACGAGCAGACGATTTCCACAATGGCCACCGTCTATAAGGATCACGGTGGATATCTTTTGGATCCTCACGCGGCGGTGGCGGTGGCAGCCGTCGACAAGCTCTCAAGCGAGTTTAAGCCGGATATGAAGGTGGTGTGTCTTGCAACAGCACATCCAGCCAAGTTTCCGGACGCTATCCGCAAAGCCCTGGCACTGGATGGACCCCTACCTGAAGGGGCTAAGCACAAGTCGATCGAAGCGGCTAAGGATTTATTTCAGCGCTGCCGATCATGCGATTGCACTCAACTAACCCATGCCCTTCATCGCGCGATGGAGTCCGTGGCTAAGATGCGAACAATGTAGGGATTTCTTATCAAAAAATGAGCAAACGTCCCACAACGGTCGTGTTCGACATGGATGACGTCCTCTATCGCTATCACTTCCACAAGCGCCTTGCGTGCTTGTCCGAGATGACCGGTGTCGCACCGGAGACCATCAACGAGGTCATCTGGGAGCAGGGATTCGATGAAGATGGTGACCGCGGGCGCTACACCGCCGAGGAGTATCACCGGCTCTTCTGCAAGAAACTTGGGGTATCGCTCTCTAAGCAACAATGGCTGGAAGCGAGAGCCATTTCCATGGAGCCCGATGAACAGGTGTTGATTATGGCACGGCAAGTCAAGGAACGCGCCACAGTCGCCCTGCTGACCAACAACGGACCGTTGTTGAAGGAATCCATCGGCGATGTATTTCCCGAGATTGTGGAAATCTTCGGCAAGCGAGTCTATTTTTCCTATGAGTTCGCAACCGCCAAACCCGACCCCCGGGTGTTCGTGCGCCTGCTAGATCGGTTACAGGTGGGGCCCCAGGAAACACTGTTCATCGATGACACCGAAGCCTACATAGCGGGTGCGGCCGAGGCCGGGCTACTCACCCACCACTTTCGTGAGGCATCGGAGTTGCGGTTGGTGCTTGATGCTTACTCGCTGCTTACTTAAGTAGTGAGATAGACTAGGTAAGCTCCGGATCCGTTTAGTTAAATTCCAGTACCTTTCCAGATCCCATATATAGTGATTGATCACGTGGTTGCTAATTTCCAGTTATCGCAGCACTTTGTCTATCAATGTGCACTCTGAGCTATAAATGAAAAATCGAGGATCTCATAAAATTTTATGCTTTTCTTACTAATTTATCTATACAATATATTGGAGTGATGGAATCTGACCTGAAACCTGAGATATTCCATACAAAACGGTAGATATCAGTTCTGAAAATTCCTGAGATACTTGATTTTTATCTCAGGTTGATAAGGTGAATCCAGGCAGATGGATTTGCCCTTTTTTTTCTCCAAAACCCCCATTTTTCGGGACCATGATTTGACACCAAATGTAAAATTGCGATAGGTTGCATGTATCAATTTGATATATGCTCGCGCCCAATGAAGTCCGAGTCGTTGGGATTCCCGTATAATCGGGATGAAACTCGATAGTGTTACCCAGTGGGTGA
>DRHF01000299.1 GCA_011049715.1 Desulfobacterales bacterium
AATGATTACCGAAAGTTCCATAGGTGTCTATCTGTGAAAAGAAAAAATTTCTTTCCCGGTTTTCAAGTACCGATTTTTCCCTCAACCATTCCGATCACTCGTTTGCTGGCCAACGCAAACAATATACCGACCAGGGTTCCTGCAACAGCGCCAACGAATACATCCAATGGGAAATGATCGCCCAGGTAGATCCTGGAGTAACCCACGAGCAGCGCGATGAGATAAAACACCGGCCAAAATCGTCTGAAATAAAAACTCAGCAGAATGGTAATCGCAAACATATTGGTTGCGTGGCAGGATGGCATCGAGTGGGATTTTCCATAAACCTTTTCTTTTAATTGAGGGGTTGTACTCCATTTTTTTGTAACCCTGTAATACATATGGACATTTGATACTGAGTGATACGGTCTGGGGCGGTTAAATATTTCCTTTAAAACAAGGGTGCACAGATTCTCTGAGACGAGTATTAACAAAAGGATCGAAATGGCGATGACCCGCAATTTCACATTTTTCTTTACCAGTAAAAAAATGAATAACAACCCGAAAGGAACTAAAAAATAATTCAAATTGGACAAAATCGGCATTAGAATATCAAAAAAATCGGTCTGCCCGTCCCGATTAATCAAATCAAAAAGGCCGTGGTCCGCTTTTTCGATCAATTCCCACATAAATCACCGGTGTCGAAACTGTCTATTAAGAATTGTTATTGTTACTGCAAAACTGCATTTGATAAAGTTTGAAATATTTTCCCTGTTTGTCTATCAATTCACTGTGTCCGCCCTCTTCCACGATCTGGCCATTTGACAAAACGATAATTCTGTGGGCATAGGCGATGGTTGAAAGCCGATGAGCAATCACAAATGTGGTCCGCCCCTTCATCAAATTTTCCAGAGCCTTTTGAACCCACATCTCCGATTCGGTATCGAGCGAAGAGGTCGCTTCATCCAGGATCAATATGGGCGCATTCTTCAACAACGCGCGGGCGATACAAATCCGCTGTTTCTCTCCGCCCGACAGACGCCCACCGAGTTCTCCGATAGTCGTGTCAAATTTATCTGGGAAGTCGCAGATAAAATCATAGGCATAGGCGGCTTTCGCTGCTTTTTCTATATCCTCGATAGATGCGCCCTGTTTACCATATGCGATATTATACAGGATCGTGTCATTAAAAAGGATGGAGTCCTGGGTAACGATCGCGATCTGCTCACGTAGCGACCGTATGGTAGCGGTTCGAATATCAGTCCCATCGATCAGGATGCGTCCATCATAGACATCGTAGAATCGGGGTATCAAATTCACCAGAGATGTTTTTCCTCCGCCGCTCATCCCGACCAGTGCCAGAATCTCACCTGCCTTAACATTTATGTTGATATCACTTAAGACCATGGCATCATCGTACCTGAAAAAAACATTCTCAAAAGTCACCTGATGGGGTCTTTGAGGGATGACCACGGCCGATTGATGTTCAACGATATCCGATTCTCTTTCAATGATATCAAATACCCGGTCTGTTGCTGCCAGTCCTTCCTGTATTGAATTGTTGAGTTTGCTCATTTTCTTCACCGGATCGTAGAGCATCAGGACTGCGGCCATAAATGAAAAAAAGGTGCCGGGTGTGGATGCGCCTGAAATAACCTGGTATCCGCCATAACCGATGATAAAAGCGATTCCGAGTCCACCGAGAAATTCCATTATCGGAGAGGAAAGCGCTTTTATGACCACTGCTTTCATTTCCATACCAAAGAGTTCACTCGTCCTTGAAAAAAATCGTTCTTTTTCATGGGCTTCCATCCCAAACGCTTTTACGATCTTATTCCCGGTAAAGGTTTCATGCAGAAATGAAGTAATATCGGCCATGGCTTCCTGGCACCCGGTGCTGACTCTGCGGATTCTCTTTCCAAATTCCACCACCGGAAAGAAGGCCACGGGTAAAACTACGATCGCAAATAACGCCAATTTCCAATCTCTGTAAAAGATGACAACCGCCAACCCCAAAATAGTGAAACAGTCTCTCAGGGCACTGGTAAAAGCGGTTGAAACCATCGCTTTGATGATATTGACGTCATTGGTAATACGCGACATAAGGACACCGGTCTTTTCTTTTTGGAAAAAAGAGATGGGAAGGTCCTGCATATGAAAATAGAGACTGTCTCTGAGGCGTTTTATGATGCTCTGCCCTACATAATTCATCAGGTATTCCTGTCCGTAATACGCTAATCCACGGACAAAATATATGATAATAACCACAACAGGAATCAGCTTCAGCATGGCTGCACTCTTTTTTAAAAAAATATCATCAAGGACCGGTTTCACTAAAAAAGCGGTTGTTGCAGTCGTTGCGGCCACCAGCAGCATGCACCCCATGGCACATAAAAGCTTCAGCCAATTATTTCTGATGAGACCCAGCAAACGTTTATGCCGATCCTTTATAATAAGTATCGATACTTTTTTCATTTTTTCTTGATTCTCAGTTCAGATCGCTTCATTTCAGGCATCATCGAACGTTACACGTCAATCATACGATGGTATGGCCGCATTGTTTGTCAGCTTCAAATGTAATTCGGCAAAGCTCCTGCTCAAGCCGCAAGCGATACAGGTTTACGCCATCACTGTCAACATCCTTTGGAACATAGATCGGTTTACCGTAGACAGTCAGACAACGGGTAAAAGGATACGGAAGAATAAACCGGTCCCAACTATTAAAAATTTTAATCTTTTTAGCACTATAGCTGACAGGAACAATTGGGTACCCTGTCTTTTTGGCCAAAACAATCACCCCGGGTTGCGCTTTAAATCTCGGGCCCTGTGGACCGTCCGGTATCACCGCACCCGGTCTGACGCTTTCCTCAAGGCGTCTGATCTGTTTTGCCAGCGCCCGGATGCCACCCCGGGTTGTCGATCCACGGATCGGCTCCTGTCCCTGTTTTTCCAATATCCGGGCAATAATCTCGCCGTCTTCAGATTGACTGACAATGGCTACGCCGTTCCACCCCTTGAATAAATAACTGATCAACAGGATTCTAGAATGCCAGAATGCAAGGATAAACTTGCGAGAGGATATGACGGACCGGACGCTTGAATACCCGTTTCTCTCGATCCGCATCGTGAAAAAGAGGATATCTATAAAAAATTTACCCAAACCGCCGATGAGATTCCACTTGATTTCGGCGAGTCGATTTTTATTTTGTTGATCCATCATCCAGGCTTAGATTAGAGATTATTTTCCAACATTTGTATTGCCAGATCGGCAACCCGTTCCGATGCACCCGGTCCCCCCAAAGCTTTCCTAATCCCCAAAAGCTCTTTTCTCGAGCGTTCAAGGGCCGAGGGGTCATTGAGCATTTTTTCCACAGTTTCCGCAATATTTTCAGGAGTTGCTCGCTTCTGGATGAATTCAGGCATGATCTCTCTGCCTGCAATAAGGTTTGCCAGACCAATATGTTGGACCTTTACCAGTATTTTTCCAAACAAATAGCTTACGGGTGACACTTTATATATGATAAGTCCCGGAACTCCAAAAATGGCTGCTTCCAAGGTAACAGTGCCCGATGTCGCAACCACCAACTCCGATCTTTCAAATACCTTTTCCACGTGATTTTCCAGGAGCTCAAATTCATCTGCCTGCTGGTATTTCTCAACGATCGCTTCCACCAACTTTCGTTTTACCGTATGTGCAATTGAAACGATAAACTTTGTATTTTTTTTCCGGTTGCGTAAGATTCGAGCCGCATTAAGCATTATCGGGAGATGCCTTTCAATCTCCTTATCACGGGAACCGGGTAAAAATCCGATGGTAGGGTTTATCTGGGCCCTCTTTTCATTTTTCATATCGATCGGTGGTAAATTTGAGTCTAGAAGTGGGTGCCCAACAAATGTCACCGGAATTTCATGTTTCCGGTAAAAATCCTCTTCAAAAGGGAGGATAACCGCAACATGATTCACCCGCTTTTTGATCTTGTTGATGCGCCCGGGCCTCCAAGCCCAAAATTGCGGGCTGATAT
>DRHF01000300.1 GCA_011049715.1 Desulfobacterales bacterium
ACATGAGCTTAACGACGCGATAAAAGGTAATCCCTTGAGTAAAAAGGCCAAGCTCCGCAAAATTAAAAAAACCAGTCCCTTTGCCTTGTTTCAACCAAAATTACGAAAAAGTGTCCGGGTGCCTCCATTATCCCGGCATAAGCGGATATTTAGAAATACGTATTTAAAACATAAGAGTTAAACTCCTCAAATCTCTCAAGCTGCGCCTCATTTAAAAGACCGAGCCATGCAAGTGGTTCTCCTTCAACGAAACCATATTTTTGAAGCCAAAGTTGATGATTTTCAACCCTGTTAAGAAAATCAAACCATGATAAATCAACTCCTGATTCGACTTGTTCTAGCCAGCGAAAATAAATAATTCTTACTTGACTAAAATGCCAGACCCGGAGGCCGTCAATGTTATGCTTGGCCTTCTCGAGCAATTCTTGCTCGGAAGGCGTGGCTCTCTGAGGCAGAAATGTGGTGAACTCGAAGCCGCACTTATCCCTTGCGATATCCTGGGACGTGGCAGGGGAGATTCCACCGGTCAACTGGTACTCTTTGGATAGGTTATCGCTCCAACAAAGGACATCCGATTGAGATAGATCAAAAGGGAAGCGTAAATTTACATTCATCAGCTCGAGTAGGCTTTCCGCTATGGGATCATAGGACATTTCGAGCTGGTCATCACCCTCAATGGCAGCGAGTATATTGGGTCCGACGTCGACCATATTTTGAGCGGCGACCATGCCTTCCATCGAGTTTTTATTTCGCTGTATCCAGTTTTTTACTCCATCCTGGACATTATCGATCGTCTCATCAAAGTGTCTGCCTGGGGTTTTCCACATAGAAGAATCGGAGATCCAACCGACATATTTTAGAAACTCGGGTGTTTCCTCATTAATGACCTGGATGGTCAAAGGATGCGTGGGCATGGCGGGCAATAACTCGGTGTTCTCGAGATCCTCTATGGCATCAAAAGGGCTTATACCATCCAGATAGGAGTGAGCTGCTCTTGATGCCAAATTAGTAGCGACGATCGCCTTGTTTAATTCCTGGTCGGGCAGATCGACAGGTCCGTAAAATAGGTTGACTGCACCCTTGAGCATTCGAGACCATTGACGATCGAACCAAAGAAGGGGCGCGGGTAAGCCTGTAATGGTGACTTTTTTACCCTGCATGTGTCTGTATAAGCCGGCCGGGATCTCGGTGAGCATTCCCATAACCCCACCCAACGACATGCCAACCCCGAACATGTTGTCAGTAGTCTGTAAAGCCTCTATAAGCTCACCTTTCGAGAGGCTAAGCCTCTTGAGTTTATTGATTCTGCGGAGCTTGGCCTTTTTACTCAAGGGATTACCTTTTATCGCGTCGTTAAGCTCATGTTGAAGGCGGCGAGCCTTAAAAGGCAAAGAGAACAATTTGAGGCCAAGGCCGGCGATATCTGCACCCATAAGCGCCCAGCCTGCTGGACCGAGTAGAAATTTAGCGGCGGTCGCGGGGAGCCGGCGCGCCACGATCCGCGCGACGACGGCGATCGTACCGAGCACGTCGTTGATATCGTCAAGGGTCGTAAGTACTGAGGCGGCATTTTGTACGATCTGGGGAGTTGGCGAGGCTAGGATCCTAAGATAGCTTTCGCGCTTCTTGGCCATGAGAGCTTTGATATCGTAAAAGCGTTTCTCGCCTAAAATCTTAACCTGTTTATTTCTATACAAAAATAATTCATCTTCGGTCGGCTCGGGCGTCACGTTATAGGTAAAAATCTCACGGAATCCTGGTATGTGCACTGTGTAGCCATGCTCGGCAACATACTCTTGCTTTTTGCGGATGAATTCGTCTCGGGTAAATCGAGGCATTTTGATAGGTGCTTCAAACTTAAATGTCATTATGAAACCTCAAATGGGGCGGTCGCGCGGCGGGCCCCGGAGCAGGATCGAGGGAATATGAAGGGTTCCCCGATCCTGCTCCGGGACACGCAGCGCGACCTGGAAAGCGGAGGCCTCCACGATACTCGAGTAAACCCCGCGGCTTGGATGTGAACTATTTCACTTAGCTCCGGATGCGAAAGAAAATTGACCTGGAAGGATTATTGAGAAAAAACCGGAATATGACAAGCTCGTAATATCCACGAGGATCGACGTTTGAGCAAAGGTTAAAGGGTATGGCTGCTGTTAGATGATATAACAGCGAATCGAGAGCGTGCCGGCGACGTCGAGCAGATCTGATTCAATGGTTCCTGCCACTAAAACGAGCTTTTCCGGTTTTAGTATTTTTGGATCCCGATTTAAAAGGATTTGATAACTTAATAACTGACCGATGGATCTTAACCCTGGGTCGCTGGATACCTCAATAATCCATATTTCATTCTCAAGCTCACAAAGGGCATCTATCCTTTTCGCAAGATTTTGATACCACATTTTTTTGAGAGGGTCTTTAAGCTCCTCTTGAGTGTAAAAAGGGCCTCCGACACAGACATCATACCAAATCGATCGGAACAAATGGCCATAGACCTCCAAAAACCGATACCAAACCGGAATATCGGTGTTGAGCATATGCGGTGGATCCCCACGCCAGACTAAGGAGAATTTTCGACCGAGTGTGGTGGGCATTTGATGCAATTTCCTTTTATCCATTTTAAATCGGTTTCCATTATGGTCAATCTACGCTGAAGCCGCAAAAAAGCCCAGAGCATTGGAATGGTGATGGGCAGAGAATTTAGAAAATAATTCCAGATATCAGTCATAATTTATTCAGCCAAATAAGTTACGTCTAAAAGAGGACGGCTAAGCGGTGCAAAGTATTCCTGATAGAGTAGAGCCACTTCGATTGTGGGAAAACCTGGGGTGGGTGGAATATTTGCAAAATCATAAGTATAATCGCGGACACAAAATTGAGCTGCATTAACTCCACCCACAAGTGACTGAAGGTAAGAAACGCCAAAAGAATTAAGAGGCCACAAAAGGTATGATAAAGATGAAGGCAGAACCAGTTCAGAAAAGGACGGACCAGAAAAATTATTATAGTCTTCAAGTACCAAATCGGCGGGATAACTGGACTGCTGTACGCAGACCGGCGAGGTTGAATTACTATACCCAGACAGCTTAAACGTCGCTGCCGTAATCGTTGCATCTGAGGGAATGTCAGTGAGGAAAAAAGTGAAAAAGGATCTATAAATGGCAGTCGATTTATTCGATGTATACCAAACACGAATAGCGCGAGCTTCCCAAGTGGAATTAATAATACGATTGTTACCAACGGTTGCATCATGGACTTCAGACCATGAATCAGCCGATCCACTATTACGAACAGAACCATCAATGTCAGTGCCGGGAATCGTAATTTCATATTCAACCAACGGAACGGCGGGTGGGGTTGTCCTGGGTCGCGTACCGCCAGAACCCGGATCAAGGAAAGTAGGGGGAAAAGTCCCGATCCACCACGGAGGGAGATCCGGAGGCAGGATTAAGCCAGGTGGCCACGGATCCCCAGGTTGCCAACCCGGGGGGAAAGTAAACCCGGGGGGAATTATCGTGCCGGGCGGGAAAATAAGAGAATATAACCACCAGAGAGGAACATCGATATCAAGTGGAATAGTGGAATCCGGGGGGAATAGATCCCCAGGTTGCCATCCTTCAGGAAGCACCCACCACGGGGGAATCTCAGTGCCTGGTGGAATTATGATATTTGGTGGCCACTCGAAGCCTGGGGGCAACGGCGGGAAAGCGAGCGAGGGCGGCAGGCGTTTGGTGATTTCACCGGGAAACATAAGATGCAAAAGCCGCCAGGCGAATGCCTGGCGCGCCCATTCCGGGTAGGCTTCGAAGCATTCGGCGTCAAGGCTCTTTTCGCATGGCCTGGCCATTTCATAATGCCGCTGCGGCTGACAATAATTCGTCGAACGAGAGGGGTTGAATTATTCGTAAAGGAAGAAGCCCAAAATTAATAATTGTCTCGTACAAAACGGCGGTGTCAGTAGTCCATATAAGGGCGTGTAGCTCGTTGATTGCACCATGAAGCTGATGAAATTCCCTGAAACTTATAACCGTTGCGTCGGCTCTGATCGATGCGCCGGCATTTGTAGGCCATAGTTGATGGCCTCCTTGGAAAATCTGAACATTGATTGCGTGAGCGGCGTCTTTCCTAAATAAGATATCGACCTGATGAATGACACCAGCTGTTAAGTACATGTCCATACGATACTTGGCTGTTGCAATGTCGTCGGTGGTTACGGTGTATGAAAAAGAATAGAACAAAAAAAAACCTCAAGGAATGGGATAAGACATCCAAGAATAATCAGGACTAGAATTAACATGGTTAGAAGCATTATCTATTAAGTCTTGCATAGAAACAATTGGTTGTCCCTGGGCGGAGCGAAGAGTATTTATCTCATCAAGAAGGACAAAAAAAAGAGACTCAATAAGTTTTGGACCAAATTGAATAAATAGATTGTCACGAGATAACATTAAACGAACCAACCAAAAATAAGTACGTTTAAAAAGGTCCAGTCAGTAGGACCGGAAACACGATATTCAACTAATAAATTGGAATCAGGAACGACCCACATATCAGAATGAATATCCAAAAATGCAGCATTTGAGGAATTAACAGATCGATTATGATAATCAGCGTTTCCTTTTGTTCTTAACTCAAAAATTACTGCTACAGTGGTGGTTCTTTGCCAGACACGGAAACCGACCAATTTAGTAGATGCAGGGATAATTGCAGATAAATCTAGATCATGCCAAGAAACGTCAATTGTAAAATCAGATAAAATCCAATCAAATGAAGCAAGATTTCCACGATTTATCCATGTAACAACACCAACACCAGAGGATCCAATGACACCATTATTATCAGAGTCATAAACTGATTTGAACATGTCGCCGAATTGTCTACCAAATTCGACCATAGGATCTTAAAGTTTAACCTTCCAACCAATAGATGTTAAAATAAGTTCATCACCGTCGGTTGTTCCAGTGAGCTCGGCGAAAAAATAATCTCCATCAGTTAAAAGAATATCTGAACGTGAGACAACTAATTCCGCCGCCGCAACGGTGATAAGCTCATCGATATAATGAATCACTCCCCTTGCGTCGACACCCAGCCTAACCTTAGTATAAGCGTTGGTTTTATTCTCAACGGTCACATGGGTAAGTACGAGAAGAGTTTTTACAGAAACAGGAGTCAGAGAAATTTTAACGAGAGATCCAGTGAGACCGACAGACAAGAGAGTGCGACGGAAAAGGCTGTCGAAATCAAAAATGTTTGGCATGGCGAGTCACGGAGTAAAAAAGGTTTAATATGTGCGAAGCTGTTGAGTAATTACCTGGGTTGTCGGGTTGCTTCCCAAACTCGGGCCGGCCTTTATCCTGAGTCCGAGGGAGCCAATGGCTGAGACATTATACCAATTATCTTGATCTTGGGCGGAGCCAAAATCAAGGGGCGCGTAACCGTGGGGAATGTATCCCTTGCAAAGCATGTAAATGGTTTCGTCTGAGGTTTCACAAACACCATAAGCCTTGCCACCATTTTGATAAATAAGATAAAGAGCAGCGGCAACACTGGTTCGTGAACCGACTATGACGGCATCCTCTGCCGGCGTGACGCGAAAAGTTGTTCCTCCGGTGGCGATGGCCATATAAACATTTTCGATATACTCGGGATACCTCTTTTTTACCTGCCAAAAAAGTTCATCACCGGTGATGTCAAAAGGGACGCGCTTGTCGTTATCCTCATTTAACCGGATCTCGGCGATCATTTGGGTGAAAGTGTATGACTCTTGATGAGATCCGATGAGCAAGCGCCTTATGGCGTAATCGGTCGGGAGGTCAACAGGCTCATAAGCGTTTGCAGCCGGCGTGTAGGTATACATTTCCTTGCTCATCAAGAAACCATCGGGCGTGGGGGTGAGCTCATCAAAAAGATGAGCAATTATCATCATGGAATTTTCAGTACAAGAGGTATTGGCGACGTCTTCGTCCCAGGTGACTTTAAGCTGAGGATTAATAAACTTTTTAGGATCGAAGCCGAGTTCTTGATCCCAAAGGTATTTACCAAAGTCCATACAAAAGGCTGCACGCATCCACTCGCCATTAGATCCGGTCATATGGTTATCGGCTGGAAGCAGGTGATCATAGAAGTTCAGGGCCTGGCATTCTCTTCCTGAGAGGGAAAACAAAACCTCCGAGCCGTCAACGAGTTCGATCTTTGAGACATTACCAGCCGGGTGAGCGTCGAAGCCGCTGTCGCCGTTTTTAGTCCTAAAAATAACCTCTATCCTTGAAATAACATCTTTCATGGTGATGTCGATCACCTTCGTTCCGGTGGTGGATAGATCTTCCGGTGATAGGATCTTCGCGAGTCTGTATTTCATGATTTTATACCTCTCTGTTTTTGATTGAAGGCAAAAAGCGTGTCATTAATATTTATTAACCGTAGGGCCACGGCCTTTGTTCAGCCTTTTTCTTTTCGCCGGCTGGCGGCAAATCAGCTTCATGCGGTATAGGCGGCGCCGAGGGCAGAGAAAAATCGAGTTCCAGGCGAACGCCGAGAGTGTCTCCGATAAGCTTAGCGAGTTGAACCGCTTCAACGATTGTTATTTTACCGTCCTCGAGTGCTTTATCTGACCAATTAGCTACCTGGCCGATAATTCGCAGGCCGGTTAAAAATGATGCCATACCCATTTTAATCTAAACCTCCTTTTAAAAACAAAGAGTTAAGCGGGAAAGAAAAGGAGAAAACGAGTTAAGCGCCCACTTTTTCTTGAATAAGGGCATCCACGATCATTTTTACCCTATTTAGGTTGCGGGGGTCACGTTTTGGGAATCGGGGGCCGAGATCCACGCGTTCAATGGCCGCGTGAAATGGTGCAAAACCCTTTTCATAGGCAGGGCCGGCGATATAAACACCCTCGGCAAAGCGGCCCGGTCCTTTTTTCAAGGCGGCTTCACGCCATTTTGAGGTACCAGCCTTTAAGACACCCTTTAAAAATAGACCTTTCTGGTGAGCGGCATCGATGCCGGCTTTCCAGGTGTCCTTTGCGGCCTTTGTTTCTTCCTCCCAGTCTCGTCTAGGGTTCTGAATCCCCAGTTTATAGTCCTCGATACGGCCCGGGGTTACTCGCGTCCATTTTTCTCGGATTGTTGACAGTGATTTTATCTCAGCCATAAACAAGACCTCCTGTAAGAAAATTAGGTAGTTATAATGTAAAGTGGTAAATTTTTACATAGCTGGTAAATCTTTACACAGTTGATTTTTAAATGTCAATGTAATTAAATAAAAAAAGGGATACGGCGGCGATACCGTATCCCTCAAAAAAATTAGATGAATGGTGGGATGATGAATTTATCTAAGTCCGCTGAAAACACGTTGCTCGTATACGCAAACGCATGCGAATACCACAAAAAAAACTATCATTTCAGGAGTTTAAAGCAGACTTTAAACGTTAAGGAGAATGTATATATGATCAAAAGATCTTTGTCAACGATAAACAGGGAAAATAGGAAATTTAGGGATGAAAATTACATTCTCAAATGGAAGAGGACGACCGGCTATAAAGGCAGAGGCCGACAATTCACGAGCTCCATAACCCATCTGACCTGGAAAGGGGTCTATTACCTGATAAAGCGCAAACTCATACCATATAAATTCATTCGAGTATGGGAGAGGATTTCAAAGAGGGAAAAGAGTTTTGATCAAGAAATAAAGGATATGAGAGAAAAAAGAGAAGAGACAAAAGAGACCAATGAGATGAAAGATCGCCTTGACAGGCTGTCAAAACTACCCTTAAAATACCTACCTTACCTTACTGCACTATTTGGTAAAGAATAGTTTTTATCTTGATATTCTCTTAAATGTTGAATCTGCTCAAGACATTCCCTATAAAACTGCAAATCAAAAGTAATGTCAACCAGATGAGTAAGGTTACGCCAGGTAACCGGCTGCATTAGCTCAAAACTTTCGAGAGACCGGTTATAATCTTTCTGAACAGACTCTATCATAACGTCATTATTATAAATCTGAGCGGCATAAAATAAGGCGTCATGTGTTGACTCGAAAAGCAGAGCCCCGTTGTCCCTCCTAGGCCACTTTGAGTAATATACGGGTTTCATTAGTTAATCTCCCTTTAATACAAAAAAAAGACGGATAAGAGAAAACACAAAGGCTGTAATCGCAAAAATTAAAGCAATTACAGAAACATACCAAACAATAGGTTTAAAAATTATCAATCTTCGTTAATAATATTTTGATGTTTAATAAAGAAGTCGATGGCGGCAAGGATAAATTCCTTCATAGTGATGCCTTCATCCAAACAAAAATGCTTTATTTCAATCCATCTATCAGGGTCTATGCCTCTCAATAGATATTTTTTAGTGTCAGGAGGCATTTATTTTTTTATCTTCTTTATTTTGTTTAATAAATTCAACCAGTTTCTCCATAAAATCCAAACAGATCGGACACTCTTCGACATGTTGATGAAATTTAGATGGATCGAGTAAGCCATTTTCATCAACTATGCCAAGCTCCTTGGTAGTTTGTTTACATAATAAAGTATATTTCATTATACCTGCAGGACCTCAATAAAATTAATTACTCCAATAAATCAATGGCTTTCTCTAGCATTGCCGCAATTTGAGGGTCAGTAAAACCCTTTGGAATACAAAGTACAAACTGACCTGAAAGATCGTCATGGCCTACGGCCAAAAGAATTATAGGCGTGGAATGAAGACTTATAACCCGGTCGCGCCATTCGGATATCCTTTCATTAAATATTTCAGTAAGTTCCTTATCAGTCATTGGCATGAGAAATAGATCCTTTTTCATCCGGCCGAACAACCAAAGGACATAAGAGATAAAACATTGAAATACACGAAAAATCGGCCTAGGGAGTCTGATAATAAACGTTATGTCAACGACCGGCTATTCTACCATAATTTGAAAATCCACTGTATCAATGAGTAAGCAGCTACAAGAGATAATAAAACAGCCATATATTGAATGACCCATTTTACCCAAAACAAGATTTTTAACCCCGAATTAGATATTAAGATAATCTGTATTATCAAGATTGTCAAGATATATTTATATCAGTCAATAATTAATCTCCATTCCAGGTGAATAACGAGCAGTCAGGTCCTTTTTCCCCCTTTTCCCTTCCCTAAATGGAAAAGAATCTTTGAAACGGGCGGTGTTTACACCTTGCTGACATATTTTGGCACTGATTGAGATGTACGACCAAAATAGTCCTCAGATTCATTCCCATGAATCGTTCATCCAATCCCTAAAACGGGTGGTAGGTCGATGAAAAAAGAGGATCGACCACCCTCCTATATATTCTCTCCCCCGAAGGGGGAATATAGTCTATCAAAAGTGACACACGAGTATAAACATTGACTCTCAGAGAGAAAGGCTACTATATTACGGTATTTATTAAGGTTTTTTATTGACCTGAAATCAAGATGGAGTTAATGAATATAAGGAAAAAGACTAAAAGACTAAATTGAAGAGTAAAATAGTCAGAGTGGTGGTTTCAAGGCATCAATTTCGGGTGACGATACCACGAGAAATAGCTATCGAGTCCGGGTTGTATATGGAGGAATTCGTTGAAATTTCAATAATCAAAAAAGGAGTATTGGAGGTTAGGAAAATTGAACTCAAGCAAGCAAAAGAAAAAGGGATTCCATCAAATAAAAGTTAGCGACTGCGTAGAGCCGGCATCAATATCCAGGATGGAGATTGACAGCGAAGAGCTTGAAAACCTAGCAAGATCAATTCAAAGTCAAGGAGACTTACAAGCAATAGAAGTAGTTGAGAGGAATGGGAAATTTGAGATAGTTTTCGGGCACAGGAGATGGCTCGCCCATAAGATACTTAAAAAAGAGAAGATATGGGCAAGAATTGTAATTAAAACGAAAGATGAAATCACGCTTACACGAGCGACGGAAAATATAGCGAGACTAAATCTTACGCCAGTGGAAGAAGGCGCGAATTATCAGACACTTAAAGAAGAGTTCGGCATGACGATAGAAAAAATAGCAAAAAGGGTAGGACGAAAAGCATCGAGGGTAAAGAGGATGTTGGATATCGTGAGAATGCCTGTTGAATTTCAAAAAGCAATTCATAAAGGACAGATAAGCCCAACCGTGGGCGAGGCACTCTGGCGATGCGAAGATGAGACACACAGACTATATCTATTGGATCTTGCCGTCGAGCATGGCATAACGGCGACCGTGGCAGCTCAATGGGTTCAGGAACATAACAAAGATCAACGTCAATCATTGGATATTAAAAACGAGGGAGGGGGGGGCGCGAGTCCGATGGAAGGGAGTCCACATTATATGACCTGTGATGTGTGCCATGGGCCTGAGGACACAAGCAAGATAAAACAACTGATATTGTGTGGGGAGTGTCACAAGAAAATAGCTAGAACATAAAAATAAGAGGGGGAAAAGCAAATGGATGATGAGATAGTTGCTGCGATACAAAAAAGAGGTGGGGAAAAAATAGATATTAAGGTAAATGTTTTCGAGGTATTTTGTATCATAGGAAATATTGAATTAGCCTTGAGGCACCCAAAAAACAATGGATATTCAAGCGAAATTACAAAGCTAATATGTTGCCGATATATACGTGAACTTATTAAAATGTGTCCTGAATTAAAAGAGGAGAAAAAGGTAATAAATATGTGGAGCAAGAGTTTTGGGTTTAAATATTAACTAAAAGGAGGGAGTTTAAATGGCCGAATTACCTATTGAAATTGAGATACAGAGAGTAATGAATCTAGTGAAAGGATTTGGGTGGGAAAAGACAAAAGAGGAAATTCAAGGGAAAATCATCAGCATAACCATAGAAAAAAAGATTATGGGTGATAATTTAAGTGAAGGGGTGGTCGTTCCTTCCTAAAAATGGGAGCCCATTTCATTCTTAATGGAAAATTTAGGAAAATATTGGGCTTAAACGCCGGAGGCCTTGAGGATCTTTTGGCCACTCCGCAGAAAATGTACCCTCATTTACGTCAGAGAGAGGGGTGGCATGCCTCATGCCAACAGCCTGCCGGTCCACCGGAGACTGGACCCCGATCGAGCGGCGTGACCAAAAGTTCCTCCAGGCCGTAGGCGTTTTTATCTCCAATCCGGGGCATTACGTCTTTTAAAAAACTATATTTCTGGACTGCGAAATCGTCTAGGTAGCTGAAGAGGAAGGGCCTCCGCGCGTCCCAGGGACCCGCCCCTGCTAGTCGCAGGGGCGG
>DRHF01000301.1 GCA_011049715.1 Desulfobacterales bacterium
AAGTTGCTGAATGGGGCGTTTGTCGCCACAGCCTGGGCCTCGAGCGTGGCTACCCTTGCGGCAAGGGAATATCGGGTTGTCATCCAAGATGAAATCGATAAACCAGGATATTATATAATATCGAGGGAAGCAGGTCCCATCTCACTGGCAAGGGAAAGATCGGAGACATTTTTCAGCCGGAAACATGCGTTGCTTTCGACCCCGACCCATGAAACGGGGAATATCTGGCAGGAATTTTTGCGATGTTTGAGGACGTATTATTTTCATGTGCAGTGTCCATCGTGCAGGGTTTATCA
This sequence comes from Desulfobacterales bacterium, assembly GCA_011049715.1. Classification (GTDB taxonomy): domain Bacteria; phylum Desulfobacterota; class Desulfobacteria; order Desulfobacterales; family UBA2156; genus UBA2156. The sequence continues at coordinate 297 of DRHF01000301.1, forward strand.
GCCCCTGGTCTGGTCATATGAGTATGCGGCCGGGTTTAAAAAAGAGGAGTACGTTGACCACAAGGGAAAGACTCGGCATCTGGGCCGGGTGGTTTGGGGAGGCGGCCGGGAAGCCAGCCACTCTCAGATCCAGGACGCGGGCTACGAATGTGGGACGTGCAAGAAAGTCTGGACAACGATCAAGAAAAACCATGCGGTCGAAAAAGGCAAGATGGTTGTCAAAAAAAAGGGGTTAAAACGAAAAATCGGTTACCACTTGAACCGGTTGTATTCCCTTCTCGGACAGTCGGGCAACATCGCTAAGATGGTCGATAATTTTCTGACGTGTTTGGCCTCTGGGGATCCGAAGCTGTTGCAGGGGGTTGTCAATTCCAGCTTCGCGGAGCCGTGGAAAACGTACACGGTTGAGAGATCGGAAGACTCGATTCTCGAATTGAGAGATACACGGCCCAGGGGCCAAGTGCCGTCGGGGGATGTGGTGTCTTGTGTGCTCGGTTCGGTGGACACGCAAAAGGATGGTTTTTTTTATGAGGTGAGAGCGTGGGGTTATGGGATGAACCTGGAATCGTGGCAGATCAGGGCGGATTATGTCACGACCTTTGAAGCGTTGGAGAAGATTTTCTTTCAAGACGAATACTTGGACATAGACGGGAAAATATATGTTGTCCGAATGGTTGGAATCGATTCGCAGGGGTCGCCGGCCGGAGGATATAACACAAGCCAGGTATATGATTGGGCGCGGAAAAACCGGGGCCGGGTTATACCGATCAAAGGTGAGCAACGAAGGGGCATGACTCAGTCGATAGTGTGGGGGCGGATCGACTCATACCCCGGGACAAACAAGCCTATCCCCGGTGGGATCAAACTTTTGAGGGTCAATACAAAATATTTCAAGGATATTCTGTCAAGCAAGTTGATGGTTGACAAAGATGACCCGGGGGCGTGGCACATGCACAGCGAATGCAAGATTGATTGGGCCAGGCAGATGACCGTGGAATATGTCGATGAAGAGGGTTTGTGGCAATGTCCGCCGGGAAAGCCAAACCATGCCTGGGATGTGTCGGTGTATCAATTGGCCATAGCAGATGTTGTGGGCGTTCAGTTTTCGAAGAAGGAGCCGCTGGGCAATGGCGGCGGGAAAAAACCGAAAAAAAAGTCAACGAAAAGAGCGAGATGGTGATCCGCAATCCAAAGAGGAGGAACAAAAAATGACGACGCAAACCATTAACATCAATATGGGTGATGTCGAAGAAGAGTTTTGTGTAACGTGTGAGGGGAAAATTTTTATTGAGGTGGTCAGGTGTAAAAAGCTTTCGGCGATACAAAGTCCGACCGGGAAAGATGAAATGGTCACGTTTCCGGCGGGCCTGATCTGTGCGAACTGCAAACCCGTGGTGGGCGATCCCCCGTCGGGGGAGAATGAGGTATAACTATGAAACACATCTTATGTTTATTTGGATTACACAAACTGAGGAGAACTGTTGGTCAAAGTCCGGGAGCGTGGCATTGTGAACGATGCACATATATCCGCTCGGGAATAATTCGCCCCATCCCGTTACCAAGGCCTGGAAAACAGTCAGTGCCCGACAAACCAACACCTCCTCCACCGCTACCGGAAAAAAGTGAAAAGGAGGGATTATGATTAAACGATCAGACGATGCCCTGCAGGGCATGAAAGAAATTTGTGCATATGCGAACAGGTCGGAGTCGACCATTATCGATTGGATCCTGAAACGAGGATTTCCTGCATCGAAAATAGGCGGGGGGATCTGGGAGTCGAGCAGAACCGCGATCGATAAATGGAAACAGGGCCAGGTTGAAAAAGATGATCCGGAAAAACCGGCGATCTCGAAGAAGAAAAAGAAGCACTAAGCGCCATGCGCAGGTTGGATTGTTAAAAACAGGAGGAAGCAAGGATGGATAAATCAACTGAATATCGTCATGCCAGCATGGAATGGGAAGAAAAAATAGACGCTTGGCTAATTGAAATGGAAAAGCTGACCACATGCGAGCTTTTTGACCCGTTGTGTTTTAAAAAAATCGTTTATGAGCATATGGCCAAAGCGTTATGCAAAGATATCGATATCATTTTAGAATCTGCTCGTCGTCTCGCCACCATAGGCGTTGATTACCGACAAAGTTTTTATGTTATTCGGGCTGTTGAAAAGTTGACTATCGACTGGGAATATCGAGTTCCCTTTTTGAAAATATTAGAAACACTTATAACGGTAATGGTGAGCTATAGTGCCAGCCCTCAAGGTGCTATGGATATTGCTGTAATATTGGCGAAAAGCTTTAAGACAAATTCTGATTCTCTTAATGAAGAAATATATCATTTGAAATATTTTCTTCCCATATCAAGACTTGTCGGGATTTCGCTCGAGGGAATAATTTCAGCATATAGCAATTTGATATTAACGGAAGGCAACCCAAACAAAGCAGCCATAGAAATTCGTCGAAAATGTTTTAAAATAGCAAAAGAAATGGAGGCTGCCGCTGTTAAGATTGGAATTATTTCTAAAATCAAGAGGGCTGTTGTAAATAGGATTCAGTACTTTGTAGATTATTTCATCG
>DRHF01000302.1 GCA_011049715.1 Desulfobacterales bacterium
CGGTAGGCATCCAGAATTCCACCGGAATAGTTTTTGCTGATCGATATGGCCAGACCGCGGGTTGCGTGACTGTCGATTATCATTGACACGACCGGCACTTGTTTATCTTTTGTATTCATCCTGGCCTTTTCAAAAGCTGCGTGCACGAGATTCGATGCGGTGCAATCGATTACTAGATCAGCGTCCTCTGTCCAGTCAGCATCGGATAAAAGCCATCTTTTTATATTCGTCATATGTCTTTCAACTTGAAGGCCGCTGTTAATTTCCTTGAGGTGATTTTCTAAAGCCACCGCTTTTGCGTAGCCGATATCCTTCTCCCGGAAAGGCTGACGAACAAGAATCCCAGGTGTCACAATACCATTATCGCGTATAATCAGCTTTTTTGCACCGCCCCTGGCAAGATATATAGCAATATGAGCGCCCAGAGCTCCACAGCCCCAGATTGAAATGGTTTTACCCTTGAATACGGTCAGTGGTGAACTGTAATCCCTACGGGTGACTATTTCGTCTCTGTTCTCCCTGATTCGACACCATTTGACAGGCGCGGTCTCTGCCCAGTCTTTGATTATTTCCTCCGCCTTGTTACCAATTTCTCGAAGCTTTTCGTGGTCTGAGTATTTTTCAAGCGAGATTTTCAGGATTTTGGCTATTGTGGGATCGATCTCCCAGGCCGTAAGGTGTTGCTGCAATTTTTCACTCTCCCGGATGCCTCTCATCGGAGTGCCGATTATCAAAAAGAGAGACTCGTCATTGTTTTTCCATAACACACCGCATTGTAATGCCCAAAGCAACCGGCTGAAATCAATACCCCGTTCGATAAGGACTTTCACGAGATCAGAGGCGCGCTGCGGGAACTCAAAGGGCATCGGTTGGGCCAATAGTATGGCCGGAGCGTAATAGTCGCGCTTAGTCTCTCTCGATATCTCAGCCCAATCGTTGATAGCCAAGGCCCTGTCGTTTATACGGTCGAGCTTGCCCAGTCCAATCCAGTTGCGATCGCCGATATCCGGTGTATTCATTTGCGGAACCAGTATGGCGCTTGACGTGCTATGGATATAGGCAAGCGGTGGGTGAAGAGCGCCTCCTATCGGGTCCAATTCGTTTAACGCCCCTTTTCCCAGCCATTCCTCCAAGCGGTTTATGAAACCGAACATGCCATCGCTCAGCACCCACTCGGTCTCTGTGGATTGATATAGGCACAGATGATGCGCCCATTGGACATGGGGCCAGCCGGCGAATCTTTGGTGACATGAATCAATGGACGGAATTGAAAAGGGAAAATCCGAAGGAATACAAATACAGAAGCGCTCTCTTTCCCTCAGCGGCAAGCCTCCCTGGGCTTTCTCAAAATGCCCGCAATAGAGAGAAAGCTCGATCGTAAGCCAGGAAGACTTCTCGTTAGGATACATTAAATCAATGATTTCTAAAGCATAATCATTTTCTTTTGAGATTTTCTCAAGCTGTTTGAGCGCTAATTGTTGTCCCTCAGTTGTCATTTTTCGCCGAAACCTACTTTTTCTGAAGGTGGTTCGTCCTGCCCTCGTGCCCGGCTGACCGCGGCCGCCAACGCTGACGATTTGGTGGGACTCTTTTTTTCCTTTGAATCTTTGTATGAGAGTCCGTCAGATGTTAGTTCGAATATCACCGGTTCCGGATTATCTTCGTTCGGATGGTCTTGGGTACAGATGAAATGTCCGGAGCTGATGATTGCTTCATATCGTTTTCGGGCAATCTGGTGGGGTGGATTCTTGCCCTCTTCATCGGAAAAATCGTTTTCGCAGCTGGCTATCAAATAAGCGTCGTCATTTTGATACGCTTCAAAGTCATCAACAATATCCTTTTTGAATTTTTCCTCCGAATCCTCGTCATCTTTCCAATACATCACCTTCTTTGAGCAATGATGAGCGGTCAGCATGACATCCCACTCGAGGTACTGCGTATTTTCTTTCTCTTTGGTTCTATCGAAAATCTTTTTAATGGTGGGATATTCCCGATCACCAAAGAAAAATGCCTTCCCGGTCCTATCATCATTTTTGAGGGTGATATGGAGCGAAAGGCTTGTGTTGTTTCGTTCGGCAGCACTGTCCTCTTTAAAAGGAGCATGGACAAACGCCTCGAAAATATCGTCAATATCCTCTTCGTCGACCGTTGTTATCGAATTTCCGGGATTGGTGTGCCATTTTTCGGGAAAATCTTTGTATTCATCTTCCTGAAATATTTCATCATGGCCGATGATCCGCACCCGGTCGCCCGCATCCACATCGCCGTCGTTTTCGATGCTAATATCCTTTCTGCGCAACGCTTCTTCTTTAAACGTTTTGGCGTCGTCACACAAATCCTTTTTATACTCGTTAAAGATTCGTGGAGATAGCCAAATCTCCCCGATGGTAACCTTTTTGAGAAGCTCACCGAACCCCTTAATGTGGTCCTCATCCGGGTGGGTTAAAACGAATACCGACAAGTACGGCTTGCCGTTTTTTTTAGATAGGGCGTTTTCCAGCTCGTCGACAACCGGGTAATGAGGGTCGTCGTCATCATTTGACTTGTCCATATGGCCCAAATCAATTTGCATGGTAATGTCGTCTTCGCGGATCGCAATGGTTGTGCTGTCGCCCGTTCCTACAGGCCAAAATACAAATCCTTGTTTTGGTAATTTAGTAGACATATTTTTCTCCTTTATTAATTAGATACGATTTTTTGCTTTAGTTTATAATCAAGCATATATTACAGCATGCATAATTTATGAATACAGTGTCTTATATATTGATTTTCCTGTTGGATTTCAAAATGCTGTGCCACTAATTATGATTTCTTGGTTATCCCACCGTATATTCACGCCAGGGGATGGCGCTCAGCGGCGCCTTTGCCAGAAACCGCACGATATCCCGCCGGCCATAATAGGTCGGACGGCCCCTATTATCTTGGGCCATAAGAACTATGGGAATGTGTGGAAATACGGGTTGAAATGTCCCGATGGCCCTTTTTGCCGAAAAGCTGTTTTGAATAACATTTCGCTTTACAACCACTATAGCGAATGTAACCCTTTGTTCTTTGATGACTGCACCTTGAAATTTCATTGTCGTTTCCTCTCTTTTGCCTTGACTTTTAGTATCATAGGACATATGTTCCAAATATCGACTGAATTCTATATTTCGAACATCGATATTCGTTATATACTATAATGTTCGATATATCGAGTGTCAACCTTTGATATGCACTTTTTATGCTAATACTATATAATATAGTTATATCAACACTTTACATATAAATTGGAGGC
>DRHF01000303.1 GCA_011049715.1 Desulfobacterales bacterium
ATAGAGGCAAAAGTCTAGGCAAATATTTCTAATTATTTCAATATGTTATGATTTTTCTAAAAAAATGACTCCGTGAAAAAAATATTTCAATCATCGCTTAAAACCGCTTTATTAACCACTTTGAATCTTCACCGAGAATTGCTGGTTTTACATTCACAATTTAAACCGCTCTTCTGCCCTGATGCATAACATCGCAGACTCAAACGCTCAGCGAAGTTTACCCGCCTCTGGAGGGTTGTGAACCGTTTTCTCTGCCAGACTTAAACCGTCAGGGGTGAAATGATAACCGAGAAAATCGAAACCTTTATCTATTTTACCGATACCTGAACCCTTGAACCTTTACAGGCCTATACCCCATATTCCGACATGCTGCCCGGCCGGATCCGTTCGGCGGGAAAGAGCTCCTCTCAACCAAGTGAACATACTGGTCAGGATAATGAAGGAGCCCCCAGAGTGGCGGTAATGATATTTAGTTCAGGAAAATAGGTTGAAAAATATCCCCCATTATTGGTTATAAGGTCGCTTCCTTTCATCTGAAGAGCATATGCCCCGATCAGAAAATCACTCAGAATATGCTGCCTGATTTTGATCCTGGAGTTACAGTTCGTGCATATTAATTGTTCAAGCTTTTTCTCGCATTTTGCACACATTACTACCCGGCGTTTATTATATGTTTCCCATCGTTTAGCAGCGATAACATAACTTTCCGGTGTCATTTCACCAATAATAATCCCAGTGTCGCCTAAAAATTCGTTTAGCTCTTTTTCATCCTCAAATGCGAGAGAGAGTTCGCCATAAACTATTTTTGGAATGAGCAGGGCATTCTTTTTAGCTAATCTTCCCAATAACACCGCGTAATTCTTACCGACATCAGGGACGTCATGATAGACATAAATAAGAGGATTCGTGTCGATAACGATATTATTCATCGGTTCTACCACGGAGTTGATCAACCATATGATCCATACTTCTTCTGCTTTGCTTTTCCCCGCGACCAAGCCACTTCATGAATCTGTTTTCATCCCTGCTTCTCACAATAAGCGCCTTGTTATCCTCAACAATGATTTCAACATCCATTCCCGGCACAAAGCCAAACTTATTTCTAATCATTTGAGGAATGGTTATCTGTCCCTTGCTCGTTATTTTCGGCATTGCCCTATCCTTTGAGTAAATGGTATTACATTTGGGTAGTTGTAATACCAAAGAAAGCGAATGTCAAGCATGCACGAAGTATCAAACTCCAAAGCTATATTCGCTGTTTCCGTCAGAACCAAGGGAAGCGGTCTGTGTTGACGGCAACGAAGCCTCGTCTCTGGCCTGCAGGTCCGGTTCTGCAGCATCGGGCCGATGCGTTTCCGGAGCGGTCCCCGGATCGAAGTGTGATGCGGGGACCGGTTATGTGTAGCGGGAAAGTTTTTGGATTTTGTATACAGATGCAACTCTGAACCCAGAACCCAGAACCTTTGTAACCCAGCTGGGTCGCATCGAAATAATAATTTTTCAATACGATACGCCGGATCTTTGCTACCAGCCTGTCTGTTTTTTTCGATTTTGCCCTTTGTTTTGCCGCGAGATAGATAGCAATATCTCGCACACGATTATTTTTCCGACCTTTCCGAATAAGCGATTCCGCATCACAGCCAACTGTAAGTTGAAATGCGAAACAGTGGTTAGATGAGATGGTAAGGATGATGTGTGGGTTTACGGGGACCCCGCTTTAACAAAACCCAGCCGGCAGCCGTTGGGGAATGGTGCGGCCACAGGGTTAAGAACTTGAGCTTTCCCAAATTATCACCGATCGGTATCGCCGGTTGCATTTCGGACTGTCAACAGTAAGAAGACATGAGTGCTCAAAGAGCATTTTATAAAAAGTGGATTCAACCGGTTCGCGTCTATCATCCTTACCCATTAGTGCGCTGTCCACAATCAAGAGTCAAGAGCAGACCCCGTGTTCTGGCTAATTTGGTTCAAGAAAATAGTTGACAATCGGTTATACTCGAGCAATATTAATGTATAACCAAAATTAATGAGGGATAATCATGCCAAAAGTAACAAGAGAATCGGTTAAGATGAAGATTTTTCCAAAAGGGCAGGTAGTGATTCCAGTTTCATTAAGGCAGCGGTATCACATCGATATAGGAGACCGACTGGATGTGGTGCCAACCGATGACGGCATCCTGTTGAAATCACCATCTAAAAAAGAACGAAAATCATCACTGACAGATGAGTTATTCGGTATCTTTAAAGATTACCATCCAAAAGGAATTAAGCTTGAAAAAGAAAATATCAGCAAAGCCACTGAAAAAGGATTCACTGAAAGATGGGGCAAATGATCGCTTTATTGGATACCAATGTCATTATTCGTTTTCTAATGGGCGACAAAAATGTAAAATATAAAGACCTGCGCGGTTTTTTTGAATCCTTAGAAAACGGAAAGCGCCATTGTGAGTTGAAATTGATTGTCTTGTTCCAGGTCATTTTTGTTTTAAAGAGTTTTTATAAGGTGCAAAAAACAGACATTGCCGAGGTTATTCTGAATCTCCTTGATTATAAAGGAATCATTGTCAAAAAGAAAATAAATATTCGCAGTGCAATGAAACTCTGGCGTGACAATAAAATGGAAATTGTTGATTGCTATCTGATTTCCTTTCTGGCTGGAGATTCACAA
>DRHF01000304.1 GCA_011049715.1 Desulfobacterales bacterium
CCATAAGGGTCTGAACTAGTGCCCCCGCCCCACGTGATCCGGCCGCGTGATAAATGCCCCGCATCGTCTGAACTTCCGCTTTGATAATTTCAGACATCTGTTGCTGACTTTTTCCCTGAAGGGCAGGAGGAAGGCGGTGACTCAGCAATTCCAGGCCCGAACATAATCCCGCCGTACGCTGCGCCCATTTTTCCTCGATGTCCTTTCGCGCGATCAGAGCACCCTCCATTTGCTTGCGCTCCAGGCGAACCATCAGTGCACGCTCTTTGCGAAATTCGCCTAGCCATTTTTGACTAGCTTCGTCTTCAATTGTCGCCTCGGTTTCAAGCTCATTCCGGTCCAAAAACCAGGTGATAACATCCTTCAAAGCGTACGTCCCGTCGGGGTTTCGTGGACATCCGTGCTTTGCGACCCACCTTGAAACTGTACTAGCATGAACCGAAAGGATGGTAAACCATGAAGGCAATTAGCTTGTGGCAGCCCTGGGCATCAGCCATGGCGCTCGGATGGAAGAGGAACGAAACAAGACACAGGCGAACGTCTTATCGTGGCCCATTGCTTATCCATGCTGCAAAGAAGGTTGTCGGATGGCCCTCTATGGATATCCAAGAGTTATTTTGGGAAGATGATATAGCATTTCAACCCTCCGATTTACCTCTTGGTGCAATCGTGTGCAAAGTTGACTTGGTTGGCTGCGAGGAAATATTCATTCATACCAGGCCGAAAGGAATTGAGCGGATATTGGGAGATTACACGCCCGGACGCTTTATGTGGATTACTGAAAATCCAATTTCGTTTGGCCCCATTCCGTTTCGAGGGTCACAGGGGTTTTTTAATGTTCCAGAATCTGCGATAAATATAAACATCGCCCCGGAAAACCCGAAGCTGTTGAACGAGAAAAAAACCAGACAGTTGAAGTTATGGAATTGAAAGGAGGTAAAAAATGTCAAATACATTAACGTGCGTATACTGTGGGATGGCCTATCCAGAGGGGACGCCACCGCATGGAGCACAAATCTTAACCGACCATATTAAGATTTGTGAAAAACATCCAATGAGAAAAGCAGAGGCCACGATCTCTGAATTGCGGGCTGCTTTAGTCGGTTTAGTTGGAGCGTCAACTAGAGAAGAACTTACGATGATGGAAATACACTCGCGATCTTCTCTGGCCCCTGACGCTGACAAGGTCGCTGTCATCAACGCAATTCATATGCTTATTGAAACGGCAAAGGCCTAAATAATGGAACTAATAAACCCCAAAAACATGGCTTCATGGCTTGCTCTGGCCGGCGAGCTGGACCGGATCGGGTATTCTCGGAAGGAAGAAATCGCTTGGAAGCCGAAAGAGAATATTAAACCGTCTGAGTGGACGGAAAAATACCGGGTTTTATCGGGGCAGAGCGAGGAAAAGGGGCCTATGCGGATGCGCCGGACCCCATATTTTGTGCATATTATAGACACTTTGGTCCTGCCGGAAACAGAGGAAATCGTTGTGGTCAAGCCAGCGCAATTCGGAGGAACTGAAAATCTTTGTATCACTCCTATAGGATTTTTCGCCCGTCAGGAGCCATGCCCTATCCTTTTGGTCATGGCAGATGAGAAAACAACGGGCCATATGGCGAAAGAACGAATACAAACCATGTTTACAGCTATTCCGGATATGGCAGAGTTGATCGGGGTGCCATGGAACCGGGAAGAAATGAAGCTGTTAAACGGAGCTTTTATCGCTACGGCCTGGGCTTCAAGCGTGGCTGCACTGGCCGCCAGGGAATACCGGGTAGTGATAATGGATGAAGTTGATAAACCGGGATATTATATCGCATCAAAAGAGGCGTCTCCAATATCGCGTGCCAGGGAACGGTCGGAAACTTTTTTCAGTAGAAAACATATGATTTTATCGACTCCTACCCATGAAACGGGGAATATCTGGCAAGAGTTTTTGCGATGTTTGAGGACGTACTATTTTCATGTGCCGTGCCCATCCTGCAGGGTTTATCAACCTCTGGTCTGGTCGTATGAGTATGCGGCCGGGTTTCGAAATGAGGAGTATGTTGACCACAAGGGCAAGACCCGGCATTTGGGCCGGGTGGTTTGGGGAGGGGGGAGAGAAGCCAGCCACTCTCAGATCCAGGACGCGGGCTACGAATGCGGGACGTGCAAGAAAGTTTGGACAACGATCAAGAAAACTCATGCGGTCGAAAAAGGCAAGATGGTTGTCAAAAAAAAGGGCTTAAAACGAAAAATCGGTTATCATTTAAACCGGTTGTATTCCCTTCTCGGGCAGTCAGGTAATATTGCAAAGATGCTCGATAATTTTTTGACGTGCCTAACATCGGGGGATCCGAAACTATTGCAGGGTTTTGTAAATTCGAGCTTGGCGGAGCCGTGGAAAACGTACACGATCGAGCGGTCGGAAGATTCAATACTGGAATTGAGAGATACACGGCCCAGGGGCAGAGTGCCATCGGGGGATGTTGTGTCTTGTGTACTCGGGACGGCGGATACGCAAAAGGATGGTTTTTGGTATGAGATTCGAGCGTGGAGTTATGGGATGGACCTGGAATCGTGGCAAATCAGAGAAGGCTATGTCACAACGTTTGATGCTCTTGAGGAGGTTTTTTTCGAGGATCAATATTTAGACATCGACGGCAAGGTGTATGTCGTTCGAATGGTTGGAATCGATTCGCAGGGGTCGCCGGCCGGGGGGTATAACACAAGCCAGGTATATGATTGGGCGCGGAAAAACCGGGGCCGGGTTATACCGATCAAAGGTGAGCAAAGGAGGGGCATGACTCAGGCGATAGTGTGGTCACGAATCGACTCATACCCTGGGACAAACAAGCCCATCCCCGGCGGGATCAAACTTCTGAGGGTCAATACAAAATATTTCAAGGATATTCTGTCAAGCAAGTTGATGGTTGACAAAGATGACCCGGGGGCGTGGCACATGCACAGCGAATGCGAGATTGATTGGGCCAGGCAGATGACCGTGGAATATGTCGATGAAGAGGGTTTGTGGCAATGTCCGCCGGGAAAGCCGAACCATGCCTGGGATGTGTCGGTGTATCAATTGGCCATATCAGATGTTATGGGCGTTCGGTTTTGGAAGAAGGGGCCGCCGGGCAATGGCGGCGGGGAAAAGCCGAAAAAAAAGTTAACGAAAAGAGTGAGATGGTGATCTGCAATCCAAAAAGGAGGAATGAAAAATGACGTTAGAAACAGGTAAACAACCGACGGCACAAACCATTAACATCAATATGGGCGATGTCGAAGAGGAGCTTTGCGTAACGTGTAAGGGAAAAATTTTCATTGAGATAGTCAGGTGTAAAAAGCTCTCGGCGATACATAGTCCGACCGGGAAAGAGGAAATGGTCACGTTTCCGGCGGGCCTGATCTGTGCGAGTGTGAACTGCCGAACCGTGGTGGGAGATCCGCCGCTGGAGGTATAAAGACCATGAAAAAAACCCTATATCCATTTTTAATATTAGGTCTTTCCACAGTTGGTCTTTTGATAACTTATATCGGTTTGTGTGGGGAGCGGATGTTTAAGTGTATTAGACAATTAGGAGTATTAATTCTCGAATGGAGTCTGTTTAAAGATATATAATACGGAGGGAAAAAAATGAGCAGGAAGACACCAAATATCAAACCGGCTGGACTAACCAAACCACCACCTCCTCCGGCGCCGCCCAAGACAGCAATGCCGGATGCGAATATGATGCTTACGATGGATGAAAAATATTTAGTGATCACCGACGCGTGGTTTTATGCTCCAAACGGTGAAAGGTACAGGGCGGTTTTTGGAACGGTGAAGGGGATTCGCTCGGACAAAGAATCCCTTGGGATCGCAACAAATCGAAATTCTACAAATTGGTATCTCGCCATCGGGAACATGATGATTGCCGGATGCCAAATCCATTATTGCATCAAAACAGATAATGTTTCTTCCAGACCACCAACGTGTGACATGGCGCATGAAGGTAAACTCTTTTCGGTCAGAGAGGCGATAAGCCATATTTATATGGCTGATGAGGAATATGACGCTTGACCAGAACTCAGAATCCAAAACAAGGGGAACAATAAAAATGATTAAACGATCAGACGATGCCCTGCAGGGCATGAAAGAAATTTGTGCATATGCGAACAGGTCGGAGTCGACCATTATCGATTGGAAACTGAAACGAGGATTTCCTGCATCGAAAATAGGCGGGGGGATCTGGGAGTCGAGCAAAACCGCGATCGATAAATGGAAACAGGGCCAGGTTGAAAAAGATGATCCGGAAAAACAGGCGATTTCGAAGAAGAAAAAGAAGCGCTAAGCGCCATGCGCTGGTTGAATCGTTAAAAATAGGAGGAAGCAAGGATGAATAAATCAACTGAATATCATCATGCAAGTTTGGAATGGGAAGAAAAAATAGACGCTTGGCTAATAGACATGGAAATGTTGACCACATGCGATCTTTTTGACCCGCTGTGTTTTAAAAAGATAGTTTATGATCATATGGCCACAGCGCTATGCAAGGATATTGATATCATTTTAGAATCTGCTCGTCGTCTCGCCATCATAGGCGTTGATTACCGACAAAGTTTTTATGTTATTCGGGCTGTTGAAAAGTTGACTATCGACTGGGAATATCGAGTTCCCTTTTTGAAAATATTAGAAACACTTATAACGGCAATGATGAGCTATAATGCCAGCCCTCAAGGTGCTATGGATATTGCTGTAATATTGGCGAAAAGCTTTAAGACAAATTCTGATTCTCTTAATGAAGAAATATATTATTTGAAATATTTTCTTCCCATGTCAAGATTTGTCGGGATTTCGCTCGAGGGAATAATTTCAGAATATAGCAATTTGATATTAACGGAAGGCAATCCAAACAAAGCAGCCATAGAAATTCGTCGAAAATGTTTTAAAATAGCAAAAGAAATGGAGGCTGCCGCTGTTAAGATTGGAATTATTTCTAAAATCAAGAGGGCTGTTGTAAATAGGATTCAGTACTTTGTAGATTATTTCATCG
>DRHF01000305.1 GCA_011049715.1 Desulfobacterales bacterium
ACAACACCCTGACCGTCAGGGCGGGAATCGGCATGGCAACTAAAATCATGGCGGTCATAGCACGGAATTCCGGCTGTTTTGGAAAGCGCGCAGTGGCGACAAACATTCCCAAACGGTAGGTCGACGTCCGGTTTCTCGATATACTTTTTCCCATCAATAACTACGGTTTTCATAATGGATGGCTTGTTAGCTATTTTTAACAGCACATCGGCATGACACGGTTGATCAAGTGGGCACCAGCACGCAAGATCCTTACCTTTTAATTCATTAATGTCGTAACCACTGTAATTTTCGATTAAATTTTTTATACACGCCCCATATCTTGTAAAGGGAGAATCGTCATGGAGGTTGTTTCCCCACTTCGATGGCCTACCAACATAAACGGTATTGTCTGGCATCTTCCAACCTTTCGTTCGTTTCCGTTGTATTCTTTTTGGCATGTTTCCTCCTCTTAAATCTGAAATCTTCAATCCCCAAACTCCACCTCAAACTTCATCTCACTCAACCGATTCATCATCTCCGCTTTTTTATTTGCGACCAGCTCCATCGCCTCGGCCAATTTGGTTGAATCGCCGTTGACGACGTCGATCACTTCCGGCAATGACTCGGATATCACCTGATCGAAGCCGGCGTTGATCACCGCGATGTGGGATGCCATCTCCATGTCGACCAGGGCTTTTTCGACGTGCTGCCCTGTGGCGACTTCATTTTTTAATTCTAAATCCTTGATCTGCTCCTGTAATTTTTTCAGCGTAGCATTAGCTGTGTCCGCCAGGACATCATCGATGTTGACCCCGGATCTTGCGGCGGGTTTATCCAGCCGGGCCAGGCGAGCATACCGGTCGAGATCTTTTTCCAACACTTTCCCGTCCGGCTGCAGCCGCAAAAGCCCGTCCTTCGCGTCCTTGTACAATTTGCTTTTTTTGATCTTGTACCCCAGCCGCTCCAACTGCTTCAACGCCTCGAGGCGGTTGGCAAACGCGGGCTCTTCCGGATCCCCGTTTCCCTGCCGGCCGTCAACCAGTTTCAACGCCCGCTCATACGCCGCCAGGTTCTTATCGTTCGGATCCGTCACAACCCGCGCCCGGGCCGTTTCCTTCGCTTCGATTAGGACTTCGATGTCTGTTTTAGGTTCAGTCATAATTTCTCACGCAAAGGCGCAAAGACGCAAAGTAGGAAAAAGGATGTTTTGGGTTTTAGATTACGGATCGCCTGCTTTTATAGGCTGCCGGTCTGCACCATTTTCTTTGCAAGCGGTCCCAATCTTTAGACCACGACGTTTTTATGTCGTTTTGATATAACTGTGCAAATGGCAAGAAACCCATTTCAAATATCCGGTTCAGCCTTTCCTCTGCCTCTCGTTGCGATTCATCATTAAATCCAATAAGCACATAGCATCGTTTCTGCCATTGCTTAAAATCGCTCATTAGATCTGCGGTTCGCTCCAGTGGACCGATTGAGCTTGGCGTATCGCAGGAAAACCAAAAATGACGAACTCTTAATGTTTCAAATTCTTTTACATGCCAATTTTCCAATAGATCAGGATCTAAACCACCATTGAAATCTATTTGCTTCGTTTGCCTTCGTAACATTTCAAATACGTTTCTTTGATGTAATTCCGAACAGGCTAAAATATTATTGTCTTGTAGAACCCAACCGTCTTTGATCGGATATTCTCTAATCTTTCCCTCTCTTTTCGGTACAAAACAATATGGACAGTTTTTCGAGCACCCTCTACTTGTTATTGTCACGCCTTCTTTTAAGAACCGGCCAGAAACAAATTCGTCGCCCTTGTCGTCATATGCGGGTCCACCAATTCGAACATCTTGATAAAAGCGCAGCCAAGATCTTTTCAACCTTTCAGATTCTTTTTTGTCCCATGTAAAAGCGCATGAAATATAAACGGGCTGAATGGGCGGCCGCCACAGCTGCGGATCACCGACAAAAGATAATTCATCTGTCGGTGTCCATTTTGTTTTTCGGGGGAATACTCGTATCATTTTTTTACCTAGAACCGGTAAATGTGAATTACAACTGCTTCCAATTCTTTTCTACTTTATCAAGCACATTGATATATTTCTTTTCCTGGTTTAGAACCTGGTTGTAAATCTCTTCATCTCGGTACATTAAAACCGTATCCTTGATAAGGTTCCGCAAGACCCTTGGTTCAAGAGCATCGAGTTCCCAGCTTTCATGGCCATACATCGCTACATATCCATTACACCTGGAGTCGGTAACCTTTGCCGGGTTAGGCGGTGGGTTGTATTTTTTAATCTGATCCATATTAAGAGCGATGCGTTTTACTTCAATATCAAATACCCCGAAAACATCTTGACGGTCTTCAATGTCCCGCGTCATATCCATACCCGATGGGTCATGGTCACCTAAGTGTATAATTTTAATGGGGACGGTCTCCGCTGGCGACTTCAAAGGAACTGCTTCGAACCTTTGTGCGGCGCGCCACATTTCACTCAAACTGACATAGCCCTTACAAGCGAAATAGGCGACGTCCAACTCTCCGCAAATCCCGGCAATAACTCCGGTCAAAGCCTCCTTCTCGATCCACACTTCGACATGGTACTGCTGCCCGGCCCAATGGTTTAGACGGAAGTTAGACTTTACAGCGCCTATAATGTGCCCCGGGTCTCTCCAGTGAGTATGTCCCCTTAAACTTCTGGTCCTGTCCTCAATGGCGGCCCAATCGGTCAAACCCGCAAGGCGGGCATCCCCGACAATAGAGCCCAGGCGCTTATATTCTTTTTGCTTGTTAGGGATGAAACCCCTTGAAACAAACTGGTAATACAGTTGCCTTAAGGTGAGCCGATACCCATCGTCCATATATTCATCGATAATCTCATTGGCTTGCTGAATAATTAGTGTTGATGATGGTTTAAAATTCTTTGAAATATAAGCAATTTTAGACATATGGTTACCCCCTTTCCGCTCTGCGCTTTGCGCTAAGCGCCATGCCCCATGTGCATCAGCCTCTTCAAATTCGGCTTTTGCGTGACCCTGGTAAACTGTGAAAGCATCACGATCAGTGCTTTTATTTTTCCCGGGGTCGGTTCCGGGAGGTTGTGGCCCTGGCTGTCCGCGCCGATGTTGACCTGGTCCGGGCGGGCTTCGTAAATCCAGTTCGTCAGCTCCGCAAAATCAAAATCCATGATCGGCTCGATCGTGATCATTGTTTCAAACCCCTGGTCTTTGATTTCGCGGAGCGCACGGATCCGCTCACCGATCGGCGGCGCCTTTCCCATCTGTGGATAGGCCCGGTTGGTTTCGATGGTGGTGGCGATGGTGAAATTTTTTCGGAGGTAACCAATCCAATTAAGGATCCATTGCGGGTTTTTGCTTTGGAGTAAATACTTGTTTTCAGGAAATTTCTGGCAGTGCATGATCGTTTTGTATGCCCAGGAGCCTTTTAGTGGCGAGCGATAAAAAGAAGGGCAGTCAAACGCCCACATGTCGCAGGATGAGCCGACAAAGATGAATTGGTTTTTTCCATATTTATACAGATCCGTTTTCAACTCCGAGTTATCAAAGTGCAGCTCCGCTTGTTTTCCAAACCGCATCATGTAGCAATATGAACAATCATGCGGACACTTTCCTTTGACGGTGTTCCATGTGGCGTCCACGAATCCGTACATATTGCTGCCTTTTTGTTTATTTAACATGGTTTTTACTCCTTCCTCACCGCCCCAGCAGAAGGTAGATCCTTTCCTCCGATGCCCGGACCTGTATTTCTTCCAGAATTTTATACATAAATCTCTCTAACTCTCGGTCTATATCGCTTGCATCGATCGTTACTGTAACGTCCTCCCCGAGCTGTTTATGGCTCTCTTATTTTATATTTAATATTGAAAAGCGCCGGGCCATCACTTCGGATGGCAACAAAAAAACCAGCCCCAAAAACCCAGCGCCTTTCCCAAAAAAAGACCTTCGGTTAATTGTTTTCAATTTTCCTCCTTAGCCCTGGCCATGATCGCATCCAATAATTCAGACATAAATGCTTCCAGACACACCTGGAGCTCAACACCTTCCAGCTTCATTAATTTTATTTCCCATTGACCGAAGTCCACCCCCGCTTTTACTGTCTCATTCAATGCTTTAAGCAGTTTATTTATATTTTGCAGTCTTACACCTGCAATCCTCGCTGTTGCGAGTTCCTTCATTAACCTATCATGCTCTTTCTCCAGATAGATTCCGGCTTTTTCAAAACCCCCGCATTTGTAAACCAAAGCGATGCTCTGAAATAATCCTAAAACATACTGATACCATTTCAATTTCATTTGTCTTTTCCCTTTCCGCTTTGCGCTTTGCGCCATGCGGCCACCTCGCGCGCCGCCCACCTGCTAAACTCACACTCCAGTTCATATTCAAATTTGCAATTTTCACTACACACCGGCGGGTGGCTTCCGGCACAAACATGGCTGCCGCATACCACGCATTCGGTAATGATTTCATTATGATTCATTATATTAATGTGCATTATCTCGGCTGCGGATTTCTTCTATATGGTTTTCTATCGTCGGGCACCGTTCCGAGTTGTCGCCCTCTCGAGACTCCCTCTGGTGAAACAACATTCTCATATATCGTGGGCCACACCCTTCAATACTAACTCGAATTTTTTCATCGTGGGCGTAAACAATCAACGCGGTCAGTGAATTAAAATCAACGGTTGCAAGATCACGGTCAAAGATAAATTTAATAAAATAACCGTCGTCCCAATTAACCCGGTTAAGCGCAGAACTGTTCAGGTGGTAGATACCACGAAAAACACGGCCCAAAAGGTTTGCTACAGCCTCGCCAAGTGGGGACATCTCTTTTTTTAAACTACGTTTTATCCAGTTTGCCCCTGCATACATTTTACAACCTCCATTTTATTAAATAATATTCTTCCCGGTAATAACTTCCTCCGGATGGGCGCAAATGAAGTTGAACACATCCGGGTTGAAAAATACCAGTTCGGAAATCTGTTTTGATTTTTGCCAATGGTCCTTGGCCCACTTGCGCGGCTGCCGGATATGCAGCCGATCCGGGGTATTGTGGATGGAAACGGGCGAGGTTTTGAGTAAATCGGCC
>DRHF01000306.1 GCA_011049715.1 Desulfobacterales bacterium
ACCGGAAGACTGGAAGTTTAACAGCGAAATAATAGTTACCGAGCCTTTAGGTAGCGAAACCTATATGCACGTTGATGTCAGTGGCTTGAAGATAATCGGAAAATGCGGGGGAAGAAGATCAGTGCACCCTAATCAGAAGATAAAACTGGCTTTCAACCTCAATCACCTCCATATCTTCGACGCCGCGTCTACTAAATCGGTCTATTAAGGTTCCCAGCGAGCATTCAGCGTTCTGCTGTGCTCACAATCCTTTGAAATAGCGAAAAAGAGGAGATCCAAAGGAAAAAAACAGTGACATTCAAAATAAATTATTTTGCAAGTTCATGAAAACCTCTAGAGAAAAACGCCTCATTCAAGAGCTGTTAGAACCCGTTCCCAAATTCAATGCTGCCTTCAGCTTCTCAAATCAGTGCTGCTGCAGAAGGATTGTTTGTAATGGAAGACTGGCACAGTTTCGGCCACTATTACGATCGCACACTGATGGCTTGGCATAAAAATCTTACAGATAACTGGGATCAATTAAAAAGCGTTTACGATGAACGTTTTTACCGCATGTGGGCCTATTATTTGTTGTCCTGTGCGGGGACCTTTCGAGCCAGGCGCAACCAACTCCGGCAGATTGTATTTTCCAAAAAAGGTCGTGAAAGCGGATATGAGGCCATCCGATAGCCATGTGCTTTTAAAAGGAGGTTAAAAACAAGCTTTTTAAAGCCGCACCGAAATAAACACCCAATGTTAAATATACAGCTTGCCCAAACATGCACAAGTGCGGTGCATCAAGAAATCTGCAACATTGCAATGGCAATGTGCATTCTATCGAATTTGTATTCAAATGTCAAAACGTCATAAAAACGGAAGATCCAAAAATGAAATATCGACGTTCGAGAGGTCTTTCTTTGATTTCCGAGGAATGATTCTGTCATTCCTCGCGAATTGCCAATCAGGAATAGTGCATTTTTATAGACACAGTGCTGCGATGAGCAATTTCTCTCACATGTTGTCAGTTCGAGCCAACACGACATACCCAAGGCACGAATATCCCAGGTTTTGGAGAATAAATAATGTGGGGATATGTTTTGTTAATTTCAGGTCCCGCAAGGACTACATCTGGTCGGGACTTATTGGAGATAGTACAGTTTTATAGGTATTTAGAAGTCTGATTCAAAAAGCCAAATCGATCAAATAGTTTTCAATGTCAAAAGAATGAATAGAACAAGATAATTAATCTGAGATTATCGGTTAAACAGGTGGCAGGAAACCCTATGATTTGGAGATTCCTCTATCATTGCAGGTTCCTCGACTTTGCAGCGTGCCATCATCTCGGGACAGCGTGGATGGAATCGGCATCCTGGCGGGGGATTAATAAGACTGGGAACTTCTCCTGTAAGTGCTAAGCGTTTCTTTCTTTTTTTCGGGTTGGGAACCAGAATTGAGGAAAAGAGAGCTCGGGTGTAAGGATGACATGGGTTACGGTAGATTTCGTTGGTTTCACCTTCTTCCACCAGTTTTCCCAAATACATGATCGAAACATCATCACTCATGTATCGAACAACACTCAAATCATGAGAGATAAAGGCATAGCTGATTTTCTTCTCGGCCTGAATTTTTTTTAGCAGTAACAATATCTGGGCCTGCAAAGAAACATCCAATGAGGTAACCGGTTCATCGGCAATAATTAATTGTGGATTCAACACCAACGCACGTGCCACCGCAATGCGCTGCCGTTGCCCACCGGAAAGTTCGTGCGGATATTTTTCCGCAAATGCAGAGGTTAATCCTACATCTCCCAATAACTTATTGACAATATCTTCTTTTTCGCGACCGTGAGCCAAATGGTGAATTTCAAGCGGCCTGCCGATAATTCTTTTGACACGCTTACGCGGATCTAAAGAAGAAAAAGGATCTTGAAAAATGATCTGCAACTTTTGCCGCCATTCAAGCATCTCCTTTTTTCCCAGCCCCATAATTGACTTTCCGTGGTATAGGATGTCTCCGGAGGTTGGTTCAATCAGCCGAATCATGCTTTTCCCGAGCGTCGTCTTTCCGCATCCACTCTCACCGACTATTCCATGGGTTTTGCCTTCCTCGATTTTGATCGAAACATCATCCAGCGCCCTGAGGAATATTTTTTTACGGGAGAGAATAAAACCTTCCTTGATTTCAAAGTATTTTTTAAGATTTTTAATTTCGATCAGTGACATGTTACCTCAATTGACGAACAGACAGCGGACCCAATGATTTTTCGATACTTCGCGCAATTCGGGTTCGCGAATCGCACATAGCTCCGTGCCGTGTTGACACCTCGGTGCAAAGCTGCATCCCGCAGGCGGAGAAATTAAATCCGGCATTTCGCCTTGAATCGGTTGCATATTTTGATCTTCCACATCAACGCGAGGAATGCAATTAAGCAGTGCCCTGGTGTAGGGATGGAGGGGATTTTCAAAGAGTTCTTCCACCGTTGCTTCTTCGTGTACTTTCCCCGCATACATCACGTAGACCCTTTCACAGATTTCTGATATGACCGACATATCGTGCGTGATAATAAGAACCGACATACCCATTTCATGGCTCAAATCACACAGCAGTTGCAGAATCTGAGCCTGGATAGTGACATCCAAAGCAGTGGTAGGTTCATCTGCAATGATCAGGTTGGGTTGTGCCGCCAATGCCATAGCGATCATTACGCGCTGCCGCATTCCTCCGGAAAACTCGTGCGGGTATGAATTGTATCTCGTTTCCGCATCTGGGATGCCAACTTTTTGCATATTTTCGATAGCAATTTTTTTGGCAAGGTTCTTTCTTATTCTTCGATTTAGTAGCTTGTGAAAAAAATTATTCTTTGCTGTGTTCAAACGGTGTAAGAGGACGGGTTCCGCAATCTGCTCTCCGATTGTCAATCTAGGATTCAAGCAAGTCATGGGATCTTGAAAAATCATTGATATGCGCTTCCCTCTTATCCTACGCATATCTTTCATATTTAATTCGGTAATGTTTTCATCTTCAAGCCAGATTTGTCCGGAGAGGAATTTGCCGGGCGGCCGCAGCAGCTTAATAATAGATAAGGCCATAACGCTCTTACCGGCCCCGCTTTCACCCACAATTCCTACTATTTCACCGCCATGAATAACCAGATCGACATTGTCCACGGCCTTTATGACTGCATTGTCGATAAAAAAATAGCTTTTGAGATTTTTAACCTTAACGAGTTCTTTCATGGTGTCGTTTTGGGCAGGTTGTAGAAATATCCGGGAAATTTTCTGACTGCGGCGATATCGATTGTTACGATGAAAGTTTCCTCCTTTTCGCCCAAAACGGTGGCAAAATCTTCACTTGAATCGATGCCACCGCCCTTGGCTCTGAACCATTCAGCCAATTCATTTAGGTTGACCACGGACGGCGGGACGGTAATGGTAGAACGACCGCCGGCCGGTGGAAAGCCATTTGGCACTTGTTCCCACTGAGGGAAAGAAAACTTGGCCCAATTGAGTCCGATCACCGGGATGCCGAATTCCATGTGTCGCGAAATGATGGTCGCCGGATAGGCATTGCTCAAGGCAAACCAACGCGACAAATTTATTATAATGTCGGCTTGTTGCGCCAGCAGAATCTCCCAGTCTCTAAAGAAGGGCAAATCGGCGCAGATAACCAGGCCCAATCTGGCGCCTTCGATTGTAAAAATTTGATAGTCGCGCCCCGTAAGGATACCATACCGCTCAACTTCCGTAAGCGTGGGATATTTTTTTCTCTGCCGCCCGATTATGCCGCCGTGTCTGTCAAATATCGTTGCCGTGTTGTAGCAACCCTTTTGTGTTTTCTCAATGAGCCCGGCGATGACGTATATGCCGAGCTCTTTTGCCTTGTGAGAAAGCTGTTGCTCTCCTGCGCAGGGATATAATTCCGGAAAGCAGACGACATCCGCCTGATGTTCAAAGGTCTCAAGAATTTCGAGGGCATGGACGACATCGCCTCCGTTTCGAAGTTCCTCATGGGAACGCGACACGGGATAAGGCTGTACAATACCGATTTTCAAAGTGTCTTGCTTCATGCTTATTTCCCTTTGCGAGAGACAAAGGCTTTGCTCTTGGGGTCGAGAAGGTCTCGCAAGCCATCTCCCAAAAAGTTGAAGGCCATAACCGTCATGGAAATGGCAAGCCCGGGAAAAATGGTTATCCAGGGCGACGTCTGGATATGAAGTCTTCCTGCGCTCAACATTTCACCCCAGCTGGGTGTGGGCGGTTGGACGCCTAGTCCCAAAAAGCTCAAACCGGCTTCAGCAAGCACGGCATATGCCAAAAAAACGGTTGCCTGAACGATAATGGTGGATGTGATATTGGGCAGTATGTTTTCCCAAATAATGGCGCTATCCGGAAATCCAAGTGCTTTAGAGGCCTCGACAAAATCCTCTTCCTTGACAGACAGCACCGTGCTTCGAACCACCCTGGCAAATCCGCCCGTATAGACAATACCGATGGCAATCATCAAGTTGATTAAGCCGGTGCCCAAAACCGCCACGATCGAAAGCGCAAGGAGAATGGCAGGAAATGACAGCATACTGTCTACGATCCGCATCAACACTGCATCCACCTTGCCGCCGTAATAGCCGGCCAGTGCACCCAATAAAACACCGAAAACAGTGGCGATGCTCACCGCCACGGCGCCTACTAAAAGTGAAATTCTGGTTCCATATATGATGCGGGATAAAATATCCCTGCCGAATTCATCGGTTCCGAAGAGGTGAACGCGCGAAGGAGGGCTGAGCCGTTGTTTAATATTAGAATCATAGGGGGAATAAGGTGCAATGGCTTTCGAAAAAACAGCGCAGAGGAGAATAATGACAAACAACAACAGGCCTACGGTCAGAAACACGTTTTTCTTAATGAATATAAGCTTTCGCCGCAAACCAGTCCGGATTTTTGTATCGGTTTTTTCCATGTTCAAGGCACTCAAGCGGTTTCGGTATAGAAGTATCCGGGGAACTTTCTAACAGCCTCGATATTGATCGTCCGGGTGAGAATACCTTCTTCCTCTCCCAGTATCCATACAAAACCCTTCATTGAGTTTGAGCCGCCGGGCATAGCCTTAAACCAGTCCGCCAGTTCCTGCAGGTTTTGCACTGCGGGTGAGATGGTGATCGTGGTATACCCGCCGGCAGGTGGAAACTGGATCACCTCGCCGTCGATAACGGCTTTTAATGCAAATTTCGCGATGTTTACCCCGATAACGGGAACACTGTATTCCAAATGCCGCCCGATCACGGTCGCGGAATATGCCTCCCCGATGGCAAACCACCAGGAAGGATTAAAAATGATATCGACCTTTTTGTCCCTGAGCTGTTGGATACCCACATTAAAAAAAGCAAAATCCGAACAGATCACGATCCCAATGTTTCCGATATCGGTTCGAAATATATCATAGGTCTGATTCCATTGCTGAATTCCCATGTCCATTTCCAGGCGTGTCGGAAAGCTTTTCCTTTGCCGGCCGATAATGGTACCTTCAGGAGAGATAAGCGTGCCGGTGTTGTATTTGCCTTCGGGACCGTCTTCCAGCAGTCCTGCGACAATGTATATTCCAAGGCTTTTGGCTTTTTCACAGAGTTGCTTTTCTCCCACCATCGGATAAAGCTCAGAAAAACACGCGATATCAATAGAATGCTCTGAGGCCTGATCGAGAAGCTCCAAGGCATGCTCGACTTCCTTACCATTCTTAAAATCTTCCATGGTCTCAGAAACCGGGCGTGGCTGAATAGCGGCGACAGTGATTGTTTTCATTGTGATTCTCCCATTCATTGACCCCTGATCGAATTTTGGCTCAATTTGTGTGGCAGTTTAAAAGAGGGTTACGTTTTGATCGATTGGCCAGAACTGGAAAATGAAACCTTCTGATACCGAAATGGTGAATAAAAACTTAAATTAATTGAGCCCATCGGCTAAAAGCTTACTTTTCGTATTTTATTTTAGGATCGATAAATCCGTACAGTAAATCAACACCCAGATTGACAAACACGACGCAAGTGGCGATCACCAGGGCACAGGCTTGCACGACCGGATAATCTCTTGAGAAGATTGAATATACGATCCAACGCCCCATGCCGGGAATCGTAAAAACTACTTCTAAAAGAACTGTACTGCCCAACAATGTTCCAAACTGAACGCCCAGAATGGTCAGGCTCGGGATCACCGCGTTCTTCAACGCATGTTTCATGAGGATGGATCGTTCCGAGAGGCCTTTGGCATAGGCGGTGACAATATATTCGGAACTCAATACATCGAGCATGTTGGAGCGAATTTGCCGTGTATTGATAGCCGCCAATGCCGTTCCCAGTGATATCGCCGGCAATGTCAAATATTTTATGCCGGCCCAAAAGTTGTCAAAGACGGAAACGAACCCCACCACCTTAAAAATCTCAAACCATACTCCAAAAATAAGCAATAAAATCAGAGAAGACCAGAATATCGGCACGGACAAGCCGAATAAACTGAAAAGCAGGACAATGTATTCTTTGATGGTGCCTCTTGAAACGGCAGCAATGATTCCCAACGGATATGAAACGATGACGGCAATTATAAGCGAGTAAATTACCAGACTCAGGGTAATGGGAAATCGGATCCATAACTCCTCTATGATGGACTTGTTCGTGATGACCGATTGGCCCAAATTCCCCCGCATCACTTTGCCCATCCAATCCACATATTGGAAATAAATAGGTTTGTCGAGACCGAGCTGTTTTTCTAAAACTTTTATCTGCTCTAAAGAGGCCTGTGCGCCTAAGATGACGTAGGCCGGGTTGCCGGGAATGAGATGCACCATAAAAAATACGATGGTCATGACAATAAAAATCACCGGAATGGCCTGAGCAATCCTTCTGGCTGCATATCTTTTAAAGTTCATGATAGAATGCCTCCAACTCGGATGATTCTATTGCAAACCCGTTACCTGCGGGCATTCATGACGAGCATGCTTGCAGCATTCTGAAATAATGGAATGCGTCGATTACTGCGGTACAGTGCGTCATCCAGGAACGGGCTGGCAAAAAGCAGCCCGGCTGACGCAACCGGTGTACCGTAGACCCGATCCGTCCCTATCTGCTCGAGACGGAAGATCGGAAACCCAGAAGCATAATTTTCCGCCGCACAAAACGCTGCCGCTTATGATCGATCCGTTGCCTGCTGAAACGCGTAATGTCCTGAACCGATTCCGCTGCTACATCTCCAGCCAGACATTGTAGAAGACCGGGAAATTCATGGGCCAGACCGTATAGCCTTTGACTTTTGCAGTGGTGGCATCCAGGTTGTCATTGTGCATGGTTACAATCATCGGGAAGTCGCCATCCGGTCCCAGGGTGATCAAATGAATCTGATCATAAATCTGCTTTCTTTCCTCAAAAGCGACGGTTCGCATGCCTTTTTCTACGAGTTTGTCAATCGCGGAATGACCGTAGCGATTGAGATTCAGCCCTTTACTCCAATAGTTCTCTGACGCCACTGTGTTGGGATCCTGTTTGGCTGTGTATCCGAAAGCCATACATTGGTAGTTTCCCTGAATAAAATCGGTCAACATTGTCCCCCAGTCGAGATATTGAACCTTTAAATTAATCCCAAGTCTCTGCAGCTGGATCTGGGCCATTTCAGCGGTCTTATCCATAAAACGATAACTTTTGGTTGATTTCATCACCAGATTTTCACCCTTATAGCCACTTTCCTTTAACAATTTTTTGGCTTTCTCCAGATTGAATTCAGCGGTTTTATCCAGGGTTGGTGTTCGCCATCGATGTCCGGGAGGAATGGGGTCTGTTCCGATGACCGCAAACCCGTCTTGAGACACCGCAACAATTTCTTCTTTGTTGATGGCATAAGCAATCGCCTGCCTCAGTTTTTTATTGTTCATAGGCGGTGTCGAGCAGTTGAAGTTAATCGTGGAAAACTGATAACTGGCGGATCGGTGAACAATGGTGTTTTTCGCTTTTTGCAATCGCGCAATATCTTTTCCCGGAACGTAATAGCAGAAGTCGATGTCGCCGACTGTCAATGCGTCCACTCGCACCGAAGGCTCGGTAATCGGCATGAAACGCAGTTCATCCAGGTAAGCCATTTTTTTTCCATAGAATCCAGAGGGTTCATCCTCATTGAGAGATTGATAGTCTTTGAATTTTTTAAGGATAACATGCTGGTCCGGCTTATGCTCGATGAATTCATAGGGGCCGGTTCCCACCGGAGAAGTAATTTTACCGCCTTGCTTCTCTCCTTCCCCATCAGGTATGATATAAGGCCCCATCAGTTCGTTGGCCAGTACGTTTAAAAAGGGAGCAAAAGGCTCTTTCATCTTAACTTCGATACTGTGGTCATCAAGTATGGTGACAGCATCCATCGCCTTCAAATGAGATGCAGCAACTGGGGCGATTTTGGGGTTAGCGGCTCTTTCCAAGGAATATTTGACATCTTTGGCCGTCATTTTACTTCCATTGTGGAAAGTGACACCTCTCTTCAAATAAAAACGATAACGCATACCGCCATCCAGGATTTCCCAGCGTTCAGCCAGGTTTGCCCGAGGTGTAACGCTTGCGTCAATCGCGAGCAGACCGTCACATACATGGTGCAAGACGATGTGTGATGACTGCGCAGTGGCAACGTGAGGGTCCAGTCCCACCACATCTGCATTCATGCCGATTTTCAGGATTCCGCCAAAAACCGGCGATCCGGCAGCCTTTGCCTCGGCAGGGATCAGAGACCCTGCCAGCCCTCCAAGGCACGCCACCGTCATACCTGTGCTGGTCATTTTCAAAAACGTCCGGCGTGACAATAGGCTCTCTTTTGCGGATGGAATTCCTTGATTCTCGGCAGTGCCGGCTTTAAAGACTGGTGTACCTTTGGAATACTTTTTTTGTCCCATGGATTCTTTCTTCATCGTAATTCCTCCTTTAGGTTGATAATTGTTCGTTTGTGAACCCTGTCCCTAACGAAAAACATAATGATGAACCATCAGAAACACTTTCGTTTGCCTAGGTAATGGAACTCTTGCTAATCTCCAATATTTTTTCACTCCTATTCAGCGATCTTTGACCCAATCTGCACCGATCTCTTGCGCATCATGGATTTACAAAAACTCCCGACATAACTGTGGGTGGGTCTGTGAATTTATGTAACTTTGCTGCATTAAGATCGCGATATATCTTTTCCCCAAAAATCGCCCGGCTTAGTGTTGAAAAATCCATCGTAACTTGGTCAAAAACTCTGCCTCAGGGTGACATAAAAATACCCCCATTGACATCTAAAGTTGTCCCCGTTATATAGCTAGCTTCATCAGATACGAGAAACAAAACAGCATTCGCTATTTCTTCAGGATGGCCCGGTCTCATCAGAGGTATCAGGTCGGTTACTTTTTGGCGTTCTTTTTCTGATTTTGATTTCCAATAACTTTCGTGCCGTTCACTGCTCAAGATTACACCGGGGGCAACTGCATTCACACGGATACCGTAGGCGCCAAGATCTCTGGCCAATTGTTTGGTGAGCCCATGCAGCGCCGCTTTCGCACTGACATAGGTCGCCTCGATGGGCGCCAGCAATTTTTGACTACTTTGACCAGGCTCACATGTCCGACCGGCAACCGAAGAGATATTTATAATGCTCCCGAATTTTTGTTTTTTCATATGGGGAATTACTAAGAAGCAGCACAAATGGCTGGACTTCACATTTTGTTCCATGATGTAATACCAGTCTTTTTCCTCTATTTGCTCATAGGGTTTATAACTGCCGTTTGAACTTCGTCCGGAGCCGGCATTATTGACCAGTATATCGATTTTTCCATACGTTGATACCGTTGCATCGACAACCTGTTTAACGATCCGTTGGTCGGATATATCCCCCGGCAGAGCAATGGCCCTGCCTCCGATACTTTTAATTTCGTCGGCGACCGCATCAATATTTGCTTTGGTTCGGGCATTTAAAACAACCAACGCCCCCTCTTTGGCAAATGCCAGTGCCGTAGCCCGGCCGATTCCCTGACCAGATCCTGTTATAATCGCAACTTTTTGGGACAATCGCATGATGGCTCCTGCAATTATTTGGGAGTAATTATTAAATACTGCGAAGCGCGTTATCTAAAACTGTCAATGTAGTGCTTGAGCCCCGCTTCTAAATCGAATTGGGGACGATATCCAAGCTGCCTTAACCTTGAAATGTTAAAGGGGCCTCTTTGGGACAGTTTGGGCACCAGTCCGGGGCCGATCTGAAAATTGGCTTCCGGAAGATTCATTTTGATCATCGCTGCCAACTGGGCCAGGGAATGATTTTTTCCTGTTCCGACATTATAGACGCGATGCCTCAGCTCTCCAGCGGTATGGATGTGTCGGATCCCGGCAACCGCATCTATGACATGCACAAATTCAAAGCAATGATCACCGCCGTGCTTTAATTGCACTGGCTGTGCCCGGATTGCATTGCGCACAAAAATATTCAGATAATGCTCAGCAGTACCACCCGCCCCGTAAATTGCCCCATTTCTGGCTACTACGAATTCAAACTTAAAAAGGTCAGAATACTTCAATCCCATAAGCTCACACGCAGCTTTCTCTGCTCCGTATAGCCCATGCCCGGAAATTAAAGGAATCGAACAATCCTCTTGGCAAAATCTATCGGTAGACCCATAAACAGCACCGGAACTTACAAATGTAATTCTTTTGAGATGGAGTAAACGCACTGCTTCCAGCACATAGCAAGTTCCCAACAGGTTGACCTTGAACCCGTTGTAGGGGCGCAGGTCGGAATGCGGAGGGATGACGGCAGCCGCGTGAATGATACTTTTTATGCCAAAGGCTTGGATCGCTTCCAACAGATCCGGCAGATTGGAAACATCTCCTTTAAAAAAAGAGTGTTCCCCATTTGATTGATCTTCCAATAGATGGTGGTCTTCAGAAATATCGAAAAGGACGATATTGTATCCTTTTTGAATCAAATCTTTTGCCAAATACTGCCCCAGAAACCCGCAGCCGCCGGTAATCAGGATCGGATCTAATAGTTTATCAAGCCCCATTGAGGATTCTCCTACCAATTTCATCACCTGCAATTACGGGTATTTGATGTGTTTTCGTCTTCAGATTAAATTTTTACAAATGATCTTTAACAGCGTCGATAACCTGATCGCATCGAGCAAACCAGACATTCGGTTTACCCATGATGTGTTGGATGAGAGACTCGAGTATATACATACGAGACGGCCTGCCGATAATTTGGGGATGCATTGCCAGCACCATGCATTTATCTTCTGCATACAGTCCATTAAATTCAATTTTCCATGTTTCTAGAACTGCCGAAGGAGCCGCCATAAAGCGCCCCGGTAAGCGATTGCTGTAAAGAAAAAAAGGAGCATCATCCAATGCCCAGGCAAAAGGCAGCTCGATCAACTCGCTTTTTTCACCATTAATGATGTGCTTGTATGGCTCTTCATCATCAAAGAAATTTGAGGAATATTCAAACCCGTACTCCAGTAACAGGTCAAACGTGTGCGGTGTGAATTCGCCGGCAGGTGACCGGTAACCTCGCGGTTTGCGGCCGTAGATATTTTCGATCAGATCCAAACCTTTTCCGAGCTCTTCACGTTCTTCATCTATGGACAAAGTTTCCAACCATTTGTGCGAATAACTGTGGTGAGAAATCTCGTGGCCTTGGTCGATAACCTTTTTGATGAGGTTTTGATTTCGCTCTATGGTCTTTCCCGGAACAAAAAAAGTAGCCGCGATACCATACCTTGACAATAGTTTAAGAATACGGTCGACCCCGATTTTGGTTCCATAGACGCCTTGTGACAGGGCGACTGGATAATTTTCCATCTTGGGGTCTCTGGCTGTCCAAAGCGTTTCCGCATCGATATCGAATGTCAACATCACCGGAAATTTACGCATTGTTTTCATGCTTTCCTCTCTTTTGGGGTTTTTCGTTTACAAAATAACAAACA
The DNA here is from genome assembly GCA_011049715.1 of Desulfobacterales bacterium. Taxonomy (GTDB): domain Bacteria; phylum Desulfobacterota; class Desulfobacteria; order Desulfobacterales; family UBA2156; genus UBA2156. The sequence goes on from DRHF01000306.1 coordinate 11,950, forward strand.
ACATCAAACTAAACCGCGGGAATACAATCCGCCCAGGGGTTAATCGCCTCAAAACAAGCCGCTAATTTTAAGATAGCCCCTTCACTGAACCAGGGACCGACAATCTGCAGACCAACAGGTAGATTTTCTTGAGTCCAGCCGCATGGAATCGAGATAGCAGGGTTTCCCGCCAGATTGAACGGATGGGTGTAGGGATACCACGCTCCGCGCATACCCCCGGCCGTCTTTCCGTTAACTTCGATCGGCTTCAGAGCATTGTGATTAAGTGGTAGCGCTGGAGTACTTAACGTGGGAGTTATCAAAAAATCATACCGCTTAAAAAATAGCTGCACCTGCTGAAAAACTCTGCTGCGATCATATATTGCCCGCTGAAGGTCCGTCGCTTTGAGATGACGCCCTTTTTCAATGGCATCCAGTAAGGTTGGATCAATTTTATCCCCATATTTGTCTAAATAGGAGCCTAGCCGGGTTGCAAAACCACTATAATAGAAAGCAAGAAAAATTTTTTCCGACGACTCGATTTGTGGGCAGGTTTTCTCTATCCGGCAACCGACATCAGCCAGCAGGTTGACGGCACTTTCAGTAATAGCAAGGGTTTCTTTATCAACTTGTCTGTTCCCTAACCTCGCGCACCAGGCTATTTTGCGATCTTTAAATGCTTCGATCGTTTCGCTGGAATGCGTCAGAGGATGCGTTGATTTCGGTTTTGCATAGGTATGTGGATCTCCTTCATCGGAACCTGCCATTACTGCAAGCATCAGTGCGGTATCTGCAACGGTCCTTGTCATCGGTCCGACATACGACAGGTTGCCGAACAAATCGGGAGATTGCGGATGGGGAATCATTCCCAAGGTGGGTTTCAGGCCGACAATGCCCGTGCAACTGGCAGGGATTCGAACGGATCCCCCTCCATCCGTTCCGACCGCTAACGGAGCTAACCCGGCAGCTACGGCCGTGCCGGCACCTCCACTGGATCCGCCCGGCGTCCGATCAGGATTCCATGGGTTGCGGGTAATACCTAACAAGGGACTGTCTGTCAGCGCTTTGTGGCCAAATTCCGATGTCGTGGTTTTGCCGATGAGAATGCCACCGGCCTCCTTCAAGCGCCTTACGGATGGAGCGTCTGCAGCAGGTATATTATCTTTGAAGATATAAGAGCCAAAGGTTGTCGCCACGCCTTTTGTCCATAGGAGATCTTTAACCGAAAACGGAATACCATGCAGGGCACCCAGTTCTTTTTTTTCCATAAGTTGTTTCTCAGCCGTGCGCGCTGCTTTTAAAGCATCGTCACAGCACAGGGTTGCAAAGGCATTCAGATGGGTCTGCAGTCGTTCAGCCCGACCTAAAACCGCATCCATCAGTTCAACCGGCGATATTTCATGCTTTTTCATTCGAGAAATAAGATCTACAGCGGATGTAAAACACAAATCATTGGTTCCCATGTCTCTCACCTTTTCATGGTTTGTCAGTAAACCGCGATTTCGCGGCTTAGAAAACACCAAATGCTTGGCCGAACACCCGGTTTTTTTCCTCCAGAGTTTTAACCAAGGTTGTCATGATTGTGTTAGCAGGTGCATAAACCCCATGAGATTCAGCTTCTTTCACAACCGCACCATTTAATGCATCAATTTCACTCTTGCGCCCTGCTTCAACATCTATGAGCATCGAGGGTTTTGCCTCAGGAATCTTGGCTGCAAAAGCCTTCAACCAGCGCGACGGATCTTTATAGGGCAGAACAATCCCCTTTGCCAGAGCAGTATCTTTGGCTTCTCGGGCACACGCAAGGGCAATTTGCCAGGCGCTGGCGTTTTTAATGACCTGGCCGATTCGTAGACCGGCGATCGTGCAGATCGCACTGAAAGCGACGTTGCGGGTAAGTTTGCCCCAAATGACGGAATGAATATCTTTGGAGACTTTGATGTTAAACCCCGCCGATTTCCAGACAGCGGCAAGTTGCGCTGTTCGCTTGCTCAGACCAGCGCGATACTCGCCCAGATGAATCATCGCCCATCCATGGTGATACACTTCTCCCGGCTTGACAACAGAAGCCCCAAATCCTTCTGCAATCCCTATGAGAAGGTTTTGGGGACCAATTATCTTTTCAATCCGTTCAGCATTTCCGATTCCATTTTGAATGCTCAACACAATTGTTTCGGGACCCATCATGGGGGTATTTTTGAGCGCAGCCTCTATATCATGCGCTTTGGTAGCGATGACCACGAGATCACAGAGACCTATGTCCTCTGGAGATGTCGTCGCATGAACTCTCACCCGTCTGTTACTGCTTGCACCTTTAACCGTGATGCCTTTCTTGCGGATTACATCTATATGCTCTTGCCAAATGTCCAACAACCAAACCTCACAGCCGGCTGCCCCAAGTAGACCTCCGTACACTGACCCCATGGCCCCGGCACCAATTATGGCGATTTTTTTCATAAAAAGACCGATGTCCTAAATATCACTTTTTAACGTTTTTTCGAAATGCGGTTTCATTTCCTCGTAGACCGTTTCGATTTGTTTGCCTGCAAGTCGTGAGGCTTTCTTTGAATCGCCCTCACGGATCGCATCCAGGATCCGGGATTGTTCTTCAAAAGATCTTTTAATCCTCTGAGGAATGGAATAGGCAAGATACATGGGAAAGCTTTTCCATATGGTTTTAATAAATTGGTTCAGCCGCTTGTTGGTGGATTTTTCAAATATCATGTGATGAAATTGCAGATCGCAATCCGCATATGCATCAATATCATCGCTTTCAATACAATTCTTCAATTTGGCCATCAGTTCTTCCAATTTTTCAATATCCTCCGGAGTCATATTTGTGGTGGCAAGCCCGGTCGCGTAACTTTCCAGCACTTTTCGAATTTGATAGATTTCTTTAATATCCTTGGAGGTAAATGTTTTGACGGTACAACCTTTATAGGGAATATTTTTAATGAGTCCTTCATTTTCCAGTTGACTGAGAGCCTCTCTGACGGGCATTCGGCTAATACCCAGTTGACCTGCGATATCTTCCTGCTTTAACTGTTCTCCAGGTTTGATATCGCCATAAAGAATCGCTTTTCTCAATGTGGCCACAACCAGATCTTTCAAGGTCTCATGTTCGGGTTTAACCAGTTTTAACTTTCCCAATTTGCCTCTATCAAGCAGCCTGCATTAAATTTTCAAGTTAATATAGGGTAAATTCAATTAAGCGATTGTAGATCATTTAATTACTGAAAATATAATTTTATCCAATATCCAAAATCCAAAATCAATTGTCAATCATTTTAACCACAAATTTTGGTGAATGAAATATTGGGTAGATTTTGAAATGAATAGAGGGAAAATGTCGATTTTTTGCACGGAATTCTCTCAAATGTTAAAAATGACAGAAAAAAGGAAGACCCAAAGATGAAATATCGGGATTGGAGAGGTCTTTTTTTGATTTCCGAGGAACGTATTTGGCATTGCTCGCAATTTGATAGTCAGGAATAGTGCATTTTTATAGACATATTCCTGTCGTTGGGTTTAGGTTTTAAACGTTATATTTGTTCATCCAAATTGGCACGATTATCCCGTGTTCTGTAGGAGAACAAATGCTGAGATATCTTTTGGTAATCTCAGGTCCTGGGAGGGTGGTTTATGGTTGAGATATGTATGGAGATATCCCCACTTTCAGTCCTTTTGTTTTACTTAGGTTTCCATATGCAATACAACATTACTGAACTGAGTTAATGGTGGTCATAATTAGAATTTTAATGATAAGGTTGTGATGGCTCTGCGTACAACACCATTTGTAATTTTTAGGATATGCTAATTGTAAAATTGCTCCGGTACATATAATTTCTGTGTTGATCTGTCTCATTTAGAATTATTCAAAATTGAATTTTCTCTTCGGACCGAAATAAACTGTAGAGATAGGATAGTTTGTTTTGAAGATCTTGATTATGCTTTCTATCATTTTCAATAAATTGCCATTGGCTGGACAGTCTGGCCAATGTTTCAGCTAATTGCCATTTATGAAGAAAAATCACACTTTCGAGCTTTCTAAGGCTTTCTTTTTGTTCAGGGGTAAACCAGTCCGAATTCGTTTTTGAAATAGCCTCTTTGGTCACCTTTAATGTATCGATTTCTGAAGATTCCATAATAAATTGCCGCTCTTTGTGCGAAAGTCCTAAATTAGATAAAGCCTTTGCAAATTGAATAGCATTAGAAAATTTATTACCTTTCAACTTTCCAAGCTTATCGATAGGTAGATTGGTTTTTTCAATTCGGTCATGTGCACTTGAGGTCAAGACGTAAGGAACCGGATAGTAGGTTTGTTGTTGAAAAACGTTTTGGAGGAAAAACA
>DRHF01000307.1 GCA_011049715.1 Desulfobacterales bacterium
GATTATATATAATGATGAAAAAAAGAGGAAGCGAAAAACGACAAAAGCCCTAAATGGATTCTGGAATAAAAAAATACGATATCATCGTCATCGGTGCGGGTCATGCCGGGTGTGAAGCAGCTCTTGCTGGCGCCAGAATGGGATGCAGTGTCCTTCTTACGGCCATTGACTTGGATAAGGTGGCAGCGATGCCTTGCAGTCCCTCCATCGGCGGAATGGCAAAGGGACAGCTTGTAAAAGAGATTGATGCGCTCGGCGGTGAAATGGCAAAAACAGCAGACAAGACCGCCATTCAATACCGGACCCTGAATACGAGAAAAGGACCCGCTGTCCATTCATCTCGAACCCAAAACGACAAGATCCGATACCATATGGCCATGAAATCGGTTTTAGAGGGTCAGGTCAATCTAGATCTCAAGCAGATAATGGTTGAAAAGCTGATTATCGAGAAAAACCGGATAGTAGGTGTAGAAGATCATACCGGGTTTGGGTATTCGGCAAAAACGGTAATAATGGCCACCGGCACCTTCTTAAATGGTCTGGTCCATATTGGATTTCATTCGTTCGAGGCTGGACGAGCGGGTGAGTTTGCTTCCCATGGCCTCCCCAAACAACTGAAGGCGCTTGGATTCGAAACCGGCCGGATGAAAACCGGCACACCGCCCAGAATTAAACGCAGCGGCATTGATTTCACAAAATTCACAAAACAGGATACAGATCTACACCCAACTCCCTTTTCCTATTTTACGAAAAAGATTACCCTGCCCCAAAAACCGAGTTATTTTACATATACCAATCCGGACAGTCACAAAATCATTCAAGCCAACTTGAAACGCAGCGCCCTTTACGGGGGTCTTATCAAAGGGGTTTCTGCCCGGTACTGTCCGTCTCTGGAAGATAAGATCGTCCGATTTCCCGATAAAGACAGACATCAGGTCATGCTCGAACCGGAAGGGATCGATACCGAAGAAATTTATGCAAGTGGTCTTGGAAACAGCTTTCCGATTGAGATCCAGATTTCTTTGATCCAATCGATTGAAGGTTTGGAGAAAGCAGAAATTATGCGGCCGGCCTATGCAATAGAGTACGATTATGTTAATCCGGTACAACTCAAACCAACCCTTGAAACCAAATCAATTTCAGGCCTTTTCATGGCCGGTCAAATCAACGGAACTTCGGGTTATGAAGAAGCAGCTGCCCAAGGACTCTGGGCAGGTATTAATGCGGCCTGCGCTACCCAGAAGAGACCCCCGTTTATTCTGGATAGATCCCAGGCCTACATGGGTGTCATGATAGATGACCTGGTAACAAGAGGAACACGCGAACCTTATCGGATGTTTACATCAAGGGCGGAATACAGGCTGATGCTCCGTGAGGACAATGCCGATCTGCGTTTGATGGAAACCGGACATGAACTCGGTCTTATCGATAACGATGTGGTTAAAGATGTTCAAGAGCGAAAAAAACAGATCGCTGAAGAGATCAAAAGAATAAAAAAGACGATTGTCAAGCCCTCTGAAAAAGTAAACAACTATTTAATCGATCAGGGGGTACGACCTCTAAAAAATGGAATATACCTGGATCAGCTGCTAAAAAGGACCGGTCTCAATTTTAAGACGATCGAAGCCGTCGCTAAACCGCCGAATAATCTAAACCATAAGGTGACACAACAGGTAGAAATAGAGATAAAATATGAGGGGTATATCCAGCGACAACTAAAGGAGATCAGAAAATTTAAAAACCTTGAGAAAAAAAAGATACCGATAGGCCTTGATTTTTTAAAAATACATGGGCTTTCAAATGAATTAAAAGAAAAGCTGTCAGACGTCGGACCTGCCTCTCTGGGCCAGACAACCCGGATTGACGGAATTACCCCTGCTGCGATTTCTGCTATCTTGATTGCCCTCAAATGCGCTGGAAAGCCATCAAATGTTAAGAATTAAACCACCATCTTGACACGTTGAAACTTTCAACTTATTTTTAAATATCAAATGGTTTTATCACAATGCAAACTATTGCGGAAATAGACTGAATATTTAGGAGGATAGTGATAAAGGCAACCGGAAAATGTCTGAAACGAATTATTATAAAATACTTGGCGTAGGCAAAAACGCGTCTGCTGCAGAGATCAAAAAGGCCTATCGGAAAATGGCGATGAAGTACCATCCCGATCAAACCAAAGGAGATAAAAGCGCCGAAGAAAAGTTCAAAAGTATCAGTGAAGCCTATGCGGTTTTAAGTGACAAAAAAAAGCGCCGGCAATATGACACATTCGGTTCAACCGGATTTCATCAACGCTATTCACAGGAAGATATCTTCAGGGGATTTGACCTTGGCGATATTTTAAAAGAATTTGGATTTGGCGGGGGAAGCCGCTTCAAGGGGAGGGGAAACGGAATTCGGTTTTCATTCGGTCCCGAATCTCCCTTTGGCCCTCATCAGAGACGGCCGCAGGCCCCGGTGAAGGGGGCTGACCTCGTATATGAGCTACCGTTGACATTACAGGAGGTTGCGACCGGAACCCGCAAAATGGTCAACTTCCAACATGGCGGACGGTCTGAAAATTTAACGGTTAAGATTCCAAAGGGAATGATAACGGGAAAGAAGCTCCGACTTGCCGGAAAAGGTGATCCCAGTCCCTATGGCGGCCCACCGGGAGATCTTTTTATCCAGTCGAAGGTGGTCGCCAGTCCCCCTTTTTCTGCTAACAAATACGATCTCACGATGAAACGTGAAATTAAATTAAGTGAGGCCATATTGGGGACAACCCTATCCATCCCGACCATAGAAAAGAAAGAAATAAATCTGACCATCCCTCCTGGGACAAAACACAAAACCAAGATGCGCCTACCGGGAATGGGCCTTCCCCACATGAAAGCAAAAGGAAAAGGCGATCTTTATATCCTCATTCATATCAACATTCCCGAGCAACTCACCGTACAACAAGAAAAACTAATCAAACAATTGGCAAAGATCGGTTTGTAACAAAATAAAAATTTTGATACATATACCAAAAAAGACAGTCGTTATGAGATGAAGATTCCGGCTCAACGATGTTCCTAAAAAATGGATCGTTTGCAGATTCTGTACAACCGGTTGAACCGGATCTTCGATCTGCATGAAATGCACAGATTAGGTTTTTATTCAAATCATGCCTGAATTTATTCCGTTCTTAAAAAAAGAGGATATCGAAAGGATGGTCGCGGATGTGGCGCTTAGAATTTCATCGGATTATAAAGACCGTGAACCGGTTCTTATCGGAGTTCTAAAAGGCGCTTTTATTTTTCTTTCCGACCTCACCCGACATCTCACCATCTCGGTCACCGTCGATTTTGTTCGTGCTACCAGTTATGGTCCCAACATCAGTTCTTCAGAAAATATCCGTTTGACAAAAGGGATAGAAATTGATATAAAAAATAGGGACTTACTGGTGATAGAGGACATAGTCGATACCGGCCTGACACTTGCTTTCCTTTATGACTATCTGAGGTCGTTCGGTCCAAAAACCGTCAAAGTCTGTACCCTGCTGGACAAGCACGAACGCCGCAAGGCAAGTACGGTTATCGATTATGCCTGCCACGTGGTAGAAAAAGGCTTTCTTGTCGGATATGGACTCGATTATGCTGAAAGGTATCGGGGTTTACCTGAGATCTACAAATTAAAATTTTAACCAAAGAGGGTTTATTATGAATATCACTTGTGAGGAATGCAGCACCACTTTTAGTCTGGATGAAACCATTTTAAAACCGTCAGGTTCCAAGGTTCAATGCTCGAAATGCAAAAACATTTTTACAGCATATCCGGCAGCTCCTACAGAGATATCTAAAGAATCAGCTTCGGCCTTATCAGATCTTGAGCAGAGTGAAACAGATGAACAACTTCAAATACCCCAAGAGGATTTGTTTGAAGAAAAATTTGACCCGAGCGACCTTAGAGATTCTGCGGAGATAGAAGAGGAGCCGGCCCAGGTGGGGGAATCTAAAAAAGTAACAGACGAGTCAGGTCTTGAATTTGACTTTGATTTGTCTGTTACCGACGATGATGAAACTGGAGATTTTGATTTTGAAATTGATCAGGAGGAGACGGCCGAGGAGGGAATAGAAGAACTTGATCTTTCTGAGCTGGAAGAAATGCTCGATATAGAAGAGCCGGAGACAAAACCGGAGGTACAGGAAGTTGAACCTGATGCTGATATTGTGCCCGATTCCAAAGAAGGCCCTGAGAAAAAAATCGAAGAACTCGATATCGAACCCGATTTACAGATGACCCTTGAAGATGATGTCGAGTTATCAGACATAGAAGACCCAGGCAAACCGGACAGCTTGCAAAAAGCCGAACCGGAGGCAGCACCGACATCGGAGGAACTGGAATTTGAAACTGCAACCGATGACCAAGAAGATGTACTTGAGAAAAAACCAACAGAAAAAGAGGAACCGGTAGAGGAGGCGTTCGGCACCGGGATCTCGATCAGTGAGACTGAATCACCGAAAGACGAGAAGTTTCAAGAACCTGGCCGTGATTTGGGTGAAAACGCCATCTTTGGTGACGAGGAAATCGAACCGATGAGAAAAAAGGGGGTAAGTTCTCTGCTCCTTGTGATTTTACTTTTAGCCATTCTGGGCGGGGGGGCCTATGGGGCATGGATTTTCCTCGATAAACCGAAAGTGACGATTCCCTATATCAGCGACTTCCTGAAACCGAAACCCCAGGATTTGGGAAACCTCAAAATAACCCCTTTTGACATCAACAGCAGTTTTGTAGATAACGCTAAAAATGGAAGACTTTTCGTTATTACCGGCCAGGTGAAAAATTCATATCCCGACACACGAAATTTTGTCAAAGTGATCGGAAGGTTGTACACCAAAGGAAAGAAGCTTACAAAAACGGAAACCATTTACTCTGGAAACATCCTGTCGAAACAGGATCTTTCAAATCTCGAATTAAACGTAATTAAAAAACGCCTCACAAACAAAACCGTTGTCAATGTGGAGCCGGGAAAAGTGCTTCCCTTTATGCTTGTGTTTAACAATCTGCCTGGCGATCTTGATGAATTTACCGTTGAGGTTAAAGAATCTTCCCCCATAAGGTAAAATTTTCGGACTTGACTGCCCTCAAACGAGCTGTTAAAGAGGCCGGGGCCAGCAATTGAGCAAGGGTTGAACTGTCTTTTCAAATGCTTGATTGAATTTGTCGATGTTGTGGCGATGTAGCTCAGGTGGTCAGAGCATGCGGCTCATATCCGCAGTGTCCGGGGTTCAAATCCCTGCATCGCCACCATGTGGAAAAATCTCTGCCGCCTTCAGATAATGAAAACCGATATCCCGCCGGATGTCCAGACGATTCCCTTCGCTGTTCTCGCGTGGAATAACCCTGACCTTCCCACTGGTAAAAGCCGTTATCAGTTTTTTCCTCAGACGTTCTGCCACCTCTCCCCGAGCCTCATTTTTTCTTACCGTCCCATTGGCGTTAAGATATGCAACCCGTGTGCCATCGGATTTGAATCTATTTTCTGATGCCGAATGGGTCATCGCCGACGGAATTATCTGTATCCCTTTTCGTTTAAGATACTTAAAGTCAATCTCCAACGGTTCTCCCTTGGTGCAGGACCAGGGATATCCCTTTTGGCCATCCGGGCCGCCCGGGCCTGTCACCAATGCAAAACAGATCGATAACTGATCCGATCTGACTTCCGGTTCCACTTCATTCAATTTACCTTCAAGGGTGGCCTTGATAAGCGCGCCGAAGTTTCTTAATCTTCTTGCTATCGGCTGGGCTTCAGGTTCCCCGGGGCGGATATTTATTTCACAGATTCGAATGCTCGTCGGGCGTTTGGTTTCATCAAGGGAGACGAAACAACCCGGGTACAGGACACAGGGGCGGAGAATGCCTAGTCGTTTCATCTCTTTTATCAATGGCTTTGCAATCACCTCTCCGGCCATTTCAATCAACTCCGGTGTTTCCATCGGATGGGGCGAGATCGCCCCGATGCCTCCTGTAATCGGATTGCTCTTACTCGCAGGCCCTTCAAAGCGCTCCGGGTAATCCATGGCGGTCGGCAATATTTGAAAATTTCCGATCCTGTCAACCAGTATGGTAAAACTGATCTCCACGCCGGACATCAGCGACTCGATCAAAAGCGGCCATTTTGCTTTTTTCCCAAACATCTGCCCGTAGATCGGTTTATAATCTTTGAACAGCGTGTCGTAAACTTCTCTTATTTCCCACGAATTTAATATGATTCGTGCGCCCTTTCCTCCGGCACTGTACGGGAACTTGAGAACCGCTCCGCCAAATTGATCTATAAAGGCCAAACTGGTACGCAAAACATCCTTATAGTTTTTGGCATCAACTTCTTCCCAGGAAGGCGCCACCGGAATACCCGCCCTCTCACATAGCATTTTGCACTTTATCTTGTCTCTTTCGATGAAGGCGCCCTGTTGATCTAAACCAATAATCCGATCTCCAAATCCCGCTGCATCAACTGCATCGACAAGCCCCTCAAACAGGAGTGCTTCGGGCATCGGCAAAACGTAGTCGATCCGGTTCTCTTCCAGGGCCTGGATGATGGCTTTAGAATAATCCTGGATTGAATTGCTCTCGGTGGGAACAAATCGAACAGGCCAGTTCATTATCTGGACAAACAATGGCATGGCCGGCGTTCCTCTTACCACCACGGCTTCAAACTCTTCTTTATACGTTTCGCTGGTAGCCGTGGATACCACCTGGGCGCACAATAGGGTCCTTCCATCAGTTCCGGCAAATGCTATTTTTTTCATGAGTTTTTTAATCCCCTGATGCGATTGCTTTTTATTCACTCCTACCCATCCAACACACCTATTGTTATCAAAACCGGATGGATAGGGTCAAATCCTAAATGATGTTGGTCATCCCCTTTTTTCCCACCACCGTTACAAAGATCCTAAAAAAGAAATCGTCAGGAGCGTTTGGGCATTTTCGGTAAAAGGACAAAGTAATTTTTGGGCTTGAAAATGAGCCGCCTGTTGTATATATCCATTTAAAAATCCATGTTAAAGACGATATCTGTTATGATAACCGGTTTCGAAAAAATCGTTGAAGACCGAATAAAACAGGCACAGAAAAAAGGGGCGTTTGAGCATCTGCCAGGTTCGGGCCAGCCTCTTTCTTTGGAGAATGACCATTTCGTCTCAGAAGAACTCCGACTGGCCTATAAAATACTGAAGAATGCCGATTACCTTCCCCCTGAAATCGAGTTGAAAAGAGAAATCAGGGTGACGGAAGATCTCCTGTCCGGCATGACAGAGACCGCCGAAAAATATCGAACCGTAAAAAAGCTAAATTATTTGATAATGAAGTTGAATTCAATGCGAAACACGTCCTTTGTATTTGATATTCCCCAGAAATACGCGTTAAAATTGGTGGAACGTTTTGGCGTACCGTCTTTAAAGGGCAAGAAGGATCGGTAAACATTAAGAATATTTTTTTTAAAAAGACGAAAATACCATGAAAAAGCTGACAGTTGCCCTGCTTTCCGGCGGGATATCCTCTGAAAGAGAGATTTCGATTAAAAGTGGCGACCAGGTTTATGAAGCACTGGATAAAGAAAAATACACGATCATCCGGTATGACCCCAAAACTGATCTTGCCCGTTTGGTTTCTGATGCGCCTCAGATTGATGTTGCCCTGATAATTCTACATGGACCATACGGTGAAGACGGGACCATCCAGGGGTTTCTTGATCTTTTAAATATTCCCTATCAGGGATCCGGTGTCCTGGGAAGTGCGGTTGCCATGGACAAGGTGATATCAAAACAGCTTTATGAAAGATCCGGATTGCCGGTTCCAGCTTACAGCGCAGTTAAGCGAAACGACGTTTTCGATCCAAAAAACCTTGCCGAACAGTTCGGCCTGCCGCTGGTGGTCAAACCGGTCAATGCCGGATCCAGCGTCGGCATTACCATTGTCGAATCTATGGATGACATTGAGGACGCTGTGGAATCGGCATTTGATCACGATGACACGATATTGATCGAGGCCTTTATACCGGGCATAGAGCTGACAGCCGGCGTCATTGGAAATGAAGTTCTTAACGCCCTGCCGATCATCGAAATCATTCCTGACACGGAGCACGCTTTCTTTGACTATGAAGCAAAATACACGGCAGGTGTAACCCAAGAAATCTGTCCGGCTCGTATCGATGATGCATTGACGGAAAAGGCCAAAACCTATGCGAAAATAGCTCACCAGGCGCTTTCATGCAGAGGATACAGTCGGACCGATATGATCCTTAATAACGAAGAATTATATGTTCTGGAAACCAATACGATTCCTGGCATGACCGCAACCAGCCTGTTTCCCCAAGCCGCAGAAGTTGCCGGAATTTCTTTTCCCAGGGTGCTTGATAAATTGATCGAGCTCGGTATTGAAGAGGGTAAGCTAAAAAAACGTTGATCGATGATAGTTAAGATTAATCCGGGATTGATACTAATGAGGCCATATATATTTAAACCCGAGCGCCGAGCAGGATATTGAATCGGTCGGCGGCTCAAACTCAGGTCAAAGCGGGTGTAAAACCGGAACTCGGCCGGTCTGTAAATATAATAACCGGGTCATTCGTCTTAAGACGC
>DRHF01000308.1 GCA_011049715.1 Desulfobacterales bacterium
AAGGCCTCGGAAGGTTCCGGCTAAACGCCCGCTAAGACCTTCAAACAGTGACCCGGCTGCCGATTAAAAACCCTGCCCGGCTTTGCAGATAAATCCATAGGTAAATGGCAACGGATGTCTAAATAATAACGCACTCATTAGTAAGACAGATAATTGTGATAATTACTTTTGGTTGAGACCATTTCATTCCGGCATCTTTTTGAAGAGAAGATGGAACAAAAAAATCACGATGCCCACAGAGACGGCACTGTCCGCAATATTAAAAGCCGGCCAGTGAAAATCATCGAGATAAATATCGAGAAAGTCAGTCACCTTTCCAAAACGGACTCTGTCGATCAGATTTCCAACAGCCCCTCCCAGGATCAACGAAATCCCTGTTGCAAGCAAAGGAGCGGTTTTCGGTGTATTTTTATACAGGTAAAAAACGAGACCTATCGCTATCAGAGAGCCGGTCAGAAAAATAATGCTTCGCAGACCTGAAGGCTGTTGGGCAAGAAATCCAAAAGCACCCCCAGGGTTTTGGATGTGGGTAAGGTTGAACAGACCGGGTATGACCGAAACAGAGCTGTAAAGGGAAAGTCTGTTCACAATGATGGCCTTGGCAACTTGGTCAAAAACAACCACCAACCCGGAAATGACGGCGAGTCTAATGTATTTGTTATCGATGTTTTTCATCTCTTCTCCGGCTCATCACCGGTTATTGACAGACTAAATTTTCTGATCCTGTTGCCGGGCATCCAATTTTAACTCCTCCAACACACCTATGCACCGATCACAAATCGTGGGATGATCTGCGCTTTGCCCGACCGTTGGTTCGTGTACCCAGCACCGTTCGCATTTGTCATCCTTTGCGGGTTCAACGAGAATCGAAAGATCCTCGATTTCAGCGCTTTCATAGGCGTCTGCCGATTTTTTGCCTTTTACCAGCGTTGCCCGAGAAACAATAAATACGGATCTTAGATCAGAAAACTGAATAAGTTTTTGATACAAATCTCCATTTGAAGCGATCGTAACGGCGGCCTCCAGCGGGTGTCCAATCCTCTTCTCGGCCCTGGCTTTCTCGAGTGCTTTGGTCACCTCCCCCCGAACCGCTATCAACTGTTCCCATCTTCCAGCCAGATTATGGTCTTTCCATTCTTCTTTGACATCCGGCAGGGATAAGAGATGGATGCTTGTTTCATTTTCTCCACTACCCGGCATATATTGCCAGATTTCTTCCCCTGTAAAGGAAAGTATAGGCGCCATCAGCCTGGCAAGTGTTCCCAACACCGTATGAATGACGGTCTGGGCGCTTCTTCTCCCCGGAGAATCCGACGCTGATGTGTATAGCCGGTCTTTAAGTATATCGAGGTAAAATGCAGAAAGATCGAGGGTGCAATAATTGTAAAACGCATGGTAAATGGAGTGAAATTCATAGGTATCATAAGCCCTGCGTGTCTTTTCAACCAGTTCCTGAAGTTTGTGGAGAGCGAACCGGTCGATATCCGGCATCGATTCATAAGGCACCTGATCGTTTTCCGGATCAAAATCCGATAGATTTCCCAACATAAATCTGCAGGTATTCCGGATCCGCCGATAGGCATCGGTCAACTGCTTCAGGATATTTTCTGAAATACGGATATCCTCTCTGTAATCCGTTGCCGACACCCAGAGACGTAGCATTTCAGCACCGTATCTATCGATCACCTTCCCTGGGGAAACAATATTTCCGATCGATTTAGACATCTTTTTTCCATCCGCATCGACCACAAATCCATGGGTTAACACCGCGTCGTAGGGTGCACGATCCCTCGTGCCAACCGACGTCAGGAGGGAGCTGTGAAACCATCCGCGATGCTGATCACTTCCTTCCAGGTAAAGATCGGCGGGCCATTTTAAATTCTCGCGCTGTTCCAATACCGCCGCGTGGCTGACCCCTGAATCAAACCATACATCCAGAATATCCGTCTCCTTAATAAAGGAAGTGCCCCCGCACTCGCTACAGGTGGTACCCTCCGCTACAAAGTCCGCAACTTCCCTTTCAAACCAGATATCTGCGCCGTGTTTTTCAAACAGATCATACACAGCATCCATGATTTTCTGATCGAGGAGAAGGGCTTCACAATCTTCACAGTAAAATACGGTTATCGGGACGCCCCATGTTCGTTGTCTGGAAACACACCAGTCCGGACGGTTTTCAATCATGCTGTATATCCGCTCTTTTCCCCAGGACGGTATCCACTCTACCCGTTCGATTTCGGCAAGTGCTTTCTTTCTCAATCCCGTTTTCTCCATAGAAATAAACCATTGGGGGGTCGCTCGGAAAATAACGGGCTTTTTGCAGCGCCAGCAGTGTGGATAGGAGTGCTCAATCGTCTCCTCCTTGATGAGCATTCCGGAATCTCTTAATCGTGCATTGATTTCCTTGTTGGCGGAAAACACGAATTTGCCTTTGAAAAAGTCGACCTCCTCTGTGAAGCAACCACTGTCATCCACGGGGGAGTATACATCAATACCATATTGGAGCCCCACCTCATAATCTTCGCGTCCATGGCCAGGGGCGGTATGGACACACCCGGTTCCCGCCTCTAAGGTGACATGGGCGCCCAAAACGATCAGAGACTCCCGGCCATAGAGGGGATGGGTACATTTTCTGTATTCAAGGGTTTTGGGATCGATGGAAACGAGGATTGAATAATCTGAAATACCAAAAGTCTGCATACACTGGTCCACCAGATCCCGGGCAATGATAAAGACCTCATCGTTTCCCACATCAACTGCAACATATTCAAATTCGGGGTGCAGTGCCACAGCAAGATTGGCCGGGATAGTCCAAGGTGTAGTGGTCCAAATCGGAACAAAGACCTCCCTTTTTGACAGCTCTGGAACTGTTTCACCGATGTTATTTTTCAAAGGGAATTTGACGTAAATCGATGGCGAAGACTCGTCATGATATTCGACCTCGGCCTCGGCAAGGGCGGTTTGGCAGGTACTACACCAGTAGATCGGTTTTTGGCTTCTGAAAAGACTCCCATCCCTGGCGAATTTCCCTAACTCCCGGGCAATGATAGCTTCATACTTGTAGTCCATCGTCAGGTAGGGATCTTCCCAGTCACCCATGACACCGAGTCGCTTGAATTCTTCACGCTGGATGTCTATGAATTTTTCAGCATATGAACGGCACAACTTTCGGATCTCCGCCTGTGTAAGATCCTTTTTTTTGTCTCCGAGTTCCAGGTCAACATTGTGTTCGATCGGCAGACCGTGACAATCCCATCCCGGTACATATACCGCGTCAAAACCTGACATCTGCCTGGAACGAACGATAATATCTTTCAAGATCTTATTCAGGGCGGTGCCGATGTGAATATAGCCATTGGCATAGGGTGGTCCGTCATGTAAAATAAACAATTGCCGGCCCTTGGATTTTTCCCTTATCCGATCGTACAGGCTGTTCTCTTCCCATGATTTTAACTGCTCAGGTTCGCGTTTCGACAGATTTGCTTTCATGGCAAAGGCGGTAGTTGGAAGGTTGAGTGTTTTTTTATAGTCCATTGATTTCCTCACAAATACTTTGGTTCCAGATAACAGGCGCCAATCCTTTTCCAGAAGCGACTGGACTGGCGATCAACAAAAATGTATGCCGCCCGGGCTTGTCCAGGCAGTGCGAAGATCTTTTTTAATCGGGGCTGGATGGGGCTTAAATATAAAGGATGACATTTAGTCGTGACAACGGTGGATGTCAAGGAAATAGACGGTTTGATTCGAACCCCGATAATTTAAAAGGATACCCCGGACGGGCAGATCACCGGAGGTACGGAGAAAAATTGAGGGTATGTGAGACTCCAGGGCACTCTTGGGATAACTTCTAATCACTTTCTAATATGGCTTCGGCATCGAGGGTAATTTCCACCATGTTACCGACAACGATACCGCCTTTAACCAAGGTGCCATTCCAGCTGACGCCAAAATCGTTTCTATTGATTTTTGTCTTGGCAACAAACCCGGCACGGATTTTCGGCCCCTTGTCTTCGCCGTCTTCCCACATCGGTGTTTCCCATTGACCCATGTAACGAATATTCAATTTTGCCTGATGCGTGACACCGCGGATGGTTAAATCACCGGTGACCATGTAATCATGGGGGCCTATGGTTTCCAGTTGGTTTCCCTTGAAAGTGATATCAGGATGGTTTTCGACATCGAGGAAATCAGCGCTTCGAAGATGCCCATCCCGTTCCTCCTCACCGGTCCAAATTTGTGTCGCATCGATAGCCACCTCGACACTGAATTCCTCTGGATTTTCAGGATCGAACTCGAGCGAGCCATGAATATTCTTAAAGTGTCCGCGGATATAAGTTACCATCATATGCTTGACGCAAAACTCAGCCGCGGTATGTCCGGGTTCTAAAATCCATCTGGGCATTGTTTGACCTCCTTTTAAACCAAACAAAAAAATAAGGTTCAAAACATCCGGGGTATACGTAAACTTAAACTTTGTTACCCTTTTACAACCATAACAGAACTATCGGGGAAAGTCCATCATATCAATTTGGATTTTTAACCGATCTACTACAAGCTATTTCAAAACCCGTTTTGAGCGACATTTTGCCATTTTGGAAAAAAGCTTTATGAGAGCGAAGCGTCAAGAAATTGTCACTGTTTGAGGGCATTTGCCCGAGTTTGACAATTTTAGCGAAGCGAATATAAAGCGCCAAAATGGGAAACCAAAAGCGAAAAATGAGGTTTTGAAATAGCTTCTAAGCACCAGCCATGAAGAATCTCCTGCTGCTTCATGACCGTTGAGATCTTTATAGGTTGTTCATTGTTTTTGGTTCAGTCCGTTCTTTTAACAAAATACTTGGAGCGGACCAGAGAACCGATCAGGTTGAAAATAATACGAACGGCTGTCAAAGCGGCTATCCCGTTAACATCATTTTTTGGCATAAGCTCGACCAGATCAAATCCCTTTAAACAGACTTTTTTGGTGAGACCGTGCACCAAATCGATGACCTGCCGATATGTAAGTCCGCCTGGTACCGGTGCGTTAACACCGGGCATTATCGATGGATCGAGGCCGTCACAATCGATCGTCAACAGACAGGCAGCTCCGTCTGGAACCAAGGCTAAAACCTGATCTACACCACCATCGTGCACTTCTTTTGCGGTAATGATTTCAGCCCCATAGGCCTTTGCTGCCGCGACCTCCTCCATCCGGGCGCTCCCCACTCCGCGCATGCCCACTTGTATCAGCCTATCGATCCAAGCCATTTCAGATACCCTGCGCATCGTACTGCTGGGCCCTTGGGTTATGCCGTTTATCTCATGCCGCCAGTCGATGTGCGCGTCCACCTGCACGACGGTGAATACTCCAAGCCCTTTGTAAGCACGAAAGAAAGAGATCGGGATGGAATCATCCCCTCCGAGAACAATCGGCACTGCTCCGGCATCTAGGATGACTCGTGCCTTTTCTGTGATGACCCGGCGGTTTCCGGCTGGATCGGATGGGTTACCCGGCAGGTCGCCGCAGTCGACCACACGAACTCCACTATTGTTGAGCAGTGGTCCACCGAGGTCAAAGTCATAATGGTCGATCATATCTCCATATCTCCGAGCTGCTCTACGGATCGCTTCAGGGGCATTTGAAGAATGGCTCGGTTCACCCTGACGATAGGAGGTCCCATGGGGAATCCCAATTATAGCGATGTCTGCTGATAATGCTGAAAGATTTCTACATACGGGCAAATCAGCAAAAGAGTTTACATTACGCATCAGTTTTATCCGCCAAATTCAGTATACCTGTTTTTAAAACTCCGAATACCGGTATGGATTAATATTCTAGAATTACGATTGTATTACTATATCTCCTTCAGGAAGTAGTTTTAATGAAATATCCGGGCAGTTGTCTGCCAAGTCAGGTTAGATTCCGGGGCGAACGGAAGGTTGTATATCACATGGTTACCTCAAATGTAAACAGATCTATTCGTGAAACCGTAATATGGGAAAATGAATCCGTTACGATGGCACTTATAAAAGAGGCATCGACCATTCATCATCGCTTTTCAGAATTTTCACCGGCGCTGGATAATCCTTACTTGACAAAAGGGCCGAGTTGTTCGTATATCTGATGGTCATCAGGGGGCTTTGGGGCGACTTCAAAGAAGTAACCGTTCACTACACTGACAACCGGACCCGGGATCCCCGAAGATCACCCCCCCCATTCAACACTACAAAAAAATATGAGAGCGATATACCATATCAGCCGAAAAATGAAATGGAAAGACAGCACAAATGAGGCGCAATCGATAAAAGCAGGAATAAAGCGTCCTCGCACAAAGGAGCCAGATCTTAAGCCTTAGTTAAAGGGGATAATTTACGGGCAAGGAAATCTTCGGGGGAAGGCATGCATCTTTTCGCGCTCATGGCTAATCTGCGATTCCAGGATATACTCGACATCCTGTTTCTTTCAGTGGTCGCCTATCATCTCTACCTTTGGTTTCAGGGAACAAAAGCCTTTAAAGCGCTGGTGGGATTGTTGGGCTTCGGGATGATTTATACCATCGCCCAATCCTGGGGGCTTTTTCTGACTACCTGGGTATTTCAGGTTTTCTGGCAGGTTCTGGTCATCCTCCTCATTATCCTCTTCCAATCTGAAATCCGTCAAGTCCTTGAACGGGCCAACCCCCTCTCTGCGCTCGGATTACGAAAACTATCCAAACCCGAGCATTGGATACCCGAGTTCTCAAAAGCGATCTTTTCCCTCGCAAAACGGAAAATCGGTGCTCTGGTGATCATTGAACGGATGGACATGGTAGAAAACATGGTTACAGGCGGACAGGCACTGGATGGAGAGCCTGGGCCCGAACTTCTAATGAGTATTTTTCATAAAGAATCCCCTTTACACGACGGCGCCATGCTGATCAGAAAGGGTCGAATTGATCAGGTCGCATGCTATCTGCCTCTGAGCGCGGATGAAGGTCTCCCAAAGGAATGGGGCACCCGGCACCGAGCGGCCTTGGGCATCACTCAACGTTGTGATGCCTGCGTGGTAGCGGTCTCTGAAGAACGGGGTAAAGTATCCTTTGCAAGGGGAAAGAAGGTGTCACCCGTGGATGATGCCGAAATGCTTTCTAACTGGTTGATGGAGGCGATTAGCCCAGGCAGTCCCGAAAAAAAATCCTTATTGGAAAAGGCATTTTCAATCTTCCACCATCGCTGGCCGATAAAAATCAGCACCCTGGTTCTGGTGGGTCTGGTTTGGCTGCTGCTGGCCGGACAACAAAACTTTGAGGTGGCCATTGAGATTCCGGTGGAGATTAAAAACATTCCCGCAAACATCGAGAGGCTCGAGGCAACAAACCCACAGGTGAAAATCACCGTGAGGGGGCTTCGAAAGGATGCCAGCACCCTGGACAAAAGCGACGTACATGCCGGGATTGATCTTTCATCAGCGCGATCCGGTATACAGTTTTTTCGTATCACACGTGATCAAATTGTTTTGCCAAACGACCGATTGCATGTCATTGAGATTGTCCCTTCAATTTTGAAATTTGAATTCCAAGAAAAACCATGAGCAAATCCTCCGCACCCCCCCGCCCTCAAGGAGAAATGACAAGCGCGGAACGGTTCCGGAAAATTATGCGGTTTGGATCTCCGGACCGCGTGCCATACTTTGAAGAAGGTATTAGAGACGAAGTTATCAAAGCCTGGCAAACAGAGGGACTGACACCGCAGACCGACCTCAATCAGCTCTTTCCAACCGATCGACGCCGGGAAATACAACTCGATCTAGAGCCATTGCCGAGATTTGAGAACTGGCCCAGATGCATCGCCGATCTCGATACAATGAGAGACAGACTTGACCATCTTGATCCCGGCCGTTTTCCTGAAAATTGGTCGGATGTCGTTCGGAGTTCTAAAACAGATGGCCAGGTGAACATGTTGAGGGTGCATAGGGGCTTTTTCCAGGCCATGGGAGTTCAGGAGTGGGACCGATTCCACGAATTGATGCAATTAACTGTTTACGACCCGGAATTCGTACGCCAGGCGATGCTGATCCAAGGTCAATTTTCAGCCAGGCTGGTTGAACGGGTACTCAATGAGATTCAGATCGATGCGGCCATCTTCAGCGAGCCGATCGGAGGAAATGACCGGCCGCTGATCTCCCCAAAGATGTATGAGGAGCTGGTGCTCAAAAGCTATTCCCCGATCCTGGAAGCTCTGAACCGCGGGAAGGTTCACACGGTCATTTTCAGAACTTATGCCAATGCAAAAATATTGATCTCGAGTATTTTGAAATGGGGCTTCAATTGCCTGTGGGCCTGTGAGGTCAACGCCGAAGCGATGGACTATCGGACGCTGCGGCGGGAGTTTGGCCCTGATCTGCGTCTTATCGGAGGAATTGACCTCGATGCGCTGCGACAGGGAAAGGCGGCGATTAAGCGAGAATTACACGCGAAAATTCCCCCGCTCCTTATCGATGGGGGATATGTGCCGATGGCTGACGGTCGGGTTCGTGAAGATGTACCGTTTAGAAATTATATTTATTACCGCCGGTTGTTGAAAAGAATAACTGAGGGCCTATAGTTACTAATAAGTGTGTTATTATTTAGACATCCGTTGCCATTTACCCTGGGATTTATCTGCAAAGTCGGGCAGGGTTTTTAATCGGCGGTCGGATCACTGTTTGAAGGTCTTAGCGGGCGTTTAGCCGGAACCTTCCGAGGCCTTGTTTTCAAAGGTTTTAGGACAATGACCCCGTTATTATATTTTCAGACCGGCCGAGTTCCGGCTTTACACCCGCTTTGACCTGAGTTTGAGCCGTCGACCGATTCAATATTCTGCCCGACGCTCGGGTCGAAATAAATATGGCTTCATTAGTACATGTAAAAAGGGCACATGGCTCAACGCAAAAAAGACATAAAAGAATGTTTTTGAAGAAATTTCTATTGATACTCGGTCTTCTCCTGTTCATCTTTTTTCAGGGATGCGCCACCTTTGCACCTGCCCCGCCTCCCGACATTTCAAAAAGGCCGACAACTCACAGCCGGTTTTTCAAGCTTTTGGATACAGAGGTTAAGAAAGCCGGCGTACGGGATGCCTCCAGTGAACCGGTCACCCATTTCCCATATCTTCGAAACAATCGCTTTCTCACTTTTCTAGGTAAAAGGCTGGAACATAATTACCAAAAAGAGCTGTGGGCCAAACAGATGTTACAATTGAATCTCGACGCCAGAAAAAAAGAGATTCAAAACCTCCCCGACATTGCAATCTCCCGCCTGGCAGATCAACTCGGTCTCGAGCCCCAACGAAACGCTATACTGAACCGGATGACCTATTTGGCTTTAAATCTTTTCAAATTCGATCAAGGACATATAAATTACTATCGATCGATTCAATCCGCCGCCCCTTATCCGGACGAATATTCTACTGCGCTGAGGGTCATCGGGCTTTATCCCGTCGCCTCTTTACCCGTTGCCTTTTTCACCCGCAAGACCAGAAGGGAATTCAAGATCTGGTATGAAACTCCCATCGACGATCTATCCATCAGGGGGGAAGTGATCGCCATGTCGCCACCTGAAAACAGAAACTTCTTTGGGCGGAATCTTTCTGGAATTTTACGTTCAGCAAGAGATGAGCTCGGCATTCCCCGGTTAGCCGAAGAGGTAAAAAAGGACCTCTTACTGCATTTTGCTCCAATCTTCCATCAGGATGTGGCAGCGCCATACGACTGGCCGGGTGAGGTGGTCTGGGATGGAAACCGGGTGAGCATCAACACCCGAAAACCGACGGTCTATTATTACTTCTCTTTTGCTTTTTTTAAGGATGAACCGGTCCTGCAGATCAATTATGTCACCTGGTATTTGGAGCGTAAAGGTCCGGATACGCCTTGGATCGAACGGGGCCATCTGGACGGATTGACGGTCCGGTTCACACTGACTCCTGACGGTGAGCCCTTTATGGTGGATATAATGAACAACTGCGGATGTTATCACTTTTTTGTCCCCAGTGAAAAGTTCGTGCAACAGCAAATCTTAAAACCGCTTCAACCCGATGCCTTTGTTCCCCAATGGCTACCCGATCTTTTTCCCCAAAAACGACTCGGCATCCGTATCAATTCAGGTTGGCATCAGGTGCAGCGCATACGGGCCGGAAACGTCCCGTCGGACGCTATCACATACCAGTTAATCCCGTATACCGTACTTGAAATGTTACCCCATGAAGATGGGAGAACCGAAAGCATTTTCAACGACAAAGGGATTGGCAAAGGTTCCCATCGGATAGAGCCCCTCCTGCTTTTTTCGATGGGTATTCCGGATATTGGCAGCATGCGCCAGAGGGGGCGCCATGCCATCGAGCTTGTTGGCCGCGCCCATTTTGATGACCCGGATTTGTTTGAGCAAAACTTTATTCTGAAGTAAAAATGACGGGTTTGCGAAAAGTCATATCGCTTAATTTTGTGATGAATTTTGCGGATCTTTCGACAAAGCTTTGATGGCAACCACGGTCCTTTTTGAGTGAGTGTATGGAAGTGTGAATTTTTTAATCGTCAATGAGAAACGGCCGATTTTCACCGGCGATCGGTGTGGATCGTCGGCGTCTAGCCGACGCAAAGTATCGATCTCTTCCTGGGCCGGTTTTCCTTTCAATCCGATGATAACCCCCTTTTCCGATAAAAGGGGCCATGTTTTTATAACCAGGCCATGCAGATCAAAGAGGGCCCGGCTGATAATCACCCCAAAATGATTTGCAAACGCCTCGTTTTCGGCGAGTTCCTCTACCCGGATATGACGGGCTCTGGCATCAACAAGGTTGAGTGTCTGAATTATATATTTTAAGAAACTTACCTTTTTTCGTGAAGCATCAATCAGCGTGAGTTTTAAAGAAGGTATCAGGATTTTCAACGGAATGCCAGGAAATCCGCCCCCTGAACCGACATCAAGGAGTGATGTCTCCGGAGGCACCATGGGAGCTGGAATCAGTGAATCGACGAAATGCTTTTCGGCAACAGCCAGCGGATCCCTGATCGCCGTGAGGTTCATTCGTTTATTCCATTTCATCAGCTCCCTGGCATGAATAGCGAATTTATCGATCTTTTCACCATCGATATCAATCCCCATGGCTCGGGTCGCATCTCCGATAATGCGCTTCCACTTTTCAGTCCCGATCTTCATAACAAACAGATTATAGGTTGCGACAGATCAATTGATCAACCCCAATTGAATAATCCTGCAGGCCCTTTTTTAAATTGACCCACCGACAATCTACTGATAAGATTGATATGGTTTTTCAAAGGTCAAATGTGACAAAGCCGATGAAATCTTCCAAACCTTCAGATATCTTCAAACCATTTAAGGATCTCAAATTCCTCCTTGATAAAAAAGCTTTATCCACAGCTCGCTGCAGGGAAAATGACATAGAAGTTCACCGGATAGTCAAAACCGATATTGAAAAGGAAAGCCAGCTTTTTTTGGATGCAATGGATGGTGTAAAACCGTTTTTAGATAAAAACATAACACAAGATCTTTCTGTAGCCACCTTCGAAAAAGGCGTTGAAACAGATACGGAACCGGAAACCATGGTCATGCTCAAACATCTGGTGGAATCCGGTAAGGGTTTTGTTGTGGCCGATACCCAGGAATACATGGAGGGCCTCGGATACAAAGTCCACCCTGATATCGCAAAACGATTGCACCGGGGCGATTTTGCCATTCAGGGGGACATCGATCTTCATGGACTGACCGCAAAAGAGGCACATCGGGAATTTGAAACTTTTTTAAAAGAGGCGATAAGAAATGGTAAACGGGGCGTTCTGATCATCCACGGGCGTGGCCTCTCTTCCGCTTCAAAACCGATACTCAAAACCAAAGTTTTTCAGTGGCTCACCAGCGGGCCATGGCGAAAGTGGGTTATCGCCTTCTCCAGCGCAAGACTTTGTGATGGCGGCGCCGGAGCTACCTATGTACTCCTGCGACAGCGCCCTGTCACTAAACGGTTGAGAAAACAAAAGAACGCCCGCCTTCTCAATTTCATCAATGTTTGACGGGATCAGAAAAAGATATTTATTAAAAAAATATCGCTTGACAAATCAATTTTAAAAAACTACAAAATTTCGCTTTTACCCCCTGTTTCATGCATCAAAATTTTATCGGAGGCATTGCACAAAGCACCATGAAAAATGATACTACTATAGTGAGGAACATCGGAATCAGTGCCCACATCGATGCGGGGAAAACCACGCTCACCGAAAGAATCCTCTACTATACAAAGCGAATCCATACCATACACGATGTCAAAGGAAAAGATGGCGTCGGAGCGACGATGGACTATATGGAAATCGAAAAAGAACGCGGAATCACCATTACTTCCGCTGCCACATACAGTGAATGGAATGGCCATAAAATCAACATCATCGATACCCCCGGCCATGTCGATTTCACTATAGAGGTCGAGCGCTCACTGAGGGTACTCGATGGCGCCATACTCGTCCTTTGTTCGGTGGGAGGGGTTCAGTCCCAATCTATCACGGTGGACCAGCAGATGGCCAGATATAAGGTGCCCCGTATTGCTTTTGTCAACAAATGCGACCGAAGCGGCGCCAATCCGTTCCGGGTGATTGACCAGCTCAAAAAAAAACTCGGTCACAATGCCGTTGCCCTGCAAATACCGATCGGTCTTGAAGCGAATTTGGCAGGCGTCATCGATCTTATCGAGATGAAGGCCGTATATTTTGACGGGGAGAATGGAGAAGAGGTCCGGACCGAAGATATACCTGCAGCCCTCCTTTCAGAAGCAAGGGAAAAACGCGAGGCGCTCATCGATGCAGCTGCCATGTTTTCAGACGAATTGACGGAAGCCGCCCTTGAAGAGCGGGTCACATCCGATCTGTTGATTTCAGCCATCCGAAAAGCGACCTTAACGCGCGAGCTGACACCCGTCTTAATGGGATCCGCGTATAAAAACAAGGGAGTTCAACCCCTCCTCGATGCAATCAATCGCTTACTCCCCTCTCCTTTGGAGGTGGAAAACAGGGCGATTGACCTCGAGGATGAAGACAAAGAGATTGTTCTCTCAAGCGATGCCGACCTTCCGCTGATCTCGCTCGCCTTTAAACTGGAAGACGGCCCATATGGCCAACTTACTTACATCCGGGTTTACCAGGGCACCCTTGCCAAAGGAGATACATTGGTCAATGTCCGGACAGGAAAAAAGGTCAAGATCGGCAGAGTGATCCGCATGCATGCGGATCAGCTGGAAGACATTGAAAAAATCCCGGCCGGATACATCGGAGCTCTTTTCGGTATTGACTGCGCCTCGGGCGATACCTTAGTAGCCCCGGGAATCCGAGTGAGCATGACATCCATGCACGTACCGAATCCCGTGATCTCTTTAGCGATTACACCCGAGGACTACAAATCTGAAATAGGTTTGTCCAAAGCGCTGGAACGGTTTACCAAGGAGGATCCCACCTTCAAAACCCATCACAATGACGAGACCGATGAAACCATCATCTCCGGAATGGGAGAACTCCATTTGGAGGTTTATATCGAGCGGATGAGAAGGGAATTTGACGCAACAGTATTCGCAGGGGCGCCCCAGGTGGCTTATAAAGAGACCATCACCCGCAGGGCGGAATTCAATTATACCCACAAAAAGCAAACCGGAGGCGCCGGCCAGTTCGGTCGTGTGGCCGGTTATATGGAACCGGTTTCAGATAATGAATTTGTCTTTGAAAACCGGATTGTCGGTGGAGCCATTCCCACCCCGTATATCGCCGGGTGTGAAAAAGGTTTTAGAAAATGTCTTCCAAAAGGGCCCTTTGCCACGTTTCCGGTCACCGGCGTCAAAATTGTCATCAACGACGGTCAGTCACATGCTGTTGATTCTTCTGATATGGCGTTTCAGGCCGCTGGCCGGGGGGCCTTTCTTCAAGGATATGCCAAAGCCCGACCGGTCATTCTTGAACCGATTATGAAAGTGGTGGTGGAAACGCCAACCGAATTTCAGGGCGCCGTCATGGGTACGTTGAGCAAACGGAGGGGAATCATTGTCGGATCCCAGGACGAAGGCCGCTTCTGTATCATTGAAGCCCAGGTTCCCCTTGCGGAGATGTTCGGGTATTCAACGGTCCTCAGATCATCTACCCAGGGCAAGGCGCAATTCACCATGGAATTTTCAGCCGCCAGACAGGTCCCCCGGCCTGTGGCGGAAAAATTACTTGAACAAAGAAAAAAATAATAAAAAATACCTGATGACCGGGAATGATCCATTAAAATCTTTGAAAAATGCTCGATGAGAAAATGTTATTCCCATGAATTTACAGAATACTTGCAGGAAGCAAAATTTATGCCTGATGCCGCGATTGGACAAAGGAGGGGTTTCGCATGAACAACGACAATCCGATTTTTCAAAGTCCGTTGACACACTTGGGATACGATACCGAAGACATCCTTCCTTTGGGAGGATTCGGTGCGGTGGCCGCCCGCGCCGGTGTTGGAAAAACATCATTTCTGGTTCAACTGGCATTAAACACCCTTTCAAGGAAAAAAAATGTCCTACACATCAGTCTAAAGGATCCGCTAGACAAGGTGAATCTTTGGTACAAGGAGGTCTTTTATAATCTAGTGGCGTCAGGCGCCTTCGAAGAGCCGGACGGACTATGGGAATGGTTACTTCCCAATAGGGTCATCATGACCTTCAAAACAACGGACTTCACCATTCCGATGCTAAAAGATAGGATCACAGACCTTATCGATCAAGCCCAGTTCTCACCCCAAACGATAATCATCGATGGCCTTCCCTTTAAATCGTCTCTTCAGAATTCACTTGCGGACCTGAAATCGACCGCTAAAATCAACGCCGTTAGGGTCTGGTTCGCTGTAACCAGCCACCGCCATGAAACAACCGGACCGGACAATATACCCGGTCCTCTTTCTGAGGTTGCAGATCTTTTCGAGACAATCATCCAGCTTCAACCTGAAGGAAAAAAGATCCACGTCAACATCATAAAAGGCCGGCCAAAGACCCCAGATCGTCCCCGGCTGTTCCTTGATCCTTCCACACTATTAATACAAGAGAGCCACTAGGCCAAAAACCCTTTTTGAGTTCATAATCGACTAACCGTCTAACCTCCTGAAATATGTTGACATTATTTTAAGGCCCTGTTAGAATTTTTGCCGAACGGTTCGCCGGCAAACGCTTTCCGGATCGAAGCTTCCAACACCCACAGGTTATCTAAATTGAACGCAACTCTAACATTTCGACCTGCGGGGTTTAGAGACGCCCTAACCGATTTTAGAGTTCGACCGGGGGTTTAGAGGCAGAGGATTAAATGACACAGTGTATCTTGCTCAATGCAGACTATTCTTTTTTAAATATAGTCCATTGGAAGAGGGCCATGTGCCTTGTCGTCAAGGGAAAGGTTCAGGTCTTAAAGGAATCTGAACGAGTTATCCGGAGCGCAGAAGGGTTTATCACAAAAGTCCCCGCTGTGTTGAAGTTGATCAAGATAATTCGAACTCTTTACAAAAACCGGATTCCTTTTAGCAAAAAAAATGTGTTGGTAAGGGATGGATTCAAATGTGGGTATTGCGGGAAAGACGGAGAAAGATTGACGGTGGACCACATCATACCCAAATCGAGGGGCGGAAAGACCTGTTTTGAAAACTGTGTAGCGTGCTGTAAACCATGTAATAATAAGAAAGGGGCCAGAAAACCGAGCGAAGTGGATATGTACTTGAAAGTAAAAGTCTTCCAACCGACCATTTCAGAATTTCTAATCCTGAGGGTCAAAAAACTCGGAATAAATGAGCTTTTAAAGGATTTCGGGATATACGGATAGCACTTTATCAAAAAAACTGCATATAGACTGAAAAACCTTACAGTCCACTAAAATTGACAGTCTCGTAAAAAGTCGAAATTAGACGGCAAAGTAATCCGCCTCCGGCGGGTCAAATTCAAGGCGCGCAAATTCTGAGGAATGAGGCGTACTTACAGTACGCTGCAATGACGAAGGATGCAGCGCAACACAGAAGTTGGACTTTTTACGAAGCCGTCAAAATTTTTTCACAAAAAATCAGGATCAATCCTTTATTTTCTGGTAGGCCTCTTGCACTTCATTAAAACGCTTTTCCGCCAGCTTTTTGAACTCTTCACCCAGATGAACCACCTTGTCCGGATGATATTTGTTTACAAGACGTCTGTACGCCTTCTTTATTTCATCTGGAGTGGCGTTTCTATCCACCTCAAGGATGGTATAAGGGCTTTTTAGTGTTTCGCCTCCGTCAGCATCATCCGTTTTGCGATATTGCTGCTGGTAGGTGTATTTTTTTCTTTTTTTTAAATAAAAATACCGCCACAAAAAGCCCAGGATCGCCAGGTCGTCTAGCCAACCCCACCCGACCAACAGGTCGGGGAGTATGTCATAGGGAGAGAGAACATACAATATGGCCAAAATTATTAAAATAATACTTATCATTCGTTTTATCGACAGAATCTCAATGGGGATTGACCGGGCTATGTAACCCAAAATATATATAAAAAGCATATCGGTTCAATCACCATCACAACAGATTTGCAAGGAAAGAATACTTTATCAGATTAACAAGGCCAAAAAAATGAAACTGACGAAAGAAGAAAAAAGCTGGGTTCTGTATGATGTGGCCAACTCCGCCTTTGTCTTGATAATCGTTACGACCGTCATGCCGATATTTTTCAAAGATATCGCTTCCAAAGGTGTCGCCGATGCGGTTTCAACCGGAAATTGGGCATTTGCCAATTCACTGGCATCATTGCTTCTCGCCTTCATGGCGCCGATCATGGGCGTCTTCGCCGATTATAAGCTGTTTAAGAAACGGTTTCTGATGGGATTTCTGTCTTTGGGGATTCTTTTTACCCTGCTTTTGACCACTGTGAAAGAAGGGGATTGGCTGAGCTGCCTGATCATATTCATATTTGCCAGGGTCGGTTTCTCAGGAGCCAATCTGTTTTATGATGCGTTCCTGGTCGATGTAACAGAAAAAAAACGAATGGACTGGATATCATCGTGCGGATTTGCCTGGGGGTATATCGGAGGTGCTGTTCCATTTGTTGCCGTGATCGCGGTGATCATAATCGGAATGTCATCGGGCGCCTCGGGCGCCATCTCCATCGGATCGGCAAAGATCGCCTTTGTTATTGTCGCGCTGTGGTGGCTGGGGTTCTCCTTCCCTATTTTAAAAAACGTAAGTCAAGTCCATTTTATTGAACCTGCGGCGCATCCGATAAAGGATAGTTTTATTCGTCTGTTCAAAACCTTTAGGGAAATTCAAAAATATAAAAATGCTTTTCTTTTTTTAATCGCTTATTTTTTTTATATTGACGGCGTAGACACCATTATCACAATGGCAACCGCCTATGGCCGTGATATCGGACTCGGGATAACCATGCTAATCCTTGTGGTTCTGATGATTCAGGTCGTCGCTTTCCCGTTTGCACTGGTTTATGGGAAACTGGCAAAAAAATATTCAACAAAGGCGATGTTGTTTATAGGCATCGGCATTTATACGCTTATCACACTGATCAGCTTTTTTCTTCCCGCCCTTCCCACACTGCAAATGAAAGTTCTGGTCTTCTGGGTGCTCGCTTTCCTTGTTGCAACCTCACAGGGAGGCATACAGGCCCTCAGTCGGTCATATTTTGGCAAGCTTATCCCCGCGGAGCATGCCGGGGAATTTTTTGGGTTCTATAACATATTCGGAAAATTTGCCGCCATTACAGGCCCGTTTCTCATGGGTCTTATCACCCGCATCACCGGTCATTCCCGTTTTGGAATTTTGAGCATCATCGTCCTTTTTATTGTTGGGGGAATCTTTCTTATAAAGGTCGACAGGGAGCCATGAAAG
>DRHF01000309.1 GCA_011049715.1 Desulfobacterales bacterium
AATTAATTCGTCACACCACGGCTGCTTCGGTATGTCGGCCCAGAAATCCTCGGTCAAATCCTTAAAGAAAGAATTATGAGTCTTGCCATATCGCCCATAAGGCAATTCCCATTTGGTGATTTCTTCTTTGGGTATGTTTACGCCATAGAACGTATTGGCCGCACCGACAAAATCGGCAAGTGGTTCATCTACGTCAAGGAATATTTTTTTCATTTCCAGATCCTCGTCAAAGCGTAAAGAACGATAACCAGCATAACCGCGAGCACACAAAGCGATCCGAACCCGACCAGCCAATATATGGGATATAAAAAACCATCAAATACAAGCAACCCTATAAATGCCGGTATCCCAAAAAAACAGGTCGTAAATATTAACGACTGTAAAATCTTATTCATTGTTTTCATCTGTCAATCCTTTTTCAGAGTTTATTTCCCGGTTTTTATAAACCTAAGGGCACATAAAAAATAATACGGAAACCAACGGTAGCAAACGGTTATTGCTATAATACTGCCAAGAAGTAACCAAAACAACCACGGCACATAAACAAAAGCTGCTATTATTGTCAAGAGAAATATTAATGTTTTCATTTTTCCCCCATCTCTGTACATCCCTGATGAATATATTTTAAAATCTCCAACATTCAGCACATTTTTCCCTAAACTCATGACCCCTTTTATGCTATGCTTGCCAACCCCTGATATTAGTGCATCTACAAGGCTTAATTATTCAAAGATTTGGTTTTCAAAAATCGTCTTTTAAAATTCCCGTTTTTTAGAAATCGTTTTTTTGAATCTGTTTTATAGAAATCCCTTTTCGAAATTCCGTTTTCCAAAATCACTTTTTTTAAAACCCCTTTTTAAAAATCTGTTTTTTAAATTCTATTTTCTGAAAATCGCTTTTAAAAATCTGTTTCTTGGAAATCGTTTTTTTAAAACCCTTTTTGGGAATTTCCTTTTTTTAAAATCGTTTTTTGGAAATTCGTTTTCAGAAATTGATTCTCGAAAATCGCTTTTTTAAAAACGGTTTTTTCTAAACCCCTTTTCGTCAAATCGTTTTTTCGTAAATCGGTTTTTAAAAATTCGTTTCTCAAAATCGACTTTTTCAAATCGTTTTTTTCGAAATCGTTATATTTCCCCCTGTAAACCCTTGATATTAGTGCGTTTGCGCGAGGAGGGTTTCCCGTTAAGTTGTTTTTAGGGCAAATTTCGGTTTTTATGTGCAACTTTGTCTTCGTGATTGCAATTATTGCAACGTTTCATTTCCCCTCCATCCAAGTAACAAGTTCTTTTTCATGCTCAACCCAGGCCATAATCTGCCTGGCAAACTCTTTATCCGTTTCCATAGCCATCCTGGAGGCAAAGGCGTGTTTGTCGGTCGGTGAATTTGACCTTGGTTTGCATACGAAATATTTTAGTGGGTGTAGGTTTGACATTTTAAATAAATACCCCTATGTCCGGTTTTGGTTAAAATCCTTCTTTTTAATTTTCCCCATTCTGCCATCAGGATGATGAAAGACAATGCCTTCAGTATCTTTATCTTTAAGCCATTGTTTTATTCCTTCAAATGTTCTTGGAACATACCCATACGGGGTCGCTTCACTATGTTTTATAAGAATATGAACTGGGTATTTTTCTGGATTTCCTTGAATTTTAGGACCTACAAGTTCATAAGTGCCTTCTGATAACCCTGAATAAAAAGCCAGTATGTGATATTTATCGTTTGGGTCATCTTGTTTTATCGGAACCCAACCCACTTTCTTACCCGTTGTTTCGTCATAGTCTATCTCTACGAAATCCTCGGGTGCAAATTTAACTTCACGTCTTTTAAAATAACCATCTGAATTTATCATAACGCAGGTTCCATCATACTTTTTCGTTGCGACTCCTTCGCCGTCAAAGACCCACTGGCAGTCAGGATGGGGTTCATCAAGAAGTTCTCCCATATTCTCAGGGTTGCGTTTAAAAATGGTTGGTATCTTTTTCATTTTTTCCTCCTTGTTAATTACTCCCTATGCTCCCCGCACTCAGGGCAGCCGTTAAAATCAGGATGCTTATCGCCGGGCCTGACAAGTACGTGGATGCGTTGTGCTTCATGTCGACCGTCTTGTGGCCCGTAGGTATCGCATAGTAGTCTTAAAAAGTCTGCAAAAACCTCTATTTCATCACTCTCTTGATGAACATATAATTCACCATCATCCTCACATTTAAGGATAAACCCGTTTGTAGCTGATTTTATTTCGAATTTCATTATAACCCCTTCCTGAATTTTCGTGTGCTGAACATGGCGACTATATGCCAGTTTGAGCCCTTCGTGCGTTTTAGGGTTATCTATCCACTCCAACTCCCAATTTCCTTCTCCATAGTATTTGTTATAGAGATTATGCTTCCAGTCTGAGGTGATACCCAAATCATGCTTCATAAAAGATTCATGCGAACAAACATGGGTAGCTATACAGGCTCCATCTTCGGCCATGGCTATAGCTGTATACCACGCATTTTCTCCACCGTTGTTGAAACAAAAGATTTTTTTCATTTCCCCTCCTTCTCCAACCCCATAATAAAAATCAAGCAACATCCGGCATGAGCCAAATGCGGCAACCCTGTTTCCGGGTCAAGCATTTCACCGGATTGATAGTCCTTAATGTGCCGCATCATAGCCGCATAATATCGCTTTTTCCCGTTTTCCACTTTTCGCCAATTGTCATCATCGTATTTTTGCGCCCCGATTGTCAAGACCTTTACTATTTCTTCAATTATGTCTAATGGTAGCAAGTCCCATCGTGGTTTTTCGGAGTCGTATTTTAGGCCGGGCATGAAGCCTGGTTCGTATTGTTTACCCATTAATTACAACCTCCCGATAGGTGGAAAATTATCTTTTATTGTGCTCATGTCACCCTTGTATGCCACTATTATTTTTTGTTCACGTTTTGGGAATTTGCGGTAATCAAGTGTACGTTTTGCGTGTGCAAGTCTTGTAAACTCGCATTCAAGATATACGATCTTGTTGTGTATATGCAACCCCTGCTCTTTAAAGAAAAGCTCGTGTTCGGCTTCGCAACCATAGTAAGCGCCGTTCTTGTCTCTACTGTCGCCGGTCATTATCACAAAAAAGCGGTTGCCGTTTAGTTTGTCAATTGCTATTTTATACCCAGCAAAAAGCGTGTCCCTGAATTCGTTATATGTCGGTATGCTATTTAGTTCCCCCTCCGGAATTACGTTTTCGTAATCAACATACTTTTCAACCTTATAATAAGGTGGGCAGGAAAAACACAAATCAAACATCCCATCGGGTTCGTATATTGAACTATCGCTCTTTATCCATTTTGCGCCGTCCAGGTCTTGGCATATTGCGTTGTTTGCATCGCATTGGTTCTGTCTAATCTCACTCGCAATATAATCATATCCATAACTACCAGACACAAAACCAAATTGTACGCCACCACCAAACGGATTATAAACGCGCCGCCCTTCGGTGGGCATGAAAAACCGCAATATTACTTCGCAGGCCACCGGATCGAGCACCGATGCGTTACCGTTAAACGATTTCCCTTTATTCGTTTTAACCTTTCCGTTTTCTATAATCCTTTCGGTAAGCACTACGTTAGAATACCCATTGCTACCTTGCCAACACCCATCACGGGATGCAAATTTTGGATTCGGAATATTGTATTTTTCACCCGCTGCCTCAATTTTTGCGTTCCATTCCTTTTTCATCTTCAGCCAATCCGAGCGGGTGGTAGTCCATGCATTTGTCATTGTAGCGTGGGCCAAGCGCTTCATTCTAACATCTTCAAGTTTACCATAAACCATATACTCAAACCCGCTTAATATCAGATATGTTTCAAAACCAATAGCCTTGAAAACTTTTGGGCATTCAAGGTCATGCTTTGTACTTACAGTCATTATCATAGGATAGCCAAATGTATTCTGTTCAATTATTTTACCCACCATTTGGCTATAAATATTTTTATCTTTTTTATCCAAATCCATGGCCGAT
Organism: Desulfobacterales bacterium; assembly: GCA_011049715.1. Lineage (GTDB taxonomy): Bacteria > Desulfobacterota > Desulfobacteria > Desulfobacterales > UBA2156 > UBA2156. The sequence continues at coordinate 3,997 of DRHF01000309.1, forward strand.
TGCAATAAACAGAACTCCTTGGCTTTGTGGTTCACTTGAAAGGTAAAAAACCCACTAAATTCAGCATTTATTTTTAAAATTATGGCTGAATGTATCTGCATGTTCTTTCGTGCTGCTCGATAAGCTACCTTGTCCTCGATTGCCAGTTTTGCAACCGCTTCCTCATATCCCGAACCGATTACACTTTTGACATATTCAAATTCGATTGTATCTGTAAACATATCGATCTGATGTGCAGCTTTATAACCATATTCACCTGGCGATATATCAGTTTGCACCTTCTTAGCCATTTTATAACCTCCTATCCGTATTTTCTTAAAATCAACGCCGCACTGGTCAGGGCAAATATTACACGGCCCCACATAGGCGTTATGTTTGGCGACGCTAATATCACCGTCCAAACCCTTGATTTTGCGATTTTCAATTAAAATATCGCCGCTCTCTACCCGTTTGTCAGATGCCGCAATGCGTAGCGGGTTGTCTATGATGGGTTCGTTTTTTAACAGTCTATCTTGAATACTTGACAACCTTTGACCCCATGATGTTTGTCCAAATTTTGCAGATACAACCCTGAGAACGGATTTAATGTTGGCTTTTTTGATCCGTTTAAACTGGTTGAGTCTATATATTCTTTCTGGTAACGTGTCTAATGCCGATATTGACGTGTTGACGACAGCACCATACCTTGCCAGTCGTTGTAAATGCAAATCAGAAAGCGGGTTCCAATGCTTTGTTACTATAACAGGTGTTTTAATTTTTCTAAGCCATTCGCAAACTTCTAAAGTAAGCTCCCAATTATGGCACGGATCGCCCATCGTGCCTATACGAAACCAAGACCCATTATATCTTTTCACGGTATTCTCAATGTGTACCCTATCACCTTTGGTTACTTCACGGCTTACACTCTCGTTAAAACGGTATCCGTAACGAGTAGCTATCTTGTTTGCATAACAAAGGCCATAGCATCCCCCGTTTTGATGCGCAGATGTGCCAAGCGCACATCCCTTCACCGTATCTATATCTAAAACGCCCTTGCCATTTATTGAAGCCGTAAGCCTCGAACTGTATGACTTCATTCCCATATTAATCAAACAACTTCCCCTGCTTCTCATCAACCACCGAAACCCGTCCCATCTTGACCCGTTCCTTCACAAAATTAATGCCGGTCTCGATCTTGACACCATCGGCATTTTTGGGTGTACTGAGTTTTAGCGTAAAGGCGACAGATAAGCCATCTTCTGATTCGGTATATGCCACATCAATATCCCCCAGGTTTTCCCGGAGCAAGGCAGCGATATCCCGGCTAATCTGATGGGCTATTTTTGGGCCTATGTGGATGAAGTTGCCGGGAATTTCTTTAGTATTGTCTTCAATCGCATCCTTTATAACGTCACCTGCAAACGTCGCCATATCCGCCACTTCGTCTAATTGATTTTCTGTCAAAATAACCTCCTTATCTTTGTGTTTGAATGTTACTATTGTTTGTTCTTCTGGCATATTTTCCCCCTTCGTTATAATTCCCGGATATCCACAATGGCCGTAAAAATGCACACGAACAGGTATAAAACGCCAACAACTAATAACAAAGAAAGAACTTTATTGTCTCCATCAAACATCACCCATGCCCACCATCCAGAAGCATACACGGCCCCTAAAAATGGTATTCCAAAAACTTTAGCAAACATAATTCACCCTCCCTTAATGTTTATTATTCATTGGTATTGATCGCAAAAGCGATATCTCGGTCATCATAGACCCCAACCCCGGCACCATCGCCGGAGAGTACAATTTAACTATTTCGTCAAAATCGGGGGCATCATATCGGCTTTCCCATTCGGCTTTAAATTTCTCCATTGCTTCTTTTGCTATCTGGTCGACCCGCTGTCTTGACACCCCTTCGATCCTGGCTATTTCATCCAGTGTCATATCAAAATAATCGTCATCAAACTTTTTCGGCAATATCCCCGCTTTGGCCCTGGCCCTTACGTCCACCGCGTGTCTCTTTTTCCACCATCGCTTGTGGGCCATTTTCAACGAATGCTTGGCGCAATCAGGACAATATTTTGTACGCACCGGCAACCCCACTGATAATGGTATATTGCAATTTGAGCATCGTTTGGTGGCTTTTTTATGGGTCATTTAGCCACTTCCGTATTTCTCAGATGCAATAGACATTATTTCAGATAGGCTCTCTGCTTCGATAGTATCAATATGCGAATGGTATTGCATAATTCGACACTTGAACTTGCCGGTGTTAAACCACACTGTTCCATGAAGGTCCCACGCTGAATATCCGCCAAAAAATTGTCCGGATTTCAATTTATCTTCAGCATCAGTTTCGATTTCATAGTCAAAATTAGACATTACGCAACCAATGTTTTCCATATTATTAGGTACTGTTTCCATTAATCCCTCCTTTCGTGGCAGTCGTTACAAACAAACCCAAGTTCTTTCCCGTAAACGATCCCACCCGGCACGGCTTTTGTAATGCTTTTATTACCATCTGTTCTTAACCACCCACCAATTACTCCGGGTATGGGCTGGTCTAATAAAACATTACAATCAATACAGAAATGTTCTTTTGTGTTTTCCACCCTATGCCCTCCAATTTCTTAATCCTATTCGCTATGTAATGATCGGTTATACCTTCCCGATTGTTCGGATAAAAAATCTCGTATTATCGTTTTTTGCTCGTTTGTCATTTCTGCGATTCTCGCTTCGGGAACGCCCTTCAAAAATGATGCAACAGAATTTAAACATTGAAGCACCACGGGCACCGACTCGGCATCTTCGGAAAGAATGAGATAGATGTCTTCGGATGATAGTTCGATTTCGATCTCTTGGGAAAAGTCGATATATTTATCAATTTTCATGTATTCCCCCCTTAATCCCCTCAAGCCACTTTTCAAACGGTTCCCATGCCGGATGATTTTCATATACTGGTTGCTTTGCCAAAAATTCGCCATCCTTCCTTAAAAACTCCGGCCCGAACATAGGATTGAATTCCCAACGCCATAGTTTTCCGTTTCGATCCTTGCCCTCGCCGAAATACAGGGCATGAGAACATTTAGGGC
>DRHF01000310.1 GCA_011049715.1 Desulfobacterales bacterium
CATGGAACATGGCGCTCTGGATGATTCGGCAGGCATGTTGCGGATAAGACTGGTTGGCACAAGGGTAGCAGAAATTGCCAAGAAGATGAAATACGCTAATGAGGCCAAAATAGGCTTACCCCCGGAGGAAGAAAGGAGTATTACGTGCGGTAAATTTCCACTCTGGAGTCTAAGACGCAAAATAGCTCAAGGGTCTGCTTAGAAATGTATTCAGGAAAAGCTATAAATTTTTTTTGTATTTACTTTTGACAATTTCAATCTTATGACTAATTTTCAATATGTAATTTAACGATATTTAAAGTTAGGGTGAAAAATGCCTGCAGACGGAAAACCTCCCAAATCTTCACCGGAAAAACACCTGATACCTGGCCCTTGATGTGAGTTTAATGAGTTGGGGGGGGGATGGTGTGGGTCCACACAGGTGCACCCCAAATCATGCCGTCGGCCTCGGCCATTTTGTCAATAATTCCATTTGCATCATCTTCAAATTTGCAGGGGACCATATTCTCAATGCAATACTGACAGTGCTTGCAGGACATTATCTTTTTATCCGCAAGCGTAATAAATTCGGTTTCTATATCTGCCATCTGTGCCGCAGATTCCAATGCAGCTTGAACCGCTTGATCACAGTTGCCATCCTTTATGTTTGTTCCGGAGATTCCCAGTATTTTTGTTGTTTTTTTCATTGCAAATTATACCTCCTGTTTTCCTTTTCCATAGATTCAGTGTTCAGTTAAAAGGTCTGATTTTGGCTGTTTTGGAAAATCCAAAGCCAACTGCAAACGACCAAAAGCAGCGGGGATTGACCTGGTCGTATATTTTCTGTCTTTTCGGGCACTCCGACTGCGCGGGAATATCTTCACTTAAAGGAACATCAATTCTCTATCCCGGCCAGTTCAAGAACACGTGCCTTATACTCTTCCAGGTTTTTTCTGAGATCGGCATTGACAACCAATTGCTGGTTGGCGGTTGGCGCCCCGCCCTGTGAAGATTCGGCCACCAGAATACACCCAATGCCTGTGAGATATTCCATCATTCTCATCATCTTCATTCTTTTTTCAGTTGGCACATCTGGGTTAGCCTTGAAATATTTTTCAATAAGAGGCCCGAGTTCCGGATGTTCCATATCTTTTTCTGAATGCATACTCATTACCAACCCCCCGGAGATGTCAACTCCCATACGGGCGCTGAACCAGAGGGCTTTGCTTGCTTGATATTTGCCAACGTTGGCGTATAACCCATCAGGGAAAAAGTTCCCCGACTCGGAATTGTATCCTTTCATGGCCGCTCCCAGAATACATCCGTATGAAAGTTCGCTCTCATGGCTCATCTCTGATAACTTGTCCCGTATATGTCCGGCCTTGCCCACTCCGTTAAACTCCGCGATAACCGCTGATCCACCGATTAGAAGATCTCGGTGACCGCACTTGCAGGCAGAAGTCACACAACGAAAACACGGCCCAAGTCTTCCAACCAGCTTTGCAGTAAAATCGTACTCCCCGCACATAAAAACCCTGTCCCAGGGCACAAACACATCTTCAAAAAAGATCTGGCAGGCGTTATAGACACCATAACGAGCATTCCCGAAATCTGTCCCCTTGGCATCTGGCGTAAACCTTCGGAAATCAGGTGAAGGGAACTGGTGCAAAAGCGTTAATCCCTTTGTGTTCGTAGGAATGGCAAAAGAAACTGCGTAACCCTTCTCATCTTTATTCATGCCACGAGTGGGCATTATTAATGCTTCATGTGCGATAGATGCCCCTGATATAAGCACTTTAGCTCCACGGACCACGATGCCATCATTTTTTTCTTCAACTACTCGCAGATATGCATCAGAGTTCTCCTGTTCCGCGGGCCTTTTACTACGGTCACCCTTGGGGTCGGTGATGTATCCGGCCACTGCGAGGTCCTCTCGTTGGACCTTCGTCCAGTACGCACGAAACTTTTCGTGGTAGTTCGTATTGTTGGTTTTATCCATCTCATACGTAATTGAATCAAGCCCGTTTGCAATGTTTCCGGAAACGCAACGCGCTCCTACACACATACCATGATGGCGCATCAGGTCGCGCATGAGGTCCAAACGTTTTACAAAATCCCCTGCATTTTGATAAAGATGAGTAAAATAGTTTATGTGCTCTCCTGTTATGTGTGAAGTCGTGGTTATTTTGTCCTGATAATCAGGATCGTTGGCAAGGTCATAGCTCAGTGCCACAGCCTCAATTGCAGGGCCGGTTATTGGATGTTCAAGCTGGTTTTCAATTTTTTTCCCAAAACAATAAACATTAATTTTCATATCTCTTATGCTGTCTCTATATTGTTGACCGGTCATTAAAGCCATTTTATTGTTCCTTTATAATAGTGTTTACAATATCCATCTTCCCCCGTAATTTGCCCTGCCTATTTCCCATTTCTCAGACAAACCTTGAAAACATTGATGTTTTCACTTTGGTTGTTTGATAAGAAATCCCTTTTCAAGAGCGGGATATTTGATAAGAAGTCCCTTTTCGCGAGCGGGATAAGGGAGAATTTGAGGTTGTGTGCCATAAAAGAATCCATCCCGATATGTTGTAGGGATGGATATCAAACGGCAATCATACTGCGGCAACAGACGACTTGGATTCAGATACCGGATACCGGTCGTATTGTCAAGACGGCATTTTGCGATAAATTGGCTAAAAAACCCGGGATTTTGGGCGTAGGAAACCTGACTGCACACGGGTACATTTTTTTCACGATCCTGATTAAAGAGCGAGCAAACCATTCTGATATGAGAGTTCAGATCATCGATGAGCTTTTCAGGAAGCAAAATCTCACGGTCCTTATTCCCTTTTCAGAATCTTATCGTTGAGCGAGACCGTTTGAAATCCAGGTCTTTGATTCGCAAATTCAGGAATTCCCGGAGGCGAAGGCCACAACCATAATGCAATCTCGCCATGAGCAGTTTTGTCCTTTTTAAATATTTGAGGGGTCGGAGAGCTTAAAAACTCCCCGACCCCTCAGATAACTGTCTGAGATATTAAGTGATTTGCTCAGATTCGACAGCAGCCCCAATATCTGCTGAGCAAAAAATATATCGCTGAGTAAGCCAATTCAAATAATAGTGAAGTTTTTTTTTGACACAATGTTCTTTGATATGAGATACCTTTTGAAATTCTTCTTGAGAATCCTCCTAATTTATGGTTGTAATCCGTTCGCAACGAACCAATACGCAGAAATTGAACAAAGTTTCGCATTTTCAGTCTAGGAAAGACCTATATCAAAAAACTGAGTTGTACGAATTCCATTATTTTTTTGTTGAATATTCAATAGGATATGCTGTTTTAAAAGGGTGAAGTTATTACGCGGTCTGAATAATCGCTGAACAGATCTTGCCTATATTCATTTTTCCTAAAAGCTGAAATTCTTTCGTGGCGACTCAATATCTTTAGAAATACAAGTGAATGAAATATATTAGGAAATAAATACAATTGTGTTTATATCGCCAAATCGGGTGGATATATACAAATGTTTATACATAAACGTTATCGATAACTAAATATAATATGTGAAGCTATGATAAAAACACATTCATTTCACATTCCTGTAATGGGATCTGGATTTACCATTGATACTCCGTTGAGGGTTTCTCAATACGGTATTGATTCTGTAATTTCCTTATGTGATTACATTCTTCTGGAAAAAATGAGAAAGATGTACTGTGACAAATATAAAATTCTTTATAAAGAGATTACTGAAAATACCGAAGACTTTAGAGCAAAAAGGATTACCTCCTATCTGAATTTGATAAACAACTTAGCAAAAAAGAAATTTGATGAATTTAGAAATGCTACTATTAAGAAGAGTAATGAGATAAAAGAATACTTCAATATGTTACCTGACAGCTCTAGCATAAAACAAAAAATCGAAAATTTATCGGCAGAATATTTTGATTTAGATAAGGCTATAAACTGGATAAAAGATAACTTATCAATGGGTAGTATTGATGTAAATGTTATGACCAAACTTGATAAGGAGAACTATATTAATAATGAAAAATTACCTGTAGAATTCAATGACGCTCATGCTGCAGTCAGGGGGTATGCGAATAGCGATTTAAGATCCTCTATAATCCTATCAGCAGGAATGCATCCAAGGTTGTACAGCTATGTTGAGCAATTTGAAGATTTCTATCCTGATCAAAATGGGAAAATAAAAAAGAAAATTGTTTTAAAAGTCAGTGATTACAGGTCAGCTTTGATTCAAGGTAAATTTCTGGCTAAAAAAGGATTATGGGTCTCAGAATTTAGAATTGAATCGGGACTTAATTGTGGCGGACATGCTTTTGTAACAAATGGATATCTTCTTGGCCCCATATTGGCGGAATTTAGGGATAAACGAAAAGAATTAATTCAATTAATTCATGGAGTTTTTGTTAAAGCACTTTCCAAAAAAAAGCGTTCAATACCTAAAACGGAATTACCACTAAAAATTACTGCTCAAGGTGGTGTTGGTACGCCTGAAGAACATCAATTTCTAATCGATCATTATCACGTTGATTCAGTCGGATGGGGCACTCCTTTTCTTTTAGTACCCGAAGCAACGACAGTTGATCATTCTACTCTAAATAAATTAATTGAAGCTAAAGAAGATGATTTATATTTAAGTAATATTTCTCCCTTAGGTGTTCCTTTCAATAATCTTAAAGGTAATACTAAAGATCTTGAAAAATTATCTTTGGTTGATAAAGGAAGACCAGGTAGTTCATGTCCTAAAAAGTATCTTGTTTCTAATAAAGAGTTTACTGAAAAAACTATTTGTACAGCCTCTCGTCAATACCAACATTTAAAATTAAAAGAATTAGACAATGAAGGATTACCTCCTGATGAGTATCAAAACAAATTGGAAAAAATCATCGACAAATCATGCATTTGCGTGGGGTTAGGTACATCTGCTTTGTTGCTAAATAATTTAGACACTAGGGTTGGAGGTGATGGAGTTTTAGTTTGCCCGGGACCAAACATGGCGTATTTTTCAAAAATAATGAGCCTAAAAGAAATCACCGATCATATTTACGGTAGATCAAATATGATCACAAGAACCGATCGTCCAAATATGTTTATAAAAGAACTAAAAATTTATATTGATTTTCTAAAAAATAAAATAAAAGAAACGAGAGTTTCTATGACAAATAAACAAGAAAAGTACTTGTTAACTTTTGTAAAGAATCTAAACGAAGGAATCAACTATTATTACAGTTTGTTTACTAGCTTGAAAGATATTTCTGAAGATGCAAAATCCAGCATTTTAAGTGATTTAGATGCCAGTAAAAAAACGTTACATCTTCTAAATTTAGAAATAGAAAAACTATTGACGACAGAATATAAATGCCATTAAAAAGGGCGTTGATTCAAACCGTTGAAAACAAAAATCTATAACAAATTGTTACACCCAGCATTTTTTGGCTTCGCTCCAAAATGCCGATGAACTCAGTCGTCCGCTACAGTTAAAACTACCTATCGCAAAGCATTTAATTAGCAAGTTTTACAGATCTCCATTTAGTATGTCATGCCTGGCATTTCTTGAGCTTCATAGAGATTGCCTCAACTTTTATAATAGTTGGGATCTCAAAATAGTACATAACTCAAGTTCCGCACCCGATATTTTGAGGAAAGCCACATCAGGCATAGGGAAAAAAAAATTTTCTGGATAAAATTGATGATGAGCGCTTTGGAGATGGCACACAACGTCAGATTTTCCTTTATACCGCTGTCGAAAAGGGACTTCTTATCAAATCAAATAGACCGGACTTATGATATCACATGACATGTCAGCATCCGGTGAGAATTGATTTTTCCCATCAATCATGGTACAATAAATCTAAACGAGATGCTCTCGCTACTATTGACAGCAGAATAATTCGGGATACGATCCCTAAAGAGAGTCATGGAAGTCAGACTTAAAAATAAACTGCTAAGAATTTTAGACCAGATTCCTCCCCTTAAAGCCATTATGGTCTCGGATGACCATTTGGAGAAAAAACGAAAAAAGATAAGAAAATTCTTAACCAAGAGGCTGATAAGCACATTTGAAGACACACCGGAAATCCCTTCGCTCAAATGGGTGCTCACGCGTGATTCCATAGGAGTTTTTCGAGGGATCATATCGAACCGCAGTGAGGTTCTTTCTGATTTCAGTTTTCTTAAATATATGAATGAAATGATCCATGAAGGGAGAAAAAATGCGATTATAAAACCATCTCCAGGTTTTTTTGCAGAACTTAATCATCTTTTACGCGGGATATCCGGAGATGCGGATGTGTATCCAAAAGGCGTTCCCGCCTTTTCAAAGTACAGAGGTGTTAAAGCCGCAAGATTGAGATCGGCCTCCCTTTCAAAAATGGCCAGGGATGCAAAAAAATTCATCGACCGCTATCCCTGCGGATTAGACGATGATGCCAAACGCCGCAGGTATAAAAATAAACATCGGATCCTTCGATATTTCAAGGCGACGGATTTTGAATGGATCAATTGGAAATGGCAGCTCCGCCACACGATTAAAGATGCGGACACACTCAAAGACCTGGTTCATCTGACTGATGAGGAATATCATGCCGTCAAACTGGCTCAGAAGCACAAGATTCCCTTCGGAATCACTCCCTACTATCTCTCCTTAATGGACTATGTTCCGGGGAAAGGAAGAGACGATTCCATCCGCGCCCAAGTGATACCATCCACACACTATATCAAAACACTACTCAAACACAAAACGCATGACGAAAGCTCCCTGGATTTCATGCTGGAACAGGACACATCCCCAATCGAAGGGATTACGCGGCGTTACCCTCAAATTGCCATCATCAAACCTGTTGTGACCTGTCCTCAGATATGTGTCTACTGCCAGAGAAACTGGGAGATCGAAGATATTCATTCCCGCTCCGCCGTCCTTCCCAAATCCAGACTGGACAAAGCCCTGAACTGGATCGCCAATACTCCTGAGATTAACGAGGTACTGATCACAGGAGGGGATCCCTTTCTTTTATCCAACGAAAAAATTGAAAATATCTTGTTCAAGCTTTCCCGGATGAAACACGTTGAACGGATCAGGATCGGTTCCCGAACCCCAGTGACACTCCCGCAGAGGATTACCGAAGCGCTAGTCAAAGATGTGTGTCATTTCCATATTCCCGGAAAAAGAGAGATCCTTATCGTCACACACTTTGAACACCCCTATGAAATCACGCTGCAATCCATGGACGCTGTTCAAAAGTTCAGAAACCATGGGATTGAAGTTTACAACCAACTCGTGTATACATTTTACAATTCCCGCAAATTTGAAGCCTCACTGCTGCGTCACAAATTACGCTTGATTGGCGTAACCCCCTACTACACTTTCAACGCAAAAGGGAAAGAGGAGACCGAGGAGTTTCGGGTCCCTATCCCCAGATTGCTGCAGGAACAGAAAGAGGAAGCCAGGTTGATGCCCGGCACAGTCAGGACCGATGAAGTCGTCTTCAATGTTCCTCGGTTGGGGAAAAACTACCTTCGTGCCGGACAGCACCATGATGTTATCTCCATACTTCCCGATGGCCGACGGATCTATGAATTTCATCCCTGGGAAAAAAAGCTGGCCCTTGCGGATACTTATATCTATACAGATGTCTCCATTTATAACTATCTCAAAAAGCTCCAATCTCACGGTGAAATCATTTCTGATTACAATTCCATCTGGTATTACTACTGATCCTGGTTTTCGATGGATGTTTCTACGAAAACGGCATGTTTCCCGTAGCCCCTGCGGTCGAAATCAAAGATTTGGAGCAAATATGAAGCGGATTAGAATATGTTTCAAATTCCCTTACTCAGCCCAGACCTTCTTCCGCTTATCGATGACTCGTGTGGCCTTATGAGTGGCGCGTTCAATGTATTCGATGCAGATCATTTTTTATCTTCCTATTTCTGGAATGAATTAAATTAAACAGCGGCTCGGCAAGACCTGCCAACGAGATCAAGATAATGCCGAGCAATTCGCGAATTCCAAAAGGCTCATCTGCGAAAAGAGCGGCTGTGACCGCCGCCACGCTAATTTCCGTCATAAATAATAACCCGGCGACACCCGGATTGAGCTGAGTTGGGCCATAGACTGCAGCAAAGCCTGCGGGAATGACTACCAATATTGCCAATGGTATCAGCCAGGGTAAAATAGGTGCCACCATCGACCAGTTTGGTGTGGGTGCCAGTCCATGGATCGAAGCGATATAGGCCATCAACGCGGCACCCAAGGTTCCCCATAAAAAGAATGCAAGACCGTAGTTGATCGCATCCTCATTGTCGGTCAGCATCATCAGAGAAGCAACTGCCCAAACAAGGCCAGAGCCCAGCGCCATCCAATCGCCTATATTTCGGGGAAGAGGTAAGCCCACATCCACGCCAAAGATGATCAAAAGCCCTCCAAGGCCGAGTGCCATGGAAAGCCAGCGCACCGGCGTGATGACCTCACCGGCAACGAAGCGTGCCAACAAGAAGCCCCATATCGGCATAAGGTAGAATAGTAAAATCGAGCGAATGACCTCCGTGTACATAAAAGAGTTTGCGTAGAGAACGAAGGCGAGGCCTGCCAAGAGTCCGCCGATATGGAAGCGAAGACGACCGGGAACGAAAGTCTTCCAGCGATAGATCAGGACAGGGCAAACAAAAGTCAATGGAAATGCGTTTAGCATAAGGGGCGACCAGGCACCGGAAAATCCTGCATCGCCTAACGCACGCAGTGGAATCCAGTAAATGCCGAAAACAAGTCCGGCATAGATACTTGCAAGCTTAGCTATATTTTCCTTAGAAGCCATTTCAAAACCCCATCTGACACCTTATGGATAGGTTGCACGAAGGCTCAAATACGATAAAACGGATCACGTGTCGAGACTATTCTAAAGGAAACGAAGAAAACTTTGATACACAACCGAAATGAAAAAGATGAAGGCATGCGATTTCTATGATAATCGGGCATCATCCTTGACATATAAACGCCTTTTTGCAATGTTTACAAAAACTAACCTGTACGTGGCACGCATTCGAGAAAGGAATGAAAAATGATGAAAACGTTTGAATTTTTGCTTCCAACACGAATCGTATTCGGAAACGGCGTTATAAAGAACGTGGGCCAGGAAGCCAAGAAACTGGGCCGCCGCGCTTTAATCGTAACCGATAAGGGGGTGCTTCGAACGGGCTGCATCGATGCCATTAAGGATCACTTAACGGGTTCGGGTCTTGCAGTGGAGATATTTGATGCAGTTGAACCCAATCCCAGAGATACGACGGTACAGAAAGGCGCGGCGGTGGCCAAGGATTTCGGTTGCGACCTGTTGGTGGGTGTGGGTGGCGGCAGCGCCATTGACACAGCCAAGGCGATCGGCGTCATCGTTGCGGAAGGGGGGATCATTCAAGATTATGAAGGGCTTGATAAAGTTCAAAAACCGATAATGCCGCTTATCGCCATTCCAACCACGGCCGGTACCGGTACCGAAGTTACCTTCTGGGCCGTTGTGACGGATACGGAACGCAAATTTAAAATGTCTATCGGAAGCCTCCTGATGGCGGCACGGATTGCCCTGGTGGATCCGGAGATAACGTTCTCTTTGCCCGCCTCCCTGACCGCATCAACAGGCATTGACGCGCTGGTTCATGCCATAGAGGCCTATACCGCCCTATCCGCCCAACCCATTTCCGATGCCCTGGCTTTATCCGCCATAGAGCTCATAGGTCAAAATATCCGTCCGGCTTATGCCAATGGGCACAATGCCGAGGCGCGCTACAATATGATGCTGGGGAGCATGCTTGCCGGCATTTCGTTTGGCAACTCAGATACGGCAGGCGTGCACTGTATGGGAGAAGCCATGGGAGGGCTTTATGATAGCGGCCATGGTGTTTGCATGGCCATATGTTTGCCGTATTGGGCCGAATACAACCTGATTGCGGATCCTGCTAAATTTGTCGAAGTGGCCGAGGCCCTCGGTGAATGTGTAGAGGGATTGCCGGTGATGGAAGCCGCCCAAAAGACTGTCGCCGCCGTTTGGAAGCTTTGCGACGATCTTAATATTCCCACGGCACGGGAAGAAGGGCTTCGAGAAGAAGATTTTGAACGGCTGGCAGAAGCGGCTTCTAATAATGTTTGTGTGGCTGATAATCCCCGAGTGATGACAAAGGAGGATTTTCTTTTATTATTCAAAAAGATGTACAGCCAATAGACCACAACTCCCAATAAAGAATTCCCTGCATGGCGGGATCTTCGCCGGACCAAAGGGATCAGACTTCGATTTCATCTTGACACACAAACTCGATTTTCCTATGTTTTCCCTAACTGAAAGGAGGTCTTTATCAACCAACCGAAGTCAATTTCCGATCAATCCAACCCGCTCGTAAATAAAAAAGGAGGTAACCCATGGGATTTTTTAAAAAACTTGCGTTGAGCTTGACTGTTATGATTGCATTTATTGGTTTTGGATCGGGTGCGCTGGCGGCGGAACTGGGCGCCAAAGATGAAACGATTAAGCTTGCCATCAATGAGTGGACCGGTCAGCACATTACGACACATGTGGCCGGAGAGATCATGAAGCGGATGGGCTATAAGGTCGAATTTGTCACGGCCGGCTACTTTCCGCAGATGCTGGCTTTGGCAGATGGTACCCTGGCTGCCACCCTAGAGATCTGGGACAATAACATCGGGGAGCATTACAACAAGGCGAAGGCCACCGGCAACGTTTTGAACCTCGGAGACCTGGGGCTGGACGCCAACGAGGGATGGGCCTATCCGGTTCACGTGGAAAAGCTCTGTCCGGGTTTGCCGGATTGGAAAGTGCTGGAGAAATGCACCGAGGTTTTTGCAACTCCCGAAACCATGCCCAAAGGGCGGATTCTGGCTTATCCTGCCGACTGGGGCAACCGCTCGGCTGACATTATAAAGGGATTGAACATATCCTACGTCGCCGTGCCGTCGGGCAGTGAAGGTGCTATTGTATCCGAGCTGAAGAGCTCTCAGGCGCGAAAATCACCTCTTATCACGATGTTTTGGGGCCCCCACTGGGTCTTTGCCGAAGTTGATATCAAGTGGGTCAAGCTACCTCCGGGCGAAAAAGCCTGCTATGAAGATCCTGCCTGGGGACCGAATCCGAACGCCGTCAACGACTGTGGCGTTGCCAAGCCGAACATATTCAAGGTGGCTTGGATCGGCATGAAGAAGAAATGGCCTGCCGCCTATCGGTTCCTGGATCTCTATCAAATGGCCGACACGGACCAGATCCCCATGATGGCGGCCATCGACAATCGCAACGAGCCACTTGCGGAAGTGACCAAGGCCTGGGTCGATGCCAACCAAAGCAAATGGCAACCCTGGGTTGACGCCGCACTAAAGGGCAATTAATAGGGAAAGGAGAAGGGGTCGGATACGGGTCCGGCTCCTTACCCCCAAATTCATTGTCCGAGCATGTATCCATATCTGAATCAACATCACAACATGCGCGTGAGCGCGACGTTAAGCTCTCCTGCCGCAATTTGTGGAAAGTCTATGGGCCGAACGCCGCTCGCTATTTCCCGGCGCTCAGCGGGATCGTTGAGGATCCCGCCACCCTGATAAAACAGCTTCGAAGTGACGGCCTTATTGCTGCGGCCTGCAATGTTTCCTTCGATCTTCACGACGGTGAAATCTTCGTCATTATGGGCCTTTCCGGTTCAGGTAAATCGACCGTGGTCCGTTGCCTGTCACGATTGATCGAACCGACAGCCGGAGAGATCATCCTTGACAATCAGAACCTGTTAAAGGCTTCCAAGACAGAACTGATCGAATTGCGCCGCCACAAAATGGGAATGGTCTTTCAGCATTTCGGGCTGATGCCTCATCTGACGGTGCTTGAAAATGTCGCCTTCCCACTCAAGGTCCAGGGTATAGCCCCGGCGGAGCGGCAACGTCGCGCGGCCGAGATGGTTGAGCTCGTGGGGTTGAAAGGCCGTGAATATGCCTACCCGCGGCAGCTCTCCGGCGGACAGCAGCAGCGTGTGGGTATCGCGCGCAGCCTCGCCGTCGAACCGGAGATCTGGTTCCTGGACGAGCCCTTCAGTGCGCTCGATCCCCTGATTCGAAGACAGATGCAGGATGAGTTTCTGCGACTGCAACGGCTTCTCCACAAGAGCATTGTCTTTATCACGCACGATTTCCTTGAGGCTTTACGCGTTGCCGATCGCATCGCGATCATGAAAGAAGGGGAGGTTGTCCAGAGGGGCAGCCCCACGGAAGTCATTATGCGACCGGCCAACGACTACGTGGCCGAATTTACACGCGATGTGCCCAGAGCAAAGTTAATCACCGCCGGTAGCATTATGAGCCCCAGTGAAGGTCATCTCACGGCTTCCGAGGCGGTGCCCGAGACCATGACGCTGGAGCGGCTTATCCCCAGATTCTCTCAAGGCCTGGAGGTTATCGCCGTATGTGATGACACAGGCTCGATTGCAGGACAGATTTCTGCACAAGAGGTGTTAACGGCGTTGGCCGGCACGGAGGAGGAATCCCCCTGACTGCCCTTGAGGAATTACCGTATACCGGAGATAGAAAACAGCCATCCAAGCCAGGCACTTGGGCGGTGACCTGGGCCTGCGTCACCGCCGTATCACTTGCCATTTTATTACTGCAAGACAGCATCACATGGCTGGACAAATACCCGGATGCATGGGTTCTTCCGATCAACGTCTGGATCAACACGGCCATGGACTGGTTTGTGAGGAACTTTAAAGGGCTGTTTCACATTATCGCCTGGCTGATGGATGTTCCCATGCAAGGGCTTGCAGGACTGCTGCAATGGCTCCCCTGGCCCGCAACCGTCGCTATCATCACCATTTTGGCTCACACCGCCTCGGGATGGCGGCTGGCGCTTTTCACCTGCATCGCGTTGATGTACATGGTGGTTACCGGCTACTGGGATGAGAGCATGAACACCCTGGCTCTGGTAGGGTTGTCGGTTCCACTTTCGGTTGCCATGGGCTTTATCATCGGACTCATCGGCTTCCGCTTTCATGCAACGCGGCGGGTGATCCAACCCACGCTGGACGTTATGCAAACCGTTCCTACCTTCGCCTATCTCATTCCTATTTTAATGCTGTTCGGCTTTGGGCCGGTCGTAGGGCTCGTCGCCAGTGCCATTTATGCGATGCCACCCATGGTGCGCAATATTATTCTGGGATTGGACCGGGTACCGGCGGACATTGTGGATGCCGGGCGCATATCGGGAAGCACCGATCGCCAGCTCTTATGGTGGGTCCAGATCCCGTCGGCCATGCCGACCATCATGATGGGTGTCAATCAAACGATCATGGCGGCGCTCAGCATGGTTATTATTGCCGCCGTGATTGGCGGCTTCGGCGACATCGGTTGGGAGGTGCTCAGTACGATGCGCAGGGCCCAGTTCGGGCAGAGCCTTTTGGCCGGCTTTGTGATCGCCTTGATGGCCATGATCATGGACCGAATCAGCATGGGTTTTGCTTCACGCAGCGGCGAAATCCTTCGGCATAAACCACGCCAGTTTTGGCGGCGCTATCCGAACCTCTTAACGGCTTTTGCGGTCGGTCTGTTTCTAATCCTTTTCGCCCAGATCGTGCAGGCCTTGAACGAATATCCCCGGGACTGGATTATATTCCCTGCAAACGAACTCAACAAAGCCGTGGAATATGTGACCGTCAACTACTATCATATCACAAATGCCATCAAGAATTCGGTCCTCTATTTCTTCATGATTCCCCTCAGAATCGGTCTTGAAAAGGTCGCCAGTCCCCGGACGTGGGGTTTTGCGATGAACTTCCAGGCCACCGTTGTCTACTGGTCACTGGTAGGGGCTCTGGCGCTTGCTGCGTTCAAAATCCTATCGTGGCGTGCGATGATTGGCGTTCTTTTTGCCGGTGTCGTCTTCCTCCATGGCACCACAGGTACACCATGGCCGATCATCATCCTGGCGTTCGCATTTCTTGCGGCCGAAGTCGGTGGGTGGCGATTGGGGCTTTTCACCTGTTTAGGCCTGTTCTTTATCCTCGTTTCGGGTGTCTGGCACAAGGCAATGCTGTCGATCTATCTATCTAGCGCTGCTGTGCTGGTCTGTTTTGTGGTCGGCGGATTGCTCGGGGTTTGGGCTTCGCTCAATGACCGGGTCTCCGCCTTTCTCAGGCCCATTAACGATACGCTCCAGACCATGCCGCTTTTTGTGTTTCTGATCCCTGTAATCATGATATTTTTGGTTGGTGAATTTCCGGCCCTCCTGGCGATTGTTGCTTACGCGATTGTTCCCGCCATTCGTTACACGGAGCATGGACTGCGGCACGTTGATCAGGGAGTGGTTGAGGCAGCGCAATCTTTTGGATGCACTTCGCGTCAGCTGCTCTTTGAGGTCAAGCTGCCTCTGGCGCTTCCCGAGATCATGCTCGGCCTTAATCAGACGATTATGTTTGCCCTCGCCATGCTGGTGATCGCCGCCCTGGTGGGTACGACCGGGCTCGGGCAGGCGGTCTTTTCAAGCCTCACCCATGCGGACATGGGAATGGGCGTAATCTCCGGTGGAAGCATCGCCATCCTCGCAATGATTGGGGATCGCATCACTCAGGCCTGGAGCGCTCGAAAGAAGGAAGCTCTGGGTCTCCAATAAAATCAAATAGTTATGATTGTTCAGAGAAAATACGATGGTGAAATATTGACATTTAGAGATTTTCGGGATGAAGTCGAATTCATATGTTCTCACATCATCCGCCAAAAATCGGCCGATAAATACGGATATAATCTCCCTGCTTTAGTGTTTTGTCAGCCTTGACCATACAGCCTTGCACTGAAACAAGGCCGATCTTGGATTTGGGAATATCTAACTGGTCAATAAGATCGTTTACGCCGGCGTCTTTTGGAATCTCAACCTCAAACCCGTTTAAGGGGTCGTGATCAGGAAATTTTTTTCCCAACGTTCCGAACAATCTCACTTTTACTTTCATTACCGGTGTCCGTTAAAAATCGAATGTCGTGTCCATCTCCTCATCACTGATCACCACAACCTTGTTATGAGGCGGCAAGGGTTCCTCATAGAACATCTTCGGCAGTCTGTCGTCCTTGCTGGTAAAGCCGGCATTTCGATTAAATTCCCTTTCCGCCTTCAGGGTACGGGTACCCAACTCCGTCCAGTCCTCCTCGCTAAAGGGTTTACCCGACTTTGCCGCAACCATTTTGCAGACATTGGCCAGGCCTGCGCCAAACCCGCTCTGTGCAAAATCGCATATTCCCACGGTATCCACGGCTGCCATATGGATTTGACTGTTTCGGGACACCTCTACCTGACCTTCTGCGGAAAACCGGTCAAGCGTGCCGCCGAACTCCTCCAGGTTCTCGGCCACCACCCATCCGGCCGTGTGGTCACCACCCATGGGGGTTGTGGCATAGGTAACGGCCATCCCTTGTATGGCTCGCGGATCGTAGGCTGCCATGCTCTGATTTTTGATCACCGGCACCCTGTCATGATTGAAATGCTCACCAACAGCTCCCGGGCCGTTGCCGATAATTTTCCCGAACTCGGTTCCTTTTGCCACCTCTTCCACCATCTCGATGGCTGCCTGGGCGTCACCGAATTCTTTGTATCCCGCATCCATGGCAACTGCAACCGCAACACCGGTGCTGATGGTATCCAGTCCAATATCGTCACATAGAAAGTCCAGTTTCGCAATAGAATCCAAATCGCTGTTGCCCAGCATGGCGCCCATGGACCAGATGGTTTCATATTCCAGAGAAGAGGTTACATAGTTGCCGTCTTCATCGACATACTCGTTGGAACAACGGATAATACATTGGGCGCATCCCATGTGCGCATTTATACCGCCGCGCTTTTTGATGACCTCAGCCATGGTTTCGCCGGTGATTTTTTCAACACCCTCAAACTGCCCTTCGCGGGCATTGCGTGTCGGAAAAGCACCGGCGGCATTGATCGGCGCCACCAAAACCGCTGATCCCAGCTCTGCCAATTCAGGTGTACCATCGTCATCCTTGACTGCCTTGGCATATATTTTAGCGGATTCTTTAAAGGTATTCGGATCGGTAAGCGGGTCGGTTGCTTTTCCACCTTTGGCCACGATGACCGCCTTCAATCCCTTTGACCCCATAACAGCTCCCAGCCCACCACGCCCGGCAGCCCGGCAGGGACGGCCATCTACATCGGTTGTCTGGATGGATGCAGCCGTCAACAGAAATTCACCGGCCGGGCCAATGCAGGTAATGCTATTTTTTTCACCGTGGGCTTCTTTAAGCTTTTTCACCAGTTCGTAGGTCCGAAGCCCTTTGTAGGCACTGCCGTCAAGCAGTTCACCATTGCCGTCGGCATCGATTTTGAGCAGAAAACATGCCCCTGCTGAAGCCTGGCCCTCAATGACGATTGCTGTAATCCCCAGATGGGCTAGGTCTGCAGCAACGGTTCCGCCGACGTTACTCTCCTTGATCCCGCCGGTCAGCGGGCTTTTGGCGCCGATGGAGAGGCGGCTTGAGTTCACCAGCATCGTTCCGCTCAAATAACCGGGAGCAATAATCAGCTTGTTCTCCGGCCCCAAAGAATCACATTTTGCAGGGACATCGTTGTTGATCATCAGTGACGTTAATCCCCTTCCTCCCAGTCCGACATACTCATGAGGTACCTCGGTCGAACTTACGGATGCTGCAGTCATGTCTACTTTGAAAAATTTCATTATACCTCCTTCTTGTTTAACGCGACGAATAACTATCTAGTGTCCATCCATAAATGGCCTTTTTTGTCCTGCTCGGCGTTCTCCGCGGGTTCTCGGTTGCGGCGTACAGCACCGCGATGATTAACTATCTATTTTACTTCATTTTTTGTTGAGGAGGAATCCTCACACCATGTGTATCACAAATCGAACAAGATTCAAAAAAGAAATTAAAAATTATCTGGGAAGCCGCAAAGATTGCCTGGCCTGGCGCTTACCGCTGGCGTACAATTTGGTGGCGGAAATTGAATGTGAGGTGTTGGCCTCCCTCAGAATATAGAGCCAATAGCAGCATCCCAGTTTTTGTCTGAATTGTTGCTCCTCTATTAATTCCATCCGATTATCCCATAGCAATCAGTACGATCTATTTTATAAGATTTCAACGAGGGGCGCAATAATTTTTATAAAAACTTCCTCAAGCTTCGCACCCCCAATGCGGCAATCAGTTTGAACCGGTATCCATAAAGTAATCACTGTACACATTATCAAAATCAAATCGGAGGTTCAGCGTTGAGTCAGTCCAGCCGGAGGTTTAAGGAGGAAATATCGAAAGAGCGGAAGTTTAAAAAGATTGAGATTGAAAAGCTGATCAATAATTTTGAATGTTGAGACCTGGCCCTTGCCATCTTATTTTCTTGACTGGCTCTAGAAGTCTTCATAAGTTAAGAGTCTAATCCTGTTATGCGGGATGCCAAAATTTTGTAATATTTAGTGATTCCGGTTAGTTAGACTGCAATTTTCGAAAGATCGAGATTTCGTAATAAATAATCAATGGAGAATCAATGACATGGAAATGAAATCTTCGGAGCAAAAAGGAATTTTCTCGTCGCCTATCACCACTCTGGGCAAGGCCCCTCTCGGCTGGGTTGATGAACTCGGTGCCGTGGCTATTTTTCTCAGTCGGGCATTTCTGAGGATTTTCCGTCCCAAGCAGGTGTCAAGCATAATTCAACAGATTTACTATATCGGGGCCAAATCCGCCAATATTGTGATGCTGGTCGGGTTTTTCACGGGCATGGTCTTGGGCCTCCAGCTTTATCACACACTGGTCAAATTCGGTTCAGCAGGGGTACTCGGTTCTGCAGTGGCTCTATCGCTTGTCAGGGAACTGGGGCCCGTACTCACGGCCATCATGATCACCGCCAGGGCAGGCTCTTCCATGACCACGGAGATCGGCATCCAACGGATTTCAGAGCAGATCGACGCTTTATCCACCATGCGCATTGATCCGCTGCGGTATCTGATCAGCCCGAGGCTCGCCGCCTCCATCATCAGTTTTCCCTTGCTGACCGCACTGTTCGACATCATCGGTATAATCGGCGGATATATCAGTGGTGTTATGCTTCTCGGTCTTGATTCCGGCACCTACTTCTACCGGGTACAGTCCAGCGTGGGGATGGAAGACATCAACGGCGGTTTTGTCAAGGCGGTGGTCTTTGCCGTTATTGTCTCCACCATCTGCTCTTTCAAGGGCTATTTCGCGCACATGCGAAAAGACAGTTACGGCGCCAAGGCTGTGGGGCTTTCCACCACATCGGCGGTCGTGGTTTCCTGCGCCCTCATCCTGGTGGGAGACTATGTGGTTACCTATTTTCTCATGTAGAGACCCATGGAAGATGCATTACAAAAAAATCATCGGACGATTTAAGTGCGAGACGCGGAGGTAGCAGGGAATGAAAAAGTATTCAAATGAAACGATTGCGGGAATTTTTGTCCTCATCGGGCTGGTGTCCGTAGGATATATGGCTGCAACACTAGGAAAAGCCTCCCTTTTTGGGGACGACTCCTACACCCTTTACGCCCGGTTCAACTCGGTCTCCGGCCTGAAAGTGGGCAATCCCATTGAGATGCTTGGCATGGAGATAGGACAGGTGGCAAGTTTCAGGATGGATCAGGAAGACCAGGTGGCCGTGGTGGAACTGAAAATCAAAAAGGGCATACAGGTTTACGATGATGCCATTGCGTCGATCAAAACAGCCGGCCTTATTGGCGACAAATATGTCGGTATCGACGCCGGGGGCGGTGGGGACCTCCTAAAGCCGGGTGAAACCATCACGGAGACCGAATCACCCATTGATATTGGGGAACTCATAGGGAAATATGCATTCGGTGATGTCAAAAAAGAGTAACAGTTCACCGGAATAAAGATACCGGACAGGATAAACCCTCTGAAAGCGGGATTAATCCAGTCCAAAAGAGGATAGACTGTTAAAAAAGTTGATGAAAGAAGAAAGGTTGTCGTCATGAGAAGAAATGTTAGAGGCGTCTGTTTTATCTTTATGGTGTCATTGCTTTTCCAACTACAGGCTAATGCGGCGGCGCCGATGGATGCTGTTCAAAAGCAAATCAACATGGTGCTCGATGTCCTACGCAATCCAGAATTGAAAGCCGAATCCGCCAAAGAACGAAGGAAGGAGAGAGTCTGGTCAATCATAGAGCGAGGGTTTGATTTTGATGAGCTTTCAAAGAGGATTCTCTCACGGAATTGGAAGAAGCTGAATCCGGACCAGCAGAAGGAATTTTCTCTTCTGATAGGCAGGCTCCTTGGAAATATTTACATGGAAAGGCTCATGAAGTTCACGAACGAAAAAGTGGTCTTTACTAAAGAGAGCATGCTCTCAGAGAAGAGGGCCGAAGTTCAGAGCAAGATCATTTCGCAGAGCAAGGAGATCCCGCTACACTACAAGATGATCCTGAAGAACGGGGAGTGGAAGGTATACGATCTTAAGATCGAAGGCGTCAGCTTGGTCAGGAACTACCGCAGCCAGTTCAAGAAGATCCTCAAGAAAAATTCGCCGGATAAGATGCTGCAAATCCTGCGGGAAAAGGTTGGTCAGGGATGAAGAGGGATAGTTAAAGTATGAGTTCACCACAGAAAGAGACGGAATATCACTGAAGATAAGGATGATTTATGGCTTTCGAATTAAGTTAGGAGGTATCGAAGATGAAATGCCCAAAATGTCAGACTGAACTCACCGATAACTCCAAAGAATGCCGCATATGTGGCTATAGCTTCGGGTCAGAGGAAAATTTTCAGTATAATCCCGGTAACTCAAAGGTCTCAGAGGAAAAAGAGCTCACAGGCAGTGGTGATGCTGAGGGTCTGTTGAAGCCACTCTCTGGTTTTAGACGGACATTATCTACCGAACTGGTCGAAAGACAAACCGAATTGCGCATATCAATGGAATTAAATACATTGATTGAGAGTCGAACATACGAACCAGGAGAAGTCCTTATCCATAAAGGAGATGTGAGCAGGGACCTCTTCTTTTTGACGGAAGGTGCGGTAGAGATATCAACAAAAAGCGAGGATGGAAATTTAATACTCAACGAAATTGGACCGCCATACATTCTGGGCGATATTGCCTTTTTATTTGGCTTTCACAGAACGGCTACAGCAAAAGCAAAAACCAAAGTAGAAATCTTCATCCTAAGATATGAAAAATTAAGAAATCTATCTCAAGAAATACCTGACTGGCTTAATTCTCTTCTAACTTCTTTTGCCAGCGATATAAAATCACTTCACTTTAGGATTGCAGAGTTGGAAAGAGAAATTAAGAAATTAAAAAGGAATTCAGAATGAAATCCTGAATTTTGATTGAGGGTATTTAAACACATGATTGGTAAGGAATGACCTATCCTTTAATAGGGAGCGATAGCCATGGAAGAGGTGTTGATCGAATTTAAGGATGTCACCAAGAGTTTCGACAACAGGACGATCCTAAATAAGATAAACTTGAAAATATATGATAATCATGTGACGACGATCATTGGTAAGAGCGGCACGGGCAAGAGCGTACTTCTCAAACACATCATCGGCCTGCTCTCACCAACCGAGGGAGTTATTCTGTTTCGTGGCAAGCCAATAGGGGAGATGAACAGGAAGGAATTCGATCAGTTGAGGAGCCAGTTCAGCTACCTTTTTCAGAACAATGCCCTTTTTGATTCACTCACGGTCTTTGAAAATGTCGCTCTACCGCTCCAACGGACGACGAAATTGAGCAAGAGGGAAATTGAGATTAAGGTAAAGGAGAAAGTGGAACAGTTGGAGCTTTCCGAAGTTCTTTACAAATACCCGTCTGAAATTTCGGGCGGTATGCAGAAGCGGGTGGCTTTGGCTCGCGCCCTCATTACGGACCCTAAAATAGTGCTTTTTGACGAACCGACTGCAGGCCAAGATCCGATCAGGAAGAATGCTATCCTGAGTATGATAGCACAAAATCAGAAGAAATTTGGATTCACCACGATTATGATCAGTCACGAAATTCCTGACGTCTTTTTCATTTCAGATCGCATACTTGTTCTCTATGACGGCCGGATCATTTTTCAGGGGAACTATAGTGAACTGGATCAGCTGGACCACCCTATGGTCGACGAATTTGTCAAAAGCCTGGAAGGCTTTCAGGACGAATTGACGGGGCTGCATTCAAAGAAGAGTTTTAGGAATATCTACGAGAAGGATTTGAAGCCAAAAGAACCCCACGAAAGCATCTCTGCCGTCGTGTTTACCCTGAACGACCTCTATGAGCTGAACGAAAAACTGGGGTACACGAAGACGCAGGAGATCATTCGATCTCTTGCGGAAAATGTCAATAAACATTTTCGCCATGTGGGGACCTCAATCCGGACCGGAACGAATCAGATTGCGACTGTCCTTCCCCGAACAGGCCGTCATGCCGCCGAGCGTATGCTGGATGATTTCGCCAGAGGTCTCCAAGCACAAGGGTTGGGTGATATTCAGGCCGAGGCAAGGGATGGAACCCACTCTGCGGGATCTACCTTTTCAGTCTCTGCGGGGATTGCCGAGGGTGAAGCAGGCGAAGAGTTTGAGATCCTTTCGGAAAAGGCCGGATCCAGCCAAAAAATCATTGCTCGATTTTAGTTGGTCCTAATAAACATCCGGGGAATCGAAAAACGGTTTGAATTAATTGAACCTAAACAGCGAGCGCATTCCCCGTAGTTTGTCGAAACGAAGCGAAGATACCGTCATCCGGCAGGCTTTATCGCTACTTGCCGACTTCATTACCCAAAATATAATTCGGGTAACCATAGGGCAATCTGGGGAAACAGCATGACGATAGCTAGGCCGACACACATAACCAGTACAAAGGGTATGATCGAACGATAGATGTCCGCCAGCGTCACCTCTTTAGGAGCCATCGCTTTCATGAGGAACAGGTTGTAGCCGAAGGGAGGCGTCATATACGCAATCTGGCAGGTGATGGTATAGAGAACCCCATACCAAATCGGGTTGAACCCCAGACCGATGATCAGGGGGACATACAGCGGCGCAACAATGATGAGCATGGCCGTATCGTCTAGAAACATGCCCATCAGGATGTAGGACAACTGCATCATAACCAGCACGCCCCACGGGCTGAGGCCCCACCTGTCGAGGAACAGGGACTTGATCGCGTGCACAGCGCCAAGACCGTCAAAAACGGCGCCAAATGAAAGCGCCGCCAGAATAACCCACATAAACATGCAGCTGACGCTCAGCGTATTACGTAGAGTGTTTTCCATTACCTGCCGGTTTAGCCGGCGTTTGGCCAGGGCGGCAATGGTGGTTGCCGCCGCACCGGCTGCTGAACACTCGACGAGACTGGTGATTCCCATTAAGAACAACCCCGTCATGGAAAAAATAATGACAAGGGGAATGATCCCGGCCCTGAGCAGTCGAAATTTCTGCCCCCAGCTTATCTGCCGCCGCTCTTCCAGGGATAACGTCGGTCCCATATGCGGCTGAAGTTTGCATCTAATAGCGATATATAAGATAAACAAGCCTGCCAACATGAGGCCGGGGAAAACACCGGCCAGCCATAGTTGGCCCACTGACTGCCTGGCAATCATTCCATAGAGAACAAGAACCACGCTGGGCGGGACCATGATGCCAAGGGAACTGCCCGCCTGGATGACGCCGGTAACCATGATCTTGTCATATTTTCGTTTAAGCATTTCCGGCATGGCGATACTAGCGCCAATTGCCATGCCGGCGACGCTCAATCCGTTCATAGCCGATACGGCGACCATCAGGCCCATGGTTCCGATGGCGAGACCCCCATGGATTGGGCCCATCCAGACATGAAACATTCTGTAGAGATCACTGGCTATTCCTGACTCGGAAAACATATACCCCATATAGATGAACAGTGGCAGGGTCAGAAGCGGGTACCAGTTCAGCAACGCAAAGCTTGCGTTGAACGGCATCTGCGAACCACCCTTTCCCCACAGAAGAAGAGCGAAAAGAGTGGCGACACCGCCAATCGCGGCGAAGACACGTTGCCCGGTGAGAAGCATGAGCAGCATCGAGGAGAATATCAGTATCGCAATCAGTTCATAACTCATGTTATATCTTCTCCCCTCTCGCCTTTGCCAGGTCCTTGAAAAATGTCGCTATCACCTGCAACAGCATCAGCAGGACACCGGTCCCCATAATAATCTTGATGGGAGCCATAAGCGGCGCCCACGCGGATCGATTTCTCTGCCCGTACATTACAGCATATTCAATGCTGGAATAGGCGCCGACGAGGAGAAACACCAAGTAGAAGATAAGGAAGGGACCGGTAAGAACATCAGCCAAAGCCTGTCTCTTCACAGACCACCGGCCATAAAGGAGATCCATTCTAACATGTCCTTTGAGAATCATGGAGTACCCACCGCCAAGCAGGTAATAAGCGGCCATCGTGAACTGTGCCACCTCCACGACCCATATGTGCGGCTTATCGAAGATGGTTCTGGATATAGATTCGAACAGCAGGACCCCGATCATACCGAAGACCAAATACATGGCGAACCTGCCCACTACCTTGTTGGTTGCATCAATAGCCTGCACGAAGATTTTTACTGCTTTAGGCATCTTTGCCCCCTTCCTTGTGGTACTGTTACCCATAATTGATGCCCATGTAAAAAGTCCTTTTTACATGGATTTAAGAATTTAGGGATTCAGGAATTGCGAATTATTATCGATAGTTAGCCATTAGGGCATTGCGCCAAATTGTGCGCTTTTTGACTTATTACGAGACTGTCATAATTGAATTGAGCAATTTTTTACACAATCTGCACCGAATCTATTATGCAGAAGCGATTCGCGAACAATCCTCTAGCCTCCGGCGGCGGACCTTTGGTTTTTGTGGATCCATATGCCTCAATATCTCGGCACATCTATTGGCAATAAATCGCTCGATGAAGTTTAATTCGGGGTTTTAGGGGTTTACCTTCCCCGGCCGGTTCTGCTTTGAAGCCAGGGAAGGCCACCGCTATGCTAGAATAAACGCTTGATGCCCAATTTATTAGTACCGGTAGGGAGGACCGGCGTCTTTCATGGTTTGGGCGTATTCTTTGAGTATTTTTATCACCTTGGCACTCCTGGGGCTTTTTTTGGCAGTCTCGTCCCAGAATTTGAGTGCGGCATCTTCCACGACCTTCCACTCTTCACTGGGGATAGTGGTGAGCTCCAGTTTCCCGCCTTTGGTGCGGTAGTGCGCTTCACCCCACCAGTACCAGTGTTGCCTGTAGTAGTGAGAACTGTCCATTTGAAGACGGAACAACGTCTTCAGGTGCTCCGGCAGGGCGTTCCATGAATCGGAGTTTGCATAATACGAACCCGCCCAGGCACCGGATATGGGATTGGTCAGATAATATTTGGTGACATCCGCCCATCCGACAGTATAATCTTCGGTGATGCCGGACCAGGCAACACCGTCCAGTTCACCCGTTTGAATGGCCATCTCAATGTCCTCCCAGGGCAGGGCCATCGGGACTACGCCAAATTGTTGCATGAACCTGCCCCCGGTGGGAAAGCTGAACACTCTCAGTCCCTTGAGGTCTTTAAGGTGTCGAATCGGCTTGGTGGTAGCGAAATTGCATGGGTCCCAGGCCCCAACACTCAGCCAGGTAACGCCTTTCACTTCGGAGAAGGCTTCCTCCCAGATTTCGTTCAGCCCATACCAGTTCCACAGCACGGGAACATCCAGTGAGTAGCGTGACGCAAAGGGGAAGTAAGCACCGAACACAGATACATCGACAGGCGCCGCTATGGAGTCATCATCACTCTGGACCGCATCAATTGTCCCCTTCTGCATGGCTCTAAACAGTTCACCCGTGGGCACCAGCTGATCAGCATTGTATAATTCGATCACCATCTCGCCATTGGCGACCTTGTTAAACGCATCGATTGCCGGTTTAGCTACATGCGCAGCTAGGGCAGGACCGGCATAGGTTTGCATTCTCCACTTGATGGTCGTTTTCTTTGCCGCATGCACAAAGGGTGCGTTTACCGTTGTGGCAGCCACTGCAGCAGCTCCCACGCCTGCTTTTTTGAGAAAATCGCGTCTTTTCATTTTACCTGCCTCCTTTACTTAAATTATTATTTTACCATCGTGTATCTACACCAGCCACCTAAGACAAGCATCACCTCCTTTCCCTATATCACGGCTATTAATAATAACAATTGCCTTCCCATTAGTTTATCGAGACTTCGAGACTACATTCGTTTGCCGGCTTCGAAAAGACATGGCCTTTATCGGTTCGTGAAGCTAAATGGCTAACCAAATGATCCCTTGTCAAAAAATTTTGGGGTAAATTCCGGCTAAACTTCCAGTATGTTTGGTCTGACTACCTCACTGTGTAAGGTGCTGTCAAGTTATTTGTATAAGGAGTCTGGATATTCGATATAAAGGTGAGCTCACCTGACGTCTCTCATGGCGCGGCAACACTGTGTCAATTGGTGGCACGGTTGGTGGGCTTCCGCTTTGTATAAAAATCGGTGCGGGGCAAATCCCTCAATTAAAAAAGGGATTGACTCTGTGCGTACCCTCGTTATATTTTTTCCTAAACGACATTGAGTATAAGCTGATAAGATAGACGAAATGATCCCGTCGAGCGTTTCGCCGGTTGTCGGGTCGGCAACTGACTGTATGAACCGTTTTAAATCGAAAAAGGGGAAATCGAAATGTGCACGGCAACGCGTCTTTTGGACCAGGAATTCACCACGGAAGTCTGTTATGAACTTTTGCCCGAATGGAAGGGTACTGATGTCCGTATCACGCAGCTAAGCGGCGGGATAACCAATAAACTGTACCGAGTTCAGTCGGAAAAAGGCGATTACACCGTTCGGATTTACGGTGATAAAACCGATCTTTTTATCAACCGCGACTATGAGGCACATGCGATCCGGGAAATGGCAAAAATCGGCGTATCGTCAAATATCATCAAGTATATGCCGGAAAAGGGCGTTACCATCGTGGAATTCATCGATGACTCCATTGTTTTGACAAACGATCACTTTTCGGACAATTCGCTCTACACAAAAATCGTTGAGCCGATTCGAAAAATTCACACAAGCGGCGTGAATTTTGGGCGGATTTTCAATCCCCTGGTGGAGGTGATGAGGATGTCGGCCATACTCAACCGGCTCAATGTTGACTATCGGGAATTTGACATTGCAGGCACCATAGAACGGCTCATCAAGTTGTCGAGTATTATCAATATCCCCGAATCAGAATATACTCCCTGCCACAATGACCTGCTGGCTGACAATTTTATACTCATAAACGAAGAAGCGGTGCACAAATACGATGCGCCCATGTATATCATCGATTGGGAGTATGCAGGGATGGCGCCAAAGTATTACGATATTGGGGACATGTTTCAGGAAATTCTTGTCCCGCGGGAAGCGGAAAAACAGATTGTTGAAGAGTATTGCGCCGGTTATCAATTCGACCATGTGCTATATCATATCGATCTGTTCAAACCATTCCCTGACATTTACTGGTTTTTGTGGAGTCTGATTCAACTCAATATTTCGAAAATCGAATTCGATTATTACAATTACGGCAAGACGAAATATGACAATGCAATAGAGAATCTAAAGTTTATCAAAAAAGAATACGGTGTTGCTGTTTAAATACCGCGGAAGGGTTTACACTCGAATAGTTTCCGGACTTTTAAATTCTTGACAAGGTGTTGATTAATTAAAAATATTTTTTTGCTTGAAGCATGTTTGATTCAAAATGATCCATGCTACTAATATGTGAACCGGACAACATGACCTGAAAACAACGAATGTCAAGGAGATTTTAAAATGGCCAGTGCTTTGGAAAATGTTAGGGTACTCGATCTGACACAGTTGGAAGCCGGCCCCAGCTGTACCGTGCACCTCGCTTACCTTGGGGCGGAGGTAATCAAGATTGAAAAGCCGATTGTTGGTGAACGTGGTCGCACGCTGTTTCTCGGAGAAGGAGAAGAGGGGGATTGCTGGTATTTTGTGATGTTAAACGCCAACAAGAAGAGTGTCACTCTGGATCTGAAAAGTGACAAAGGTATAGAAATATTTAAAAAAATGGTGAAACTGGCTGATGTAGTGGCGGAAAATTTTTTGCCGGGGACAATGGACAGATTGGGTCTGAGTTACGAAATCCTCCAAAAAATCAACCCGAGGATCATCTACGCTTCGCTTACAGGTTATGGACTCTCCGGGAAATATCGGGATTACCCTTCTTTTGATATCATTGCCCAGGCCATGGGCGGGGCGATGAGTTGCAATGGATACCCCGATCGCCCGCCTGTTCGATGCGGCCCCTCCATTGGAGATGTTGGAGGTGGAATGAATCTCGTAATAGGTATCCTCGCTGCTTTATATAATCGTGAAAAAACGGGGAAGGGTGAGTTCGTCGAGGTGTCCCTCCAGGATTCAATTGTCAACCTTTTACGTTCAGCTTACCAGGCGCACTACCATACGGGGAAACCGATTCCACGAATTGGAAGCCGTTATGCCGGTCTCTGTCCATGGGATATCTACCAAACAAAGGATGGGTATGTGGTTATCGGAGCGATTATCCTTGAGCAGTGGGTGAATCTCTGTCAAGTGATAGGCAGAGGTGAAATGGCCCACGCTAAAGGGTATGAACGCAGTGCAGACCGTTACTGGAAGCACAGGGATGAGGTGGATCAGATGATTACGCGCTGGACTTCCGGCAAAGAAAAAAAGGAAGTCATGGAAAAATTTATCGCAAATGGGATTCCTTGCGGGATGGTCATGGATAGTGCTGAACTTTTGGAAGATCCGCATCTTTTGGAAAAGGGAATGATCGTGGAAACTACCCATCCGGAAAAAGGCGCTTTCAAGCAACTGGCATGTCCTGTCAAGCTCAGGCATACCAAGACGACAATCACTTCTGCACCGTTATTGGGACAGAATAACCAAGAAATCTATAGCCATCTTCTGGGATATACTGAAGATCAGCTGTTAAAATTGGAAGATGAAAAAATTATATAAAAAGCAACAGATCAATGCGTTTCGCTTTTCTGCCAATATGAGGGAACATTGGTATGGGGGGGTGGTAATGTTATGCCATTAAAGAATATAGGAGGAAATATGAAAAAAGTTATTCTTATCTGTCTTCTGTTTCTATTACTTCTTCCTGCTCTTAATGTTTTTAGCGCTTCCTACCAAAAAGCTGAAATGTTCAACAGACACGGCTTGGTGAGAGAATCAAAAGCGGAACTGATTAATATAATATTCAGCAATGCATCAATTACCGAAAAGGCGCAAGCTTATTACCTGTTGGGTTTGATTGCATACACAGAAAAGAAAGTCAACAAGGCTCTAAAGTCTTGGCGAGAGCTTGTTACAAAATATCCGGAGACCAAAGAAGCGAAATTAGTTAAAGATCGGGTTAAAGAACTTGCTGAGATAGTTGGAGGTATTGAAAAAGAGCCTATTAAAAATGCGGTTGCTCAATTATATTTAAATCATGGAGATTTTTGGTCTAAAGGAACAGGTTATAAATTAACAATCGACACAAGTTTGATGCCCCATGTTGAAGCAGCGGTTAAGTGGTACGATAAAGTCATCCAAGAATTTCCGAATTCATCAGCATCTCGTATTGCATACAAAGGAAAAATGCGCACACTCTTGGGCTGGAAAAAACATGGAAACAGTTATGGGATTCGGCAGAGTTTCTCAAAATACATGCCACAGTTGTTGGAAACATTTAACCAATTTGAGATAGAATATCCAAATGCGTCAACATTGCAGGCTTTTCGATACCAAATTGCTCAGGCCTATTGGGATAATAAAAATTGGAACAAATCCCGGGAATGGTTGAATTTGATAATTAAGAAAGCAGGCGATAGGGACAGTTTCTATAAGGATTCAGCAATGAGAAGACTGAAGTGGTTTAAAAAAAGCAAGGTGTCCGATGAAGGAAACCAGATGCGCTAGGAAATTTAAGTAAACGCTCTCGGTTTTGTGGACATGCTCGGCGCAAAAGATGTGAGCATCTTTGCTTGCCTGCAAATGGCAGGAAGGTCTATAGATTTGTATATTATTAGCCGAATATGAAAAGAGATTGGCAAACTATTCCAGATCGGAGAATCCGCCGTCCCATGCAAGCAGGAGGGATTAATGATAAAATAAGAGGGACCTAAATTAGATGGCACGGGCATTAGGAAAATAGAATTTGCATAGGTAGTGTCCATCCATAAATGGCCCTTTTTGCCCTGTTCGGCGTTCTCAGCGGGTTTTCGGTTGCGGCGTACAACACGTACGCCTCACCGTAAACCCTTGTGCGGCCCCCGCAAAAATTTGCGGGATTTCGCCTCTGATTTTTATAAGATGTGCTCAACTTGATCAGGACAAAAATTGCTCATTTCTGAATTGGACACTTCTATTATTTATTTTAAAGTCACGGATGGGCACTAGGTATCATTCCTTAACTACCCGATTTTGAAGGCCGATATCACCCTCAGAGGTCTTCCGCAGCTTGTCCAGTTTAGATAACATGGATTGGATGGAATCATCTTCACCCGATAAAGGATTAACCTGTTTCTCTGATTTATCAAGATTTGGTTTTTGAAAAAACCAACTTCTAATGGTTTTATCGTCAACATCCTTTATCAATTCAAGACATTTTTTCAGGGCTTGTTCTTCAGAATCGCCGAAACCACAATGCTTTTCCGGGGCTATACCATCCGGTCCGGTCGGTATGGCCTGGTAATCCGCTTTTGAGGTTTTACCGGCAATTTTTTTATAAACACAAATCGGTATAAAAAGCTTTTCTCTCTGAACCGCATACGTTGATGATTTAACCAAAAGCTCCTTTTCGTTTAATTGATACATTGAAATCTCCTCTCAATTTAACATTTGTTTAAGTTTAGCGTCCTTATTTTTTGAAAAATTTTATTCGCTCCACGCCAAAGGCGAGTCTTCATGAAATCATAAGTGCGAAACTCAAGCGATTTATCACAAATAAATATTCAAATTTTAACGATCTGTCAATCAAAACATGGTTGGGGATAACCACCGTTGGAGAAAAATTTCAAATAAATTACTCAAGTTTCGCGCCTGATATTTTAAGGAAAGTCGCATCAGGCATAGGATAAAAAGAAATTTTTCTGGAAAAAATTGATGATGAGCGCTTTGACAACGGCACAAAATCTTTTAAGAGTTATCATTTCAGAAGCAACTGATATTACAAAAGAAACCAGACCATCGCGTGCCTGTGCACGGTGATTACTTTATGGATACCGGTTTACCACGGCTGCCACATTGTTTTTCCAAAAAATTTTATTTATCCCACACCAGATGCGGCATCGTGCCCCATTGGGGGTGCGAAACTTGAGTAAATTAAAACACCTATGAGACTATGGCCCTAAGATATGGACATGCGGGTGCGTGGCATTGGGTTTTTTATAAATTTATCAGGCATGGATGGCTTCGCCTACTGCAGCCAACACACTCTCTTTAACTGTTTCAGACAATGTCGGATGGGGGTAGATGACATTTTTGACATCTGCCAAAGTCATGCCCATTTTTATCATGGCCACTGCCCCTGGAAGCAGTTCTGTAACATGGGGGCCGAACATATGCAGGCCAAGAATTTTAAGAGTCTTTTTGTCTATGACTGTTTTAACGAAACCGCTGGTTTGCTCAATCGCATGGGCCATTGCATTGCCCTTAAAGGTGGCTTTGCCTTCGATGATATCCATGCCCTTTTCAACGGCTTCCTCCGGTTTTAAGCCCACACTGGCGATTTCCGGGTCGGTGTAAATGAAGCTGGGGATCGCGTCATAGTCCATGGTTGCATCGATCTCCATAATGTTTTCAACTGCAATTATACCCTGCTGGCTGGCTACATGGGCCAATTGGTACTTTCCTGTTACGTCGCCAACCGCATAAACACTTGAAACATTGGTTTCCATCCGTTTATCGGTTTTGATGCCCTTGGACGAAAAATCGATACCAAGTGTTTCCAGTCCGATATTTTTCGTATTCAGCTTTCTGCCCATTGCCAGCAGACAATAATCTGCGTTGACTTGATCTTTATCGGTAAACACGGTTACAGAGTTCATCGGGTATTGGCGCTCCAAAGATTTTACCCTCGTTTTGATCATGACATTTACCCCGAGTCTTTTCAATCGACCCGCAAGTCTTCTCGACAATTCTTTGTCTTCGGTCGGCACAATGCGATCAAGCATTTCGATTAAATAGACCCGGGAACCGAGCTGGCCGAATAAACACGCGAATTCACAACCGGAGACGGAACCACCGACAATGACAATGCTTGAAGGGAGATCATCCAGGTCGAGTGCTTCGGTTGTGGTTATCACTCGATCGCCGTCGAACTTAATAGATTTGGGTATTAGCGGTTCAGAGCCGGTGGCAATGATCAGGGCATCAGCCGATTCTTTTACCCTCTTTCCTTCTGCGGTTTCAATTGTTAGGGTAGTAGGATCGGATAACCGTGCGATGCCACTTAGGAGTTTGATATGCCTATTCTTAAAGATGGTTTCGATGCCGATTACATTGTTTCGAACCACTTCATTTTTTTTCTCCACCATTTTATCGTATCGAAAAGAATCTATCGTACAGTAAATTCCAAATTGTCGTGTGTTTTGTACTGTTTTGTAAATACGGGCTGCATGCAGCAGGGTTTTGGTGGGTACACATCCCCGGTTTAAGCATGTTCCACCCAGTTTGCCCTTTTCAACGACCGTTACCTCTGCACCCAATTGCGCTGCACGAATCGCAGCCACATATCCACCCGGGCCACCGCCGATGATAACAATTTTTTTTGACATTGATCCGTGTCTCCTCTCTATTTTTTTTGTGAAAAATTTTTGTTGCGTCCATCGGATCTCTAAAAATCACCTTGAAAAATGGATTGGATATGCAATTTCTGCAGCGGGTTTAAAACCAAAAGCGAATAATCCGGGTGCCATTTTGCTCGTTTTAAACTAAATCTTCATTTGAAAAGCAATGATTTCCTCTTAGAGATAACAATTTTGTCGCATCTGCCGATTTTGGAAAGTTTTTTATTTACTCAAGTAAATCCATCAATCTTTTCAGCCGCTTCACCACCCTTGGTAGCGTTTTACCGATCTACCGACCGGTAGGGGGTTGGAATAAACCGCCATGCTCCACGAAATTTCAGGGTCACTTGTATTCGGCGGTTAAGTGGTTATTATTGAAATCGGACGAGCTATATGGCGAAGCCGTTTGCACGGAGCATAGCCGGTTTTACCCGGAAAACAATAAAGATCAAGTGCAATTGACGCTGGCGTGCCACACTCCAGATTCATCGGTTTTTTTCTGATATTATCATACTTTGACAAATCTGGCCAATATTGACCGGTAAGATCGAAAGGAAACCACCCATATTTTATGAAAGATAGACCGGAACAGATAAAAAAAAGAATTCTTGACTCACCAGCGCCATCATTTTTAAAAAAATGGTCGGTTGCCATTCGTCCTTTTGCTCTGCCGGCATCGACCATGCCGGTCATTTTTGGCACCTTGATGTCTGTGACCATCGGCGGCGCATCTTTTGATCTTCTCCTATTTCTTGCCGCATTATTCGGTATGGCAATTCTCCATACCGGCAGCAATCTGCTCAACGATGCATTTGATTATGAAAAAGGCATTGACAAGCAGGTCAACCCGGTCAGCGGGGCCGTTGTACGGGGGTGGATCTCTTCACGGGACGCATTGCATGCCGGTTATCTTTTTTTGGGCCTGGGTATGTTGATCGGGTTATTTCTGGTCAGTCGGGTGGGTGTATCAATCCTGTGGATCGGAATGGCAGGTGTGGTAATCGGTATTTTTTACACCTGGGGACCGTTGCCGTTAAAGTTCAACGCGCTGGGCGACCTGGCGGTGTTTTTAAATTTTGGCGTCCTTGGCGCCCTCGGCGCCTGGATCGTACAGACCGGTACCTTTTCCTGGGCGCCGGTGATCTGGGCGGTGCCGATGTCTTTGTTGGTTGTTGGGATTTTGCATTCCAATAACTGGCGCGACATTGACAGTGACAGGGCGGGTGGTATTCAAACCATGGCCAGCAGGCTGGGCGATACCTTGTCTGAGGGCTACTTTGTATTCTTACTGGTATGCCCCTTTGTGGTGATTATCGCACTCATTTTGCTTTCCATGGCTGCTGACCTTGACCCCAAAATGCCCCCCACTTTTTTGGTTACCTTCCTGGCGATTCCACTGACATTCAAGCTTGTCAAGAAGGGGAGGATGCGGCGTCAGCCGAAGCACCCGCTTGATTTTATCTCCCTGGACGGACAGACTGCCCAACTCAATCTGCTGTTTGGTCTTTTGTGTACCGCCGCTCTTGTCCTTAACTCCCTCATGTCTTTTTTTCTAGGCTGATTTAAAACGGAAATGGGATCTACTTGGGCGATAACGCTGATCGCAGGCGTACTTTTTACGCCTTTGTTTATGACACAGGGCCTTGGCAGATTTGATTTTTGGTGGTGGATGTCTACCAATCTTACCATACTCCTGGTTCTGGTCACTATTTTTGACCGGCACTGGTGGTCGGAAATCCGGATTGATATCAAACATCAAACGCTGTGGAAGGTGGGATTCGGGATTCTTTCGGCGTTATTTCTCTATATAGTATTTTACGCCGGAAACATCGTGTCCAGACAGATTTTTTCCTTTGCCAAAAGCGGTATTGAAAATGTTTATGCTTTCAAATCCGGTGTATCTCCCTTCCGTATCGCAGTGCTGATGGTTCTACTGATCGGACCGGGAGAGGAATTGTTCTGGCGCGGGTTTCTACAGCGGCGCTTACAAATGGAGCAAGGCCGGTGGCGTGGATTTATTATTGCAACTTCGATCTATACACTGGTTCATCTGGCCAGCGGAAATGCCATGTTGATTCTTGCGGCCGGATTGTGCGGGCTTTTCTGGGGATTTTTATATGTTCAGAAAGGCTCCATACTGTTGAACATCGTGAGTCATACCGTGTGGGATGTGGCTATTTTCCTTTTGTTTCCTGTAATTGAGTGAACAAGTCGTCATGCTTAAAGCTGTCCCCGGGTCGATGACAAGCCACATTTCGGCTTACGCTGCATAGAGGCAACAGGGATCATGCAGGCCACATCTTATCCTTGGCATGCTTTAACCTTTTTCTGTCTTTTTTCCAGGCGATTTCTTTTTGCCGTTTTTTCCGTGCGATTTTCTTTTTCTGATCTTTTTCACCATCAAACGACAGTATAAAACTGCCCGGGAGCCTCTCTACTTTTTCTTCTTTCTTCATATCCTGTTTTTCAGGGACTTCTTTTCGTCTGGGTATGGCCGGCCCGGTAAAACAGTTGGGTGGAATAGAATTGGCGATGTAAATCAGATCGCCTGTCCGATAAAAACAGACGCCTTTTTTCGCTGCTTTTCTGGTTTGGATGGTCAGCAGCACAGGCGCCTGATCGATCCGTTTTCCCATTCTAATTGCCATCTGTTGGTTTGATGACAAGATAACATCGGAATCGCCCGATGAGAATATTCCCTTTTCGATCATGCGGGGATAAGCCTTTCTTCTGACGCAGGTAAAAAGAGACGTCGGAGGGGTATCGACCCGGATCGGTTGCGGCAGGTTGTCACGGGATTTTGCACGGATGAAGTTTTCCTTTAGTTCCACCGGTGGGTTTGGAAGGACAATCAGCAGTTCTCCGATATGCGACCTCCGGATATATTTCCATCCGTCTTCTTCAGAAGCCACCTTTAGAAGCGTCTTGATCTTAACAAATCCGTTTGAATCCAGGACCAAACCGAACTCATCCGGTCTGCGCCCCAAGACATAGGACAAAAATTTCGAGAGATGCTTTACGGATTTTTGTGGGTCCATAATCGCTAAAACCCTCCTTGACCTCATAAAAGGTGTCTGATATCTCTTCACCCGAATCATTTATGGATGTCAACCGGTTTTATTTGAGAAAGCGGCCATTTGAAAAAGGAAAGGATTAAAAAGGATGAAGCAAACAGACTCGAAAAAGCTGTTTAAGCAAGCTTTAAATGTGATTCCCGGAGGCGTCAACAGTCCGGTCCGCGCGTGTCGATCGGTCGGAATCGATCCTGTTTTTATCGATCATGCGTTTGGGTGTTTTGTTTATGATGTCGACGGGAACCGCTATATCGACTATGTCGGTTCATGGGGTCCCATGATACTCGGACACCGGCATCCCCAGGTAATAAAAGCGATCTCGACTGTTTTGGAGAGGGGCACCAGTTTTGGCGCCCCTACGGATCTTGAGATCGAACTTGCGGAGATGGTCATCGCCGCCATCCCTTCCATGGAGATGATCCGAATGGTAAACTCGGGCACCGAGGCGACCATGAGTGCCATACGGCTCGCCAGGGGATTTACCGGCAGGGACAGGATCATCAAATTCGACGGGTGCTACCACGGCCATGCCGACACGCTTTTGGTGCAGGCCGGATCCGGGGTCGCCACTCTCGGCATCCCTGGAAGCCCGGGTGTGCCGGAGTCCTTTGTGGCACACACTCTGTCGCTTCCTTACAACGATATCGAAACCATCCAAAAGGTAATGGGCGAGCAGGGAGAAAAGATTGCCTGCATCATTGTCGAACCGGTTGCGGGGAACATGGGATTGGTGGCGCCTGTTGATGGTTTTTTAAACACTTTGAGAGAATTGACTGAAAAAACAGGGAGCCTTTTGATCTTTGACGAGGTCATGACCGGTTTTAGGGTGGCGTATGGGGGAGCACAATCCCTTTATGGCATATCACCGGATATTTCCACACTTGGAAAAATCATCGGCGGCGGGCTGCCTGTCGGCGCCTATGGTGGCAGACGGGATGTCATGGAACACATTGCTCCCCAGGGTCCGGTTTATCAGGCAGGTACCCTTTCAGGAAACCCGGTTGCGATGGCCGCCGGGATTGCTACGCTCAAGGAAATCCGTCAACCCGGTTTCTATGATGCACTCGATGAAAAATCGGAACGACTCACCGCCGGCCTTAGATCGAGAGCGGAGCAGATCGGCATCGAAATAACGGTTGATCGGGTGGGATCGATGGCGGGTCTTTTTTTCACCGGCAGTGAAGTGAAGAATTTTGAGGATGCAAAAAAATCGGATCTCGAAATGTTTTCAGCCTATTACCGGGGAATGCTTCAAAGGGGAATTTATTTGGCGCCATCCCAGTTTGAAGCGCTTTTTGTCTCATCGGCCCACAACAACGAATATATCGATCAAACCATTCGGGCGGCTGCGGAAGTCTTTGCTGAAATAAAGGGATAGATTAATTTTCTAAAACCCGCCTATGGAGATACCCTGGTTTGCCGCTCCCAGGTGATCAGAGAGGGACGTCGGGTCATTGTTTCTGAATCGAAAGTATTTCGACATCCGGGACAAAGATGAAATTCTCGTGGCCAAAGCACTGGTGACTCTGATGGCGGTTCACAGGAAAAAGATTACCGAACCCAAATAACATCCCGTAACCCTTTCGGGGTATCAGTCTACAAGCTATTTCAAAACACATCTATACATTTAATGGCTCGATTTTAACAAAATTTTGTCGAATTTGAAAGCCGGAGACGGATCTTTAGAAAACCTTAGATGCGAAACTTGAAAAACAATCGTATTCCCAATCACGTGGAAAAGATCTACTTGATATCCATTTGCGGAACCGGGATGGGGGCGCTGGCCTGCATGCTCAAAGATTTGGGGTTTCAAGTCAGCGGGTCCGATCAGAAAATATATCCGCCCATGAGCACCTTTTTGGTTGAAAAAGGTATCCGGATACACAGCGGTTTTAACAAAAAACATATTTCAAACGGTCCCGATCTGATCATTGTCGGCAATGCGGTTACGAAGGATAATCCAGAGGTTGTCCAGATGCAGAAGATGGGGCTTTGCTACTGTTCCATGCCCCAGGCCGTCAATCGATTTATGCTTTCGCGTAAAAAACCGATACTGGTGACCGGTACACACGGAAAAACCACCACATCGTCTATTTTAGCCTGGATGCTGTACAGGGCCGGCATGGAACCCTCTTTTATGATCGGGGGTATGTTACAAAACTTTATCAGCAACTATCGTATCGGAAACGGGGATTATGTCGTCATTGAAGGGGATGAGTACGACACCGCATTTTTCGATAAACAACCGAAGTTTCTGCACTATGATCCCCACCTGGCTATCCTTTCGGGTGTTGAATTTGATCATGCAGATATCTTTAACGATATTGAACATGTCAAACAAGCTTTTGGCCGGTTTGTTTTGGGTATGCCATCAAAAGGCCTGCTCCTGGTACATGGAGGAGATGAAAATGCTTCTAAACTTACCGAACATTTAAATTGCCGGGTTGAAAAATACGGCGTTACCAGAAACGTAATCTGGCGTTTGGGAGACGTTACTATTGATCCGCCGTGGACCCGCTTTGAGGTATCAAAGCATGGAAAACCGTTTGGTATTTTTAAATCGAGATTGATGGGGGAACATAATCTGTTAAATGCGCTGGCATGTATCGCCATTGCAGATCATCTGATGGTCCCTTGCAAAGCCATGGCAGACGCGCTTGAAACATTTCAGGGCATAAAGAGGCGCCAGGAGGTACGCGGTCGAAAAGGCGGGATCACCGTCATGGATGATTTTGCACATCATCCGACAGCTGTCAGGGAAACGATACAAGGCGTAAAACCGTTTTATCCAAAGGGAAGAGTGATCGCTGTTTTCGAACCCAGAACCAACTCGAGCAGGAGGGATGTTTTTCAACACATCTATCCGCTTTCCTTTGACGCGGCTGACCTCATCTGTATTAGAAAACCACCGTTGTTGGAAAAAATTCCTTTGGAAAAGCGATTTTCATCTCCAAAACTCGTCAAAGACCTGAAACATAGAGGGAAAAATGCCTGCTATTTTCCAGATACAGATCAGATCATCGACTTTTTGGTCAAAGAGGCGAAACCCGGGGATCTTATTTTGATCATGTCCAACGGCAGCTTTGATCATATCCACGATAGGCTGTTGAAAAGGTTATAAACCAGTCACATAACAGCGATGCGCGTTCGTTTACTAATGAGGCCATATATATTTAGACCCGAGCGCCGAGCAGGATATTGAATCGGTCGGCGGCTCAAACTCAGGTCAAAGCGGGTGTAAAACCGGAACTCGGCCGGTCTGTAAATATAATAACCGGGTCATTCGTCTTAAGACGCTTGAAAACAAGGCCTCGGAAGGTTC